>JAFQOE010000014.1 GCA_017395635.1 Lachnospiraceae bacterium | reverse complement strand
GTTTGCACTTGCCACAATGCGTAACGGTACTAAGTTCGACAATGTCTCACTAAGTACCGACGGATTGTGAAGCACCTGCTTATGGTATTGTTAAACTTGCACAAGGCAATGACAGTTTTTGAGAGTTTCGCAATTGCCTAAATAGGGAATAGAGGATAAAGGGAGGAAGATACACATGAAGAAGCTAGGAATGTTAAAACATATATATATGGCTGTGTTCAGTATCATGCTTGTAATGATGTTGTCTTTTAGCTATAAAGAGGAAGTTGCTTGTGCACAGACGTATTATAGTAGCATTGAAGAAATGAAACAAAATATGTCATGGTGGGAAAGTTACACGTTAGGCACCATGCAACAGATATTGCTGGAACAGTTAGAAGCTACAGATACATGGGAGTGGCAGGTGATGGATTGTACTGGAAGCACGCGGTATGATTTGGAGAATTTTTTTGAAATAAGTGAAGACGGATTTTTATGTATTGATGGGTATAATGAGCAAAGTCAATATGATTATATCGGTTGCGGTAGTGAGGAAATTGCACCCGGCGTATATTATGTGATTTTTACTACCTATAGCAATGGCGTAGTATTAGAAGGATGCGTTGAAATCAACTATAAAGCGTTGCGTGAAATGCCGAAAGGAAAAGCGGTATTAGTGGGAAGCGCCGGATGTGATTACTCGATTTATTTGGGAAATGATTTTCCGTATACGATTACATATTCTTCCTCTGACCCTGAGGTTGCGACAGTAGATGCTATGGGTTGTGTATACCCTCAGTTTAAGACAGGAGATGTGACTATTACTGCCACGGTGGAATATCCGAACCAGGAGCCTGTTGTGTATACCGGTTTGTTGGATGTGACGGATCCAAGTATACAGTCATCTGTTGCGGTGGCGCGAAAGGAAAATCTCACGATTTCCATTTCTGGTTCGTCAGAATACAGTAGCTGGTATTTCAGTAACAAGCCTGAGAAAACATACTACAGCAATAGTAAATGTAGCATCGATGTGTATCCGGATGAGGAGATGGGATGTTTGCAACTTTCGATTTCTGCAAAAAATAAGAAATCTGCTCAAAAGATAACGTTGACGGTGGATGGTAAAGTGTTGACGTTCAAAGTTGTTTTTTCAAATCCGAAACTGAATAAGCAGGTCGTGGTTGTGAAAAAAGGCAAGAAATTGAACATACCGGTGAAAGAACTTCAAAAGGATTCTGTTGTAACATGCCAAATGGCAGATGATGCAATTGCATCGGTTACAAAAGACGGAAAAGTAAAAGGTGACAAAATTGGTACTACATGGATGAATGTGGATGTAGATGGAAAAACATTTTCTGTGTTAGTGGTTGTTCAAACAGGCAAGATGTATAAGGTTGTGAAATATGCGGCAGACCAGATAGGAGTGGCAAAGTATAGTCAGGAAAAACGTATGCAGAAGGGGTATTATGATTGCAGTTCTTTGGTGTGGCGCGCTTACAAAGCAGCAGGATTGAATATAGGAAAGACAACTTGGGCGCTTAATTCCAATGGTTTTGCGAATTACTATTATAAGAAGGGAAAGCATTACATTGGCAAGAATTTAAAGTCCAATAAGAAGTTAAAATGTGGAGATATTATCATCCGCGGTAAGTATAAGAAGGGAAAGGCACAAACATACCATGCTGAGTTGTATATTGGTGATGGTTATGTCATTGAAGCCGGCGATCAAGGGGTTTATTTGTCTACTACGGTGGGCGCAGATATTGCGGTGAGACCTTGGCCATAGGAAAAAGTAATATCAGAAACAGAACGAAAGAATAAGACGTCGGTAAAGGGCATTTTTTGTAGAAATACAGAGGTGCTCTTTTTTTATAAGAAATTTCGTTGAAATTGTCCTATAAAGCAAAAAATGCGCTGCAAGGATGTGTAGCTCGCGGAAAAGAAATAAGTCCTTTGGACACCGCTCGCACGCGAAGAGTTTGTAAGCAAACTTTTTGTGCTGATATAGGAAATTCCTCTGTGAGGAACAGTTACATAATAACAATATATGGAAAAAATTATAATTCAAAATACAACATATATTGTCTGCAGAAATCCTTGAAAAAAACAAGAAAAATTTGGTTGACACTGGATTTTTAAAGTGGTAGAATACTAGAATGTGATTATTGTGGGTATCTGTCTGCAATAATCTATGGAAAGGTTGAAAAACGTTGTAAAATCAACGGTATTTCGGACTGCATGCGCAGTTCTAAACATAATACAATATTTATTCAAGGGGTGAAAACGTCAATGGAAAAGAGCAGAATTAGTCCTGTTAAAGCGGGAAAAGGAATGCGAATGAGTTATTCCAGACAAAAGGAAGTACTTGAGATGCCTAATTTAATCGAAGTACAGAAAGACTCATACAAATGGTTCTTAGATGCAGGACTTAAAGAGGTGTTCGAAGACATTTCTCCAATCACAGATTACAGTGGTCAGTTAAGTTTGGAATTCATTGATTTCCAACTGTGTGAAGAGGATGTTAAGTACTCAATTGAGGAATGTAAGGAAAGAGATGCAACATATGCAGCTCCTTTAAAAGTTAATGTACGTCTTCATAATAAGGAAACAGACGAGATTAATCAGCATGATATTTTTATGGGTGATTTACCTTTGATGACAGAGACCGGTACTTTTGTTATTAATGGTGCAGAGCGTGTTATCGTAAGTCAGTTGGTTCGTTCGCCTGGTATTTATTATGCAATTGGTCATGATAAGTTAGGTAAGACGTTATATTCATGTACTGTAATCCCTAATCGTGGTGCATGGTTAGAGTACGAAACAGATTCTAATGACGTATTTTACGTTCGTGTAGATAGAACTAGAAAGGTGCCGATTACTGTATTGATTCGTTCTTTAGGTATTGGAACCAATGAAGAGATTCGTGAGATGTTTGGTGACGAACCAAAAATTATTGCCAGTCTTGAGAAGGACCCATCTACTAACTATGAAGAGGGTTTGCTTGAGTTATATAAGAAGATTCGTCCGGGTGAGCCTTTAGCAGTTGAAAGTGCTGAAAGCTTAATTAATGCGATGTTCTTTGACCCAAGACGTTATGATCTTGCTAAGGTAGGTCGTTATAAGTTTAATAAAAAGCTTGCATTTAAGAATCGTATTGCAGGACACGTATTGGCAGAAGATGTGGTAAGCCCTGTGACAGGTGAGATTCTTGCAAATGCAGGAGACAAGCTTACACGAGAAAGTGCAACAGCAATCCAGAACGCAGCTGTACCATATGTTATGATTCAGACAGAGGCTCGTAATGTAAAGGTACTTTCTAACATGATGGTTGACATCAAGGAATATGTTGACTTTGATGCAACACAGTTAGGCGTTAATGAAGATGTATTTTACCCTGTTTTGGCACAGTTGTTAGAAGAATATACAGATGTTGAGGAATTGAAGAGAGCAATTAAGCGTGATATCCATGATTTGATTCCTAAGCATATTACCAAAGAAGATATCTTGGCTTCTATCAATTACAACATGCATTTAGAGTATGGTATTGGTACAGACGATGATATTGACCATTTAGGAAATCGTCGTATCAGAGCGGTAGGCGAGTTGCTTCAGAATCAGTATCGCATCGGTCTTTCAAGACTTGAGCGTGTGGTTCGTGAAAGAATGGCAACACAGGATATCGAGACAATTTCACCACAGTCATTGATTAATATTAAGCCAGTTACTGCGGCAGTGAAGGAATTCTTTGGAAGTTCTCAGTTGTCACAGTTTATGGATCAGAACAACCCACTTTCAGAGTTGACACACAAGAGACGTTTATCAGCACTTGGTCCTGGTGGTTTATCCCGTGACAGAGCCGGATTCGAGGTTCGAGACGTTCACTACACCCATTATGGTAGAATGTGTCCGATTGAGACTCCTGAAGGTCCGAATATCGGTTTGATTAACTCACTTGCTACTTATGCAAGAATTAATGAATATGGATTTGTTGAGGCTCCTTATCGTAAGTTGGATAAGAGTAATCCTGAAAATCCAGTGGTAACAGATGAAGTAATTTATTTGACAGCAGATGAAGAAGATAACTACGTAGTAGCACAAGCAAATGAGCCAATTAATGCAGACGGAACATTTGCAAATGCCCATGTTGCAGGTCGTTATCGCGAAGAAACTGCTGAGTTTGATAAGAATAGAGTAGACTTAATGGACGTATCACCTAAGATGGTATTCTCTGTAGCTACATCTATGATTCCTTTCTTGGAGAATGACGATGCGAACCGTGCTCTTATGGGTTCTAACATGCAGCGTCAGGCGGTACCTCTTCTTAAGACAGAAGCTCCGGTTGTTGGTACAGGTATGGAATCAAAGGCAGCAGTAGACTCAGGTGTATGTATTGTTGCAAAACATGACGGTGTTGTTGAGAAGTCTACAAGTAAAGAAATCGTCGTTAAATGTGATGATGGTACAAAGGATACTTACCATGTAATTAAGTTTGCAAGAAGTAACCAAGGTAACTGTATGAATCAGAGACCAATCGTTGTTAAGGGCGAAAGAGTGAAAGCTGGAGATGTTATCGCAGATGGTGCTTCTACATCGAATGGTGAGATTGCACTTGGTAAGAACCCATTAATCGGATTTATGACTTGGGAAGGTTATAACTACGAGGATGCGGTATTATTAAGTGAAAGATTAGTTCAGGAAGATGTATATACTTCTGTTCATATTGAAGAGTATGAGGCAGAGGCTAGAGATACAAAGCTAGGTTCAGAAGAAATCACAAGAGATTTGGCTGGTTTAGGTCCGGATATGTTAAAGGATTTGGACGAGAATGGTATCATTCGTATTGGTGCTGAGGTTCGTGCAGGTGATATCTTGGTAGGTAAGGTTACTCCTAAGGGAGAAACAGAGCTTACGGCAGAAGAGAGATTGCTTCGTGCTATCTTCGGTGAAAAGGCTAGAGAGGTAAGAGATACTTCTTTACGTGTACCTCATGGTGCATTTGGTATCGTTATGGATACTAAGGTGTTTACAAGAGAAGCAGGTGATGAATTACCACCTGGAGTGAATAAGTCTGTTCGTGTATATATTGCACAGAAGAGAAAGATTTCTGTTGGTGATAAGATGGCTGGTCGTCATGGTAATAAGGGTGTTATTTCCCGTATTCTTCCGGTTGAAGATATGCCATTCTTACCAAATGGTCGTCCGTTGGATATCGTATTGAATCCGCTTGGTGTACCTTCTCGTATGAATATCGGACAGGTGTTGGAAATCCATTTAAGTCTTGCTGCAAAAGCATTAGGATTTAATATTGCTACACCGGTATTTGACGGAGCAAATGAGGAAGACATCATGGAAACTCTTGAAATGGCTAACGATTACGTTAACGAAGAGTGGGAAGAGTTTGATAAGAAGTGGAGATCACAGGTTGATGATGAGGTTATGGATTTCCTTTATGAGAACCGTGACCATAGAGAAGAATGGAAGGGTGTTCCATTTGATAGAACAGGTAAGGTAAGACTTCGTGATGGTAGAACAGGTGAGGAATTTGATTCACCGGTTACTATTGGTTTCATGCACTACTTGAAACTACATCACCTGGTTGATGATAAGATTCATGCACGTTCAACTGGTCCATATTCATTGGTAACACAGCAGCCACTTGGTGGTAAAGCACAGTTTGGTGGTCAGCGTTTCGGTGAGATGGAGGTTTGGGCATTAGAGGCATATGGTGCTTCTTATACCTTGCAGGAAATCTTAACTGTTAAGTCTGATGACGTTGTAGGACGTGTGAAGACTTATGAAGCAATCATTAAGGGCGATAACATTCCAGAACCTGGAATTCCAGAGTCCTTCAAGGTATTGTTGAAAGAGTTCCAGTCACTTGCATTGGATGTACGTGTTCTTAGAGAGGACAACACAGAGGTTGAAATCGGCGAGAGTGTAGATTACAGCAATGACGATATCAGAAACTATGGTGATATGGAATATAACCAGGAAGAGTCTGAAATGAGAGAACATGGTTATGGTGGAGTCGATGAGAATGATGAAAGCTTTGAATTAGAAGGCGATTATTCAGATGATTTCGATGACAACTATGATGATAATTACGAAGAGTAATGGAGGGAGAGCAGAAAATGTCAGCTATTAATAATCAAGAAACAGAACAACAGATGAATTTTGATGCGATTAAGATTGGCCTTGCTTCTCCTGATAAGATTAGAGAATGGTCAAGAGGCGAGGTTAAGAAGCCTGAGACAATTAATTATAGAACATTGAAACCGGAAAGAGATGGTTTGTTCTGTGAGAAGATTTTTGGACCAAGCAAAGACTGGGAGTGTCATTGTGGTAAGTACAAGAAGATTCGTTATAAAGGTGTTGTCTGTGACCGTTGTGGAGTTGAGGTGACAAAGGCTAATGTTAGACGTGAGAGAATGGGACACATTGAACTTGCTGCTCCTGTTTCACACATTTGGTACTTCAAGGGAATTCCAAGTAGAATGGGATTAATTCTTGATATTTCACCAAGAACATTAGAAAAAGTATTGTATTTTGCATCTTATATCGTATTAGATCCGGGTGAGACGAATCTTGCTTACAAGCAGGTTCTTACAGAGAAGGAATTCAGAGATGCAGAAGAAGAATACGGATACAATAAGTTCCGTGTTGGTATGGGTGCTGAGGCCGTTAAAGAATTATTGAGCTCGATTGACTTAGAAGGTGAATCGGTTGAGTTAAAGGCAGCGCTTAAGGATGCTACTGGACAGAAGCGTGCTAAGATTATCAAGAGATTGGAAGTTGTAGAGGCATTTAAGGGTTCTGACAACAAACCAGAGTGGATGATTCTCGATGCAGTTCCGGTTATTCCGCCGGATATTCGTCCGATGGTTCAGTTAGATGGTGGTCGTTTTGCTACATCTGACTTGAATGATTTATATAGAAGAATTATCAACCGAAACAATCGTTTGAACAGATTGTTGGAGTTGGGTGCTCCTGATATTATCGTTCGTAACGAGAAGCGTATGCTTCAGGAAGCGGTTGATGCATTGATTGACAATGGTCGTCGTGGACGTCCGGTTACAGGTCCTGGTAACAGAGCACTTAAGTCGTTGTCAGACATGTTAAAGGGTAAGCAGGGACGTTTCCGTCAGAACTTGCTTGGTAAGCGTGTTGACTACTCTGGTCGTTCGGTTATCGTAGTTGGTCCTGAACTTAAGATTTATCAGTGTGGTCTTCCAAAAGAAATGGCAATTGAGTTATTCAAGCCATTTGTTATGAAAGAGTTAGTAGCCAGAAAATTAGCTCACAACGTTAAGTCGGCTAAGAAGATGGTTGAGAAGTTAGAGACAGAAGTATGGGATGTATTAGAGGATGTAATCAAAGAACATCCGGTTATGTTGAACCGTGCTCCTACACTTCACAGACTTGGTATTCAGGCATTTGAGCCAATTCTTGTAGAAGGTAAGGCAATTAAGCTTCATCCGTTGGTATGTACAGCTTACAACGCCGACTTCGATGGAGACCAGATGGCTGTGCATTTACCACTTTCTGTAGAAGCACAGGCTGAGTGTAGATTCTTGCTTCTTTCACCTAATAACTTGTTGAAGCCTTCAGATGGTGCGCCGGTAGCAGTTCCTTCACAGGATATGGTACTTGGTATTTACTATTTGACAATTGACAAGCCGGGTGATAAGGGTGAGGGCAAGATATTCAAGTCAAAGAATGAAGCAATTCTTGCATACGAGAATGGTGAGATTACATTACATGCTAAGATTAAGGTTCGTGTTAAGGGAACTTTAGTAGATGGAACAGAAGGTTCTACTGTAATCGAAACTACATTGGGAAGAATCTTGTTTAATGAGATTATTCCACAGGATTTGGGTATTGTAGACCGTACGATTCCGGGTAATGAGCTTATATTAGAGATTGATTACTTGGTAGGTAAGAAACAGTTAAAGGTTATTTTGGATAAATGTATCAATACACATGGTGCTACTAAGACTGCAGAAGTATTAGATGACATCAAGAGTATTGGTTATAAGTATTCTACTAAGGGTGCGCTTACTGTATCGATTTCAGAGATGACAGTACCTGCTGCTAAGAAGGAGATTCTTGCAGAGGCTCAGAACACTGTAGAGTTAATCATGGAGAAATTCAAATATGGTTATGTTACAGAAGAAGAGCGTTACACAGCGGTAGTAAGAACTTGGGAAGCAGCAGATAAGAAGCTTACTAAGGCTTTGTTGGATGGTCTTGATACTTACAACAATATCAAGATGATGGCTGAGTCTGGTGCCCGTGGTTCGAATCAGCAGATTAAACAGTTAGCAGGTATGCGTGGTTTGATGGCGGATACAACCGGTCGTACCATCGAACTTCCAATCAAGTCAAACTTCCGTGAAGGTCTTGATGTATTGGAGTACTTCATTTCTGCCCATGGTGCTCGTAAGGGTCTTTCCGATACAGCGCTTCGTACAGCGGACTCTGGTTACTTGACACGTCGTTTGGTAGACGTATCACAGGATTTAATTATTCGTGAAGTAGATTGTTGCGAAGGAACCGGTGTAATTCCTGGTTCTACAGTACAGGCGTTTATGGAAGGTAAGGAAATGATCGAAAGCTTCCAGGAGCGTATTACCGGTCGTTACGCAGCAGAGTCTGTATTTGATAAAGATGGTAACATGATCGTTAAGGCGAACCATATGATTACACCAAAGCGTGCTGAGAGAATTATCGCAGCAGGTGTGGATGCAGATGGTAATGCTGTTACAAAGCTTAAGATTCGTAATATCTTGAACTGTAAATCACACATCGGTGTATGTGCGAAGTGTTACGGTGCTAACATGGCTACCGGTACAGCAGTTCAGGTTGGTGAGGCTGTTGGTATTATCGCTGCTCAGTCAATCGGTGAGCCGGGTACACAGCTTACAATGAGAACTTTCCATACAGGTGGTGTTGCCGGTGACGATATTACACAGGGTCTTCCTCGTGTCGAAGAGTTGTTTGAAGCTCGTAAGCCAAAGGGTCTTGCGATTATCACAGAGTTTGGTGGTAAGGTACAGATTCGCGATACAAAGAAGAAACGTGAGGTTGTAGTAACAAGTGATGAAACTGGCGAATCAAAGGCTTACCTAATTCCTTACGATTCAAGAATCAAGGTATTAGATGGTCAGATGGTAGAAGCCGGTGATGAGATTACAATTGGTTCGGTTAACCCTCATGATATCCTTAAGATTAAGGGTGTACGTGCAGTTCAGGATTACATGATCCGCGAAGTACAGAAGGTTTACCGTTTACAGGGTGTAGACATCAACGATAAGCATATTGAGGTTATTGTACGTCAGATGCTTAAGAAGATTAAGATTGAAATTGGTGGAGACACAGAATACTTGCCAGGTACATTGGTAGACGTATTGGATTACAATGATGCGAATGAAAAGATGTTACAGGAAGGTAAGGAGCCTGCACAGGGTACTCAGGTTATGTTGGGTATTACAAAGGCATCTCTTGCTACCAACTCATTCTTGTCAGCTGCATCCTTCCAGGAGACTACTAAGGTTCTTACCGAAGCAGCTATCAAGGGTAAGGTTGACCCATTGATTGGTTTGAAGGAGAACGTATTGATTGGTAAGTTGATTCCTGCAGGTACAGGTATGAAGCGTTATCGTAGTGTGAAGCTTGATAGCGAAGAAATAATCGAGAACTTTGATGATGACGAGTTAGTTATTGACGAAGAGGTAGAGGTTGCCGAGGAAGAAACAGTAGAAGTTGTAGAGACAACGGAAGAATAAAAGATATAAGAGGTAGACAGGTTCCTGTCTACCTCTGTTTGTTTGAAAAAAACATATAGGTGATGATGCAATGTTAGGTGTGAAAAGGGATATTACTATAGGTATATTTTGCAAAATAACAGTCGAGATATGTCATAATATGCTATCCTTTGTGCGTTTAATATGATAAAATATAAACATATTTTGGTGTGGTAGAAGGTGATTATATGACAGATTGGAATTTGGCATTTGATTATGCTGCAATATTCGTACTGATATTAATTGATATATGGTATTTGAGTGAGAAGCGTATTCCGATGAAGCAACATTCATTCTATTTGGTACTTCTTAAAACAGCACTGTTTGCAACGATTTTTGAAATGGCAGCAACATATGCAGCGCGTTATATGGATGTGGTTGGATACGATGTATTCTTTGTTTTTTTGACGATACAGTCTGCTCTTGTTGATTTGACACCGCTTTGCCTTGCATATTATTTGTTATTGAATTCGCATACGGATTTTGTTAAGCGGCGCTGGGTTCCAAGACTGTTTCAAGGATTTGCACTTGTTATAATTGCAGCTGTGGTATCCAATTATTTTTATCGATGGGTATATATATTTGAGGAAGAGAAATTCCAGTTGCTTTGGGGTTCCATTGTTACATACGGAATTGATGCAGCAATGATAATCACTTCGTTTGTTACAATTTTAAGACATAAGCATAAGTTTGCGTTTTTAAAAGCGGCTCCCCTTACTTTTAACTGTGTGTGTGGAGTGGTGGCTTGCGTTTTCCAACTTGTGTTCTATATTCCAATGGTGAATTTCATGTTGGCATTACTGTGTCTGACAATCTTTTATTATCAGCAAAATACCAGCATGGTATTGGATGGTGTAACACAACAATTCAATAGAAAGTTTTGGGCTGAATATGTTGGAAATGCTTTTTATGAGGGGAAAGCATTTAGTGTTATCGTGGTGGCGATGGATGATTTTAAGATGATTAACAAGACATATGGTGTAAATGCCGGAGATAATCTGCTACGTCAGGTTGGTACATATTTGGAAAGAAAGAAGTATGGCCAATTGGTGTCTCGTTTTGGTTCAGACCAGTTTTGTATTGTGTTACAGCAGAATATGGCTGCAGTCGAGAAAATCGCTAAGGAGATAGAAACGCATTTTAATCGACCGTGGTATCCTAAGGGTGAGGGCTCTGTTATGATGTCAGCGACCATTTGTTGTGTAGAGTGTCCGAGAGATGCAGAAAGTCTTGGAGAATTAGTTGAGGTTATTGATTATTCCGTGACTGTTGCAAAGAAGACGAAGAAGGGTTCGGTTACGTATGCGAATGAAGTCGAGTTAGAACGTATTCAACGGGATAAGGTGATTGAGAAAGCTGTGAAGACGGCACTTTCAAAAGAAGATTTGAAGGTGTATTATCAACCTATTTTTTCGGTGGAAAAAGGATGTTATAATTCTGCAGAAGCCCTTGTACGTTTACAGGATGAGGAACCGGGTTGGATTTCGCCTGGTGAATTTATTCCGATTGCAGAAAAGAATGGCATGATTATTGAAATGGGTGAGTATATATTCAAAAAGGTATGTCAATTTATTCGGGATTTTGAAATTGGTAAAACTGCGATTGAGTATATTGAAGTTAATATCAGTCCGGTCCAACTGATGCAATACGATTTTGCGGATATGATGATTGGTATAATGGAAGAATATAATGTGAAACCGGAACAGATTAACCTTGAGATAACAGAAACAGCCAGTATGAGTATAACGGTAGCCATTGAGAAGAATATCAGTAAGCTGGTAGATTACGGAATCAGTCTATCTTTAGATGATTACGGTTCCGGTAATGCGAATATAGATTATATCAATCAGTTACCATTTAAGATTATTAAGCTGGATAAAGGTATCATATGGGATTCTTTCAAGACTAGTAAGGCAGGAACAACGTTGGAGTATACGATTGGAATGCTGAAAGCATTGGATTTAGATATTGTCGCAGAGGGTGTCGAGACAAAGGAAATGATGGAGCAGTTAGCAGCATTTGGTTGTCACTATATGCAGGGATGGTATTATTCCAAGGCAGTTCCGGATAGAGAATTTATAAAGGTGATAGAAGGTTCCTGATACGATTTGTAAAGTTATAGAAAAAGAGTAGTTATGAAGGTAATGAATAGTTACGAAAAGGAAAACCCGGCATGTGCAGATATTTGCATATGCCGGATTTCTTATGTATAGGAAATATATATGTATTATCCTCTGTTTTGTGCATCGACTACACTACCGCCTGCATACATTTCACGAAGTTTAGGTTTTTCAATCTTACCTGTAGGGTTACGAGGAATGTCTGCAAAGATAACCTGACGAGGTCTCTTGTAACGAGGAAGCTGTTTGCAAAGCTCGTTAACGTCGTCTTCTGTCATAGTCATTCCTTCTTTGACTTCAATGATAGCACATGTAATCTCGCCGAGACGCTTGTCTGGAAGACCGATTACGGCAACGTCATGTACCGCATTGTGAGTGCGGATAAAGTCCTCAATCTGTACTGGATAAATATTCTCACCACCGCTGATGATAACATCTTTCTTACGGTCTACAAGGAAGATAAATCCGTCTTCGTCTTCCTGCGCCATATCGCCGGTGTATAACCAACCATCGTGTAAAACTTCGTTGGTTGCTTTTTCGTCGTGATAATAACAAGTCATAACACCAGGACCTTTTACACATAATTCACCAACGCCGCCGCGTTCTACTGTATTGCCCTGTTCATCAATAATTTTAACTTCCCATCCGAATCCGGCTTTACCAATTGCACCAACTTTGTGGATGTTTTCTACACCTAAGTGTACGCATCCTGGTCCGATGGACTCACTTAAACCGTAGTTTGTATCGTATTGATGGTTCGGGAAGATTTCTTTCCATTTCTTAATTAGACTAGGTGGAACCGGTTGTGCACCGATGTGCATCAATCTCCACTGTTCTAATTCATAATCATTTAAATTGACCTTACCACTTTCGATCGACTCTAAGATATCCTGTGCCCAAGGTACTAACAACCATACGATAGTACATTTTTCCTTTGACACTGCATCTAATATGTATTCCGGTTTTGTACCTTTTAATAATACGGCTTTGCTTCCTGCTAAGAAGCTTCCAAACCAGTGCATTTTCGCACCAGTGTGATAAAGAGGCGGAATGCATAGGAATACATCTTCTCTTGTCTGGCTGTGATGATTCTGCTCAACACGGCAGGAATGCATCAAGCTTTCGTGGTTGTGTAAAATTGCCTTCGGAAAACCTGTTGTTCCGGAAGAAAAATAAATAGCAGCGTCATCTGCATCGGTCAAACGAATATTTGGTGACATAGAAGAGCAGTTGGCTGTCATGGCATTATAATCCTCTGCAAAGGATGGACAGTTTTCTCCAACATAGAATAATAAACGGTTCTTGCTGATACTATCTGCAATTTCCTCCACACGCCCGATAAATTCCGGACCAAATACAAGAATATCCACATCTGCCAAATTCACGCAGTATTCAATCTCGTCTGGTGCATAACGAAAGTTCAAAGGAACGGCTAACGCACCGGTTTTCAATATACCAAAATAAATTGGTAACCATTCCAAACAGTTCATTAATAAAATTGCAACCTTATCCCCTTTTTTGATTCCACGGCTGATAAGTAAATTGGCAAAACGGTTTGCCTTTTCGTCCATAACAGACCATGTAATCTCGCGTCTGTAGTGTGTGGTTGGGTTAGGTTCCATTAACTCATATTCTTTCCAGGTAACGCGGCGAACCTCACTTACCTCAGGGTTAATTTCTACTAAACAAATGTCATTCGGATACATTTTGACATTGCGTTCCAATACTTCGGTAATTGGCATAATTCTTCTCCTTTGTAACTTATATATAGTAAATGTTTAGCTGTAGTCACATCTTTGCTTTTTGAATGCAAAGCTTTAACGCTTTTATTAATTAAAGTAAATTTTATTAAATATGGTATAAAAAGTCAAGGATATATAGGATTAATTAAAAGAAAAATGCAGATTTTCAGATTTTCTTCACTATTTTGTTCATACATATTTAATAATCTCGTGTTATACTAGAATTCGATTTGTAAAAAATGAAATAGGTATAAATGCAACATATTTACAAATTTGTTTGTTCAATAGATAGAATATATGTGATTGCCGAGTAAAGAACATTTACTAGCAAAGATTATGACAGAAGAATATACATGAGGTGAAAAATGACAGAACAAGATAACATTATGCTTCCAAGTCTTCGGGAAAAAGGACATGAGATTACAAGGATGCCGGATGATTTGATGGAGCAGTTAAAGATTATAATGCAAAATTCCCAGCAGTTTCAGGAAATGATGATGATGTACAAATGTGCCATTCGTGAGGTGCAGACAAAGGCAGAAGTATTAAACGATGAAATGTCTGTGAGATATCATCGTAATCCGATTAGCAGTATTATTTCCAGAGTAAAGAAACCGGAGAGTATTACACAAAAACTTATGCGAAAAGGATTACCATTTACGGTGGAAGCAATCATGGCAAACCTTTCGGATGTAGCCGGTGTTCGAATCATATGTGAATTCATTGATGATATTTATACCATTGCGGCAATGCTGGCAATGCAAGATGATTTGAAGCTGATTAAGATTAAGGATTATATCAAATATCCGAAAGATAATGGATATCGAAGCTATCATATGATAGTGGAGATTCCGGTGTTCTTTTCTAAGGGGAAGACTCCGATGCGGGTAGAGATTCAGATAAGAACCATTGCTATGGATTTTTGGGCTAGTCTCGACCATGAGCTGAAATATAAGAAAAATATTAATCCGGAAGATGAGGAGATTATTGCAGCAGAGCTTCTTTCTTGTGCAGACCGCATTGCAGAAACAGATATGATTATGCAACAGATTCGTATGAAATTGGATGCAGTGGAGCATGATAAAGATGTAACAGAGATTATTATTGATGAATAAGCACGACGAATAAATGCACATTTTTTTGAAAAGAGTGACAAGATGGCAAAGTTTTAACTTGTCGCTCTTTTTATATTGATGTACAATAGATGTGTCGGTCAAGAGGAGGAAGAATAATGCGAAAAACAAAAATAATATGTACATTAGGACCATCCACAGAGGATGATAAAGTATTGAAACAATTAATGATAGAGGGTATGAATGTTGCCAGGTTCAACTTTTCTCATGGTGATCATGCCCAACATGAAAAAAATCTGAATCGTGTTAAGAGAATTCGTGAAGAGTTAGGACTTCCGATTGCGGCATTATTAGACACAAAAGGTCCGGAGATTCGTGTTAAGACATTTAAGGATGGAAAAGTAAAATTGCAGCATGGACAAGAGTTCACTCTTACAACAAGAGACATAGAGGGTGATGAGACAGAGGTTTCTATTACCTATGCAGATTTGGTGAATGATGTTAAAGTAGGCAATAAGATTCTGATTGACGATGGATTGATTTCTATGCGTGTCGAGAGCATCACGGAAACAGATATTATGTGTGTTGTTGAAAATGGTGGTATTGTTTCAGATCGCAAGGGTGTTAATGTTCCCAATGTTCCTCTTTCTATGCCATATGTAAGTGATAAGGACAAGGAAGATATCATTTTTGGTATTGAGCAGGGATTTGATTTCATTGCCGCCTCCTTTGTTCGTACAGCGGATGACATTTTGGAGATTCGTGATATTTTAAGCCAGCACAATTGTAATTTCATTAATATCATTGCGAAAATTGAGAATATGCAAGGTGTAGAAAATATTGATGAGATTATTCGTGTGTCAGATGGTGTTATGATTGCCCGTGGTGATATGGGTGTTGAGATTCCGTTGGAGGATGTACCTTCTATTCAGAAGATGATTATTAAAAAGGTTTACAATGCAGAAAAGATTGTAATTACGGCAACTCAGATGTTGGATTCCATGATGAAGAATCCACGTCCGACAAGAGCGGAAGCAACGGATGTTGCCAATGCGATATATGACGGAACATCGGCAATTATGCTTTCGGGTGAGACAGCGGCAGGCCTTTATCCGGTAGAAGCATTGAAGACAATGGTTCGAATTGCAGAGAGAACAGAAGCAGATGTTGACTTGGTGAAACGTTTTAATAACAGAGGAAGCTTAATGAATCCGGATATTACCAATGCAATTGCCCATGCAACCTGTACAACTGCGATGGATTTGAATGCGACAGCAATTGTAACAGTAACGAAGTCCGGTAAGACGGCAAGAATGATTTCGAAGTATAGACCTGCATGTCCGATTATTGGATGTAGTCCATATGAGAATGTATGGAGACAGTTAAATCTTTCGTGGGGTGTGCTTCCTTTGATGGTAGAAGAGAAGACTAATACCGATGATTTGTTTGAGCATGCGATTGAACAAGCGGAAAAAGCAAAATATGTGAAACAGGGTGAAATTACGGTTATCACAGCAGGTGTTCCACTTGGTGTATCGGGTACGACTAATTTAATCAAGGTTCATGTGGTTGGACATATTTTGATTAAGGGACGAGGTGTGAACAATCGCAAAGCAACGGCGAGTCTCTGTGTAGGTCGGGACGAGATGGATATCGTAGAAAATTTCAAAGAAGGCGATATTGTTGTACTTCCGGAGACAAGCAATGATATTATGGATGAACTTCGTCAGGCATCCGGTATTATTGTAGAAAATGAAGGTCACAACTCACATGCAGGTATCGTTGGTTTGAGCTTGGATATTCCGGTTATTTTGGGTGCTGCTAATGCAACGCAGATTTTGAAATCTGGTGCAGTAGTTACTATGGATGCAGAAAAGGGAATTGTTTCATCAAATTAATATATCAAAAAGTATATAATCTACAAGGGAGAAAATGTATGGCAGAGGTTAAAACGCAGAAGATAACATGTCCTCAATGTAAGAGAGAATTAGATATTAACGTATGGAGCAAAGTTGAACTTCCGTATGATGCACCACAGAGAGAACAGGTATTAAGAAATACTTTTTTCAAGGTTGGATGTGAAAATTGTAAAGCAACATTTACAATTGCATATAATTGTAAATATAATGATATGGAAAGAAAATATCTATTATGGGTTGTTCCTGCAATGGATGATAAAACAAGAAAAGAAATAGAAGTATATAATCAAAGACTGAGTATGGATAACAGTTTGCGTCTTGCACAGGGTGGATATCGTTATCGAATTGTCAGAAATGATAATGAGCTTAGAGAAAAGGTTTTTATTTTTGATGAAGGATTAGATGATCGTTACATTGAAACTTTGAAGATTGTATATGTTCCGTTGATTAAGAATAAGGTGGGTAAAGATATTCCGATTACCGGCATTTATTTTGATAAGAAAGCATCCGGTGGATATCAGTTTGTTGTTACTTTTGTAAATAAACCACCAATGTGTGCTGATGTGAATATGGAAATATATCAGGATATGATGCAAAAGTTGAAGAGTATTGCTGAACGTAATACACCGGATGGACTTTGCAGAATCGATGCGGATTGGGCTCTTGCGATTATGATGCATCAGGTTGAGGCATAAAAGGGAAAATTGAAATTTTAGAATTCGTATTGTGATTAAGGATACAAAATTTTATAGGAATTAACAGCATGGGTTGTCCAAAGGTTTGGACAACCTGTTTTTTATAATCAAATTATTGAAGGAGTGGTAGGTGATTGCGAAACTCAAGTTTGTATTGTAACGCTTGTGCAAATTTAACAGACCAACGCAGGACGTTTGCACTTGCCACAATGCGTAACGGTACTAAGTTCGACAAAGTCTCACTAAGTACCGACGGATTGTGAAGCACCTGCTTATGGTACTTGTTAAACTTGCACAAGGCATTGACCGTTTTTCAGAGTTTCGCAATCATCTATTGAAGGAGTAGTTTTGAAAGGAGAATGGGATATGAATGATTTGATTATGAAAAGAAAGAGAGAGCAGGATTTTGAGGAGAATGTGTGGCTGTGTGAACGAACCGAGGAATTGATTCATGCAATTGAGAAGTCGCGAAAAGGAATTCAGGTTTACAGGGATGTTGATTTGGAGATTGAGGAGTTAAAGTTAGAGCAACAAGGGGCGAGAATAGGAATTGCTTGTTTTGTTTCTAGGTGTTATCCGGGTGGTGATGCGATGAGAGGTGGTAATGGTAGTGAGGAAATTCTTTGTCGTCAAAGTACCTTATATCCTTGTCTGAATACGGAGTATTTAAGGGAAACTTATTATGACGTGAATTTTGATTGTGTAGAGGGAGTTGCAGCTAAGTATTTTTATATACCGGATGTGGTTTGTACTGTACAGGATAAGCGCAGGAATTTTTTGATGCAGGAGTATGGTAATTCGTTTGATGTGATTGGATGTGCAAGAACAGAGGGAAATGTGAAAGAAGATATGGAGAGAATGTATAGGATAGCTCGGCAGAAGGGGATAGATATGCTTGTTTTTATTATGGATGAACGTGATATGACATAGAATAATCTATAGAGGTTCGCAGAGGAGATTTGTGTTTTATAAAGGGGATTGGAATGTAATCAATTATTTTAGGTAAACAAGATACCATTTTACTACATTTTGAATAAAATGGTTAGAAGAGGCAATACTTTCAGATAGTAATAAGGATAACTGTTCAGATGTTGAATGGTCTGAACAGTTATGAATAAGAATGAAAGAAGGAATTATGAATGAAAGTATTTCGTGATATATGCATAGCTGTTTTGTTAGGCGTAGTAGGTGGAGTTTTGGTTACTACAATTTCTTATTATAGAGAGAATGAAGAAGGAGGAATTGAACAGACAATTCGTGCGGTATCGAATAGTTTTGATGTGGTGGCAGAGGCATATGCTGTTGGAGAGAATGTGGATTTGCTGTTGGGGGAGGATGCTTTTGAAATGGATGAAGAGGCTTTGGCTGTGTTGGGAGAAGTGGATTCAGAGGAGTGGAAGAATACAGCAGAATTGGTGTTAGGAACCTTATTATCGGAGAATGATATGAATGAAGATATTCTTGTTATGGATGAAGTGGATGGTAATGTGGAAGAGGGTGAACCGTATTATAATATTATGAGATTTCATGTTAGAGCTAACAGTGACTCTGACGAAGATCAGGAATTGAAACTTGCGGTGAAAGAGGATGTGGTTACTTTCTTGAAACCATTATTAAAAGAATGTACCAGTGTTGCTCAGAGTAAGCAGGTTCTTGTATCAAATATGCAGAATATTTATATGGTTGCAATGAACACGATTGTAGAACAAGGGTATGATTATAGCGTTGAGGTATATATAACAGAAGAGACGTTTCCGGAAAAGGAATACGGAGATATGATTTTTCCGGCAGGGGATTATCAGGCACTTCGTGTGGATATTGGAGAGGCCAAAGGACAGAATTGGTGGGGAATTATGTATCCACCGCTTTGTTTTATCGATGATACAACCTCTGTAGTATCAGAAGAAGGCAAAGAAATTTTGGAGGACAATCTTACCCCACAGGAATATGCGGAATTATTTATGAAATCGGATGTTAGAATTGAGTCGGGTCTATGGAACTGGATTATGGGTGAATAAGATGCTTTTACAGGCTGGATTGAGAATGCTAACCGAATCCTGCCGGGATTATTGTTTTTCTTGGAAAACTTTGATATACTAGTACCGCGAATGGTAATTAGCGAATGAATTGTTTCAGTTGTTTGGTGCTGTTCGTTGTACTAGTTAATGGTGAAGTGTTGGATAGTTACGATTGATAGAAAGTTGGAAAGGAAGCATTGATTATGAGTAAATGTAGTATTGTAGTTGTTTTTGGTGGACAGTCGTCTGAGCATGATATTTCATGTATTTCGGTACAGACTGTTGCAAAAGCAATTAATAAGGATACCTATGATGTTACATATATTGGAATTACAAAGGAAGGTCACTGGTTATTAGTACCATCTTTAGAAAGTATAGCAGACGGAAGTTGGGTGCAGTCAAAGACTTCTGCTATTATTTCGCCAGATGCAACAAAAAAAGAGATTATCATGATAAGTGATAACGGGGTTACTACAAAACATATTGATGTGATTTTCCCTGTTATGCATGGTATGTACGGAGAGGATGGAACAATCCAGGGATTGTTTGAGATGGCGCAGATTCCTTATGTTGGATGTGGTGTATTGGCTTCGGCAGCGGGAATGGATAAGGTATATACTAAGATTATTGTAGATGATTTAGGCATTAATCAGGCGGAGTATGTTTTGGTTCGCGCAGTAGATATAGAAAAGGCTGAAACAGATAGTAGTTATATGGATACTCAAGTGAAACGCGTTGAGGAGAAGTTAGAGTATCCTGTGTTTATTAAACCAAGTAAGGCGGGTTCGTCACAAGGTGTTTCTAAGGCACATGACAGAGCAGAATTGATAGAAGGATTGAAGATTGCGGCAAAGCATGATACTAAGATTCTTGTGGAACGCAATATTGTGGGTAGAGAAGTAGAGTGTGCAGTATTAGGTAGTGCGGCAGAAGTAAGTGCTTCCGGTGTAGGAGAGATTTTAGCGGCAGCAGAATTTTATGATTTTGATGCGAAGTATACTAATGCAGAGTCCCAAACTGTTATTTCTCCGGATTTGCCAGAGGGAAAAACAGAGGAAATTCGCGAGGCAGCTAAGGCCATTTTTGCGGCATTAGATGGATACGGACTTTCCAGAGTGGATTTTTTCTTGGAAAAAGATACGAATAAGATTGTGTTTAATGAAATTAATACCCTTCCGGGCTTTACGTCTATTAGCATGTATCCAATGTTGTGGAATGCACAGGGGATGGATATTGAAGCATTGGTGGAGAAACAGATACAGTTAGCTTTTGAAAGAAAGTACTAGTGGATGCAAAGGTATGAAGAGATACATATCTTGATAGTATGCAACGGAAACGATAGAGGTGATGAAGATGAACAATCCGATTGGTGTTTTCGATTCTGGTGTGGGCGGTCTTACGGTTGTAAGTGAAATTATGCGTCAGTTGCCGGGAGAGAATTTGGTGTATTTTGGTGATACTGCCAGAGTTCCATATGGTTCGAAATCAAAGAAAACGGTTTTAAAATATAGCAAGCAGATTGTACGTTTTTTGAAAACAAAGAATGTGAAAGCGATTGTGGTGGCTTGTAATACTGCCAGTGCATTGGCATTAGATGAGATTGCAGAAGAATTAGATATACCAATCATTGGAGTAGTGAAGCCGGGAGCCAAGATGGCAGTGGAGACGACAAGAACCGGGAATGTAGGAGTGATTGGAACAGAAAGTACCATTAAGTCTGGCATTTATAATGACTACATACGAGAATTGGATTCGAATATTACAGTGGTTAGTAAACCATGTCCGTTGTTTGTACCATTGGTAGAAGAAGGATTGCTGGAAGACAGGGTGACAGATGATATTGTTGGAAGATATTTACGTGTTATGAAGGAATATAAGGTGGATTCCCTGGTGCTGGGCTGTACGCATTATCCGTTAATTAGTAATGCGATTGAGCGATTTATGGGAAAACGAGTCAAATTAGTTAATCCGGCATTTGAGACTGCTAAGAGTTTGAAAGAATTGTTAGCTGAACAGGGAATGTTGAATGCAAGTAAGAAGAAACCGGAGTATCAATATTATGTGAGTGATGGTGTGGAGAAATTTATCTCTTTTGCAGACAGTGTTTTGCCATATCATGTAACAAATACAGAGATTATAGATATAGAAAGTTATTGATGACTGTTTGGTGAATAAGTAACTTTGAAGAATTAGAACGGTTAGTGTTAGGATGTATTAAGGAAGATGGATTATGACGAAAGATGTGTTGATTACTGTATCCGGTGTACAGATGGATATTGATAATACACCGATTGAGTTGGTGACAACAGGCACCTATTATTTGAAAAATGGCAAGCATTATGTATTGTATGAAGAACAGGCAGAGGAACAAGGGCCTGTTACTAAGAATACGGTGAAATTTTATGATGGTCATTTTGAAATGATGAAGAAAGGTGGAGCCAATTCCTTACTTTTGTTTGATAGAGGAAGAAAGTCTTCCAGTGTCTATAATACTCCATTTGGTCCATTGCAAATAGATATTATAACAAAAGCAATGGACATGTTTGAATCAGAGGATGAGTTGAGAGTGTATATTAAGTATACGTTGGATATCAATCATAACTTTGTTTCAGAATGTGAAGTACATTTTAAGGTACATGCAAGGTAGTGGAGGAGCAATGGAATGAAGAGAAAGAAAGGGAATGAGCCCAAGTTTTTTGAAAATCATAAGTTTGAGCAGTTTCTCGGAATTGAGAGTACAGAGATAGTATATAATAATCGATATAATGATGATTATTACAGATATGAGCCCACAAGCTATAGTGGGCTCATTTGTGCATTTGATGAATTGGAGGATGTGCTGACAAAATATGACCGGTTAGTAGATTTTGGTTGTGGGAAAGGTCGAGTCCTATTCTATGTGAATCAAAGATTTCAATGCGAAGTTTGTGGAATCGAAGTGGATGAGGAGTTGTATGAATTAGCATTGGACAATCGAGCATATTATAATACTCGGTTTCGTGATAGTATGGAGAGAATAGAAATTCTGAATGGAAAAGCAGAGGAATATGAAATTCGTCCGGAAGATAATGTTTTTTATTTTTTTAATCCTTTTGAGATTAATATATTTGAACAGGTGATAGAGCACATTATTGAAAGTGTGGAGAAACAACCAAGACGTGTGTTGGTAATGATGTATTATCCGAAAGCGGAATATATTCGACATATACAACGCAAACAGTTCAAGTTGTTTCGTATTGTTAAGTTGCCAGCTTATGAAGTGGATTGGGATGAAAAGGTGGTTATTTATGAATATGGTGAGCCGCCTGGATTAGATGTATTTGAGTGATGATTGCTTCTAAATATAGTAGACTATAGAAAGTAGTCACACAAGATGTTTTGTTGTGTCACTACCTAAAAAATGATATAATCATTAAGATTGTGAAAATGTGCGGATTGATATAGTGTTTTCGTATGTTTGTGTTGATGGCGAATAATGGGAATAGGAGTAGGGTATGAAGAAAAACAGCCTTTTGCGTCAAGAAGTTGAAAAGTACTTGCAAGTACCATTTTTAATGATTGTTTTATTGTTAATAATGAATGGTATTGTATATGGAATAGATATTACATGTGGTATTGTTGTAAGCGTGTTTGTGTTAATTTACTTGATTATTGTGAGTGCTTTGTACGTTAAAAGAAAACCGAATATTATGTCGGACTTGGTTGCGTTTAGTTTTGCGCATGGTTCGGTTCAGAATGAGTTGATTAAAGAATTAACAGTTCCTTATGCTTTGGTGAATATCAAAGGTAGGGTTTTGTGGAATAATCAGGCTTTTTACGATGCGGCAAAGAGTGATAAACAACACATGCGTAAACATATTCAACACATTTTTACGGATATTACATTAGAACTTTTACAGATGGAACCAGAGGATAATAACCAACGAGTGCTTCACATATATGAGAATGAGAGAAATTATCGTGTGGAAATTCGTCGTGTGGATGTACAAAGTGCAATCAAAGGCGAGTTTGCAGAAGATGTTCAGAAAGAGGATGTTCTTTTTGCGGTATATTTGTATGATGAGACCGATTTGTTAGAGGCGTTAGCGGAGAAAGAGAAAATCCGCATGGTAGTAGGTCAGATATATATTGATAATTATGAAGAAGCAATGGAATCTATTGAAGAAGTTCGCCAATCTCTTCTTGTTGCGTTGATAGATCGAAAGATTACCAAATATATGCAGTCGGCGGATGCAATCATAAAGAAACTGGAGAAGGACAAATACATTTTTGTTTGTCAGTTGCAACATTTGGAAGAGTTGCAACAGGGCAAGTTTTCTTTACTAGACGAAGTGAAGAGTATCAATATTGGTAATGAAACCCCGGTTACATTAAGTATAGCAATAGGTATTAATTCAGAAGGAGATAATTATTCCGTGGCATATGAATATTCTCATATGGCAATGGATTTGGCATTGGGGCGTGGTGGCGATCAGGCGGTTATAAAGAATGGTGAAAAACTCATTTACTATGGAGGAAAAACACAGTCAGCCGACAAGAATACCCGTGTAAAAGCCAGAGTAAAGGCACACGCATTGAAAGAGTTGTTGGTAACTAAGGATAAGGTGTTGATTATGGGTCATAAAAAGCCGGATATCGACAGCCTTGGTGCGGCAATTGGTATTTATCGACTTGCGATGGTCATGGAAAAGAAAGCACATATTGTAATCAATGAGGTTACAAGCTCGATTCGACCGGCGATGAATAATTTTCTTGGAAGTAATTTGTATCCGGATGATATGTTTTTTAATAGTGAACAGGCTTTGGAGGCAGTGGATCCGAACACAGTTGTAATTGTTGTGGATGTCAATAGACCGAATTATACGGAGTGTGAAGAGTTGTTAGCGCATACGAAGAACATTGTAGTGATTGATCATCATCGACAGACCGGTGAAATCATTGAGAATGCAATGTTGTCCTATATCGAACCGTATGCCTCATCTGCTTGTGAAATGGTTGCAGAGATTTTGCAGTATAGTATGGATAAGCCGAAGTTAAGACCGGCAGAAGCGGATGCCATGTATGCTGGTATTTTAGTGGATACAGACAATTTTGTTTTTAAGACGGGCGTGCGTACATTTGAGGCGGCATCTTTCTTGCGTAAATGTGGTGCGGATATGGTTCGTGTTCGTAAAGCATATCGTACGGACATTGTCAGCTATAAGCAATTGTCTGAGGGTGTGGCAAAGGCTGAGATTTATATGGATGATTTTGCGATTTCAGAGGTTCCAACGGTTGGAATTGACAGTCCTACTGTATTAGCCGCCAAGGTTGCCAATGATTTGTTAGACGTTGAGAATGTTAGGGCATCATTCGTATTATGCAAAATAGAGAATATGGTGTATATTAGTGCCCGTTCTATTGATGATGTCAATGTTCAGGTGATTATGGAAAATTTTGGTGGCGGCGGTCATGGTACGGTTGCTGGTGCACAGCTTGAGGATATTACCATTGAAGAAGGAAAAGAGCACATTCGCGAAGTTCTTCGAAAGATGCGTGCAGATGGTGAATTATAGATTTGATAGGATAGTAATAGAAGAAAGGATGTATATAGAATGGAAGTTATTTTATTGGAAGATGTGAAAAATGTTGGTAAAAAAGGCGACGTCGTTAAAGTGAACGATGGATATGGAAGAAATGTTTTAATTAAGCAGAATAAAGCTTTAGAAGCAACAGGAAAGAATTTGAATGATTTGAAATTAAAGAAAGCAAATGATGATAAGATTGCTGCAGAGAATTTGGCAGCAGCGAAGGAACTTGGAAAGAAGATTGAAGAATCTGAGATTACAATTGCGATTAAGGTTGGAGAAGGTGGAAAGAGCTTTGGTTCGGTTTCATCAAAAGAGATTGCGGAGGAAGTAAAATCACAGCTTGGATATGATGTTGACAAGAAGAAAGTTCAGTTGAAGGATGCCATCAAGAATGTAGGTATTCATGAGGTTAAGATTAAGTTGCATCCGAAGGTTACAACAACATTGAAAGTTAATGTTGTTGGTAAATAACCGGAGATAAATTGTGTGTAATCGGAAATGTTTGAAGAACTGTGCAAAGCACAAAGTTTATTGGCTTTAGACAGTAAGTGGGGCACACAACTGTGATAATATGGACAGGATGAAAGTTTGCTTTTGGATAGAAAGGTTTAGTTATAATGGATGAAGCGGTTATTAAGAGAAAACAACCGAATAGTATAGAAGCAGAACAATCGGTAATTGGTTCTATGTTAATGGATCGTGATGCAATTGTAGAAGTTGCAGATATTCTGACAAAGGATGATTTTTATTATAGTCAATATGGTTTGTTGTTCGAAGCGATGGTCACACTATACAATGAAGGTAAGCAGGTAGATGTGTTGACTGTTAGTGAGAAATTGAAATCGATGGGTGCACCGGAATCGGTAAGTAGCATGGAATATGTAGGAGATATCATATCAATTGTTCCTACGTCTATTCACGCCAAGCAGTATGCTCAGATTGTACAGGATAAAGCTACCCTTCGAAAAGTTATTAAGTTTACAGAGAAGACGATGGAAGCTTGTTACTCCGGAAAGCAACAAGTTGCGGATTTGCTTGAAGTGTCAGAGAAGGAACTCTTCGACATTGTTCAGAAGCGTAATAGCGGAGATGAATTCGTTCCAATGCAAAAGATTGTATTGGATGTATTGGATACGATCGAAGCATCTGCAAAGAGAGGTAGTAAAGTTACCGGTGTTCCTACAGGATTCATTGATTTGGATGAAAAGCTTACAGGTTTACATGGTTCGGAATTAATTTTGATTGCTGCCAGACCGGCTATGGGTAAGACGGCATTTGCATTGAATATTGCGCAATATGCAGTTATGAAAGCGGAAGTTCCCTGTGTAGTATTCAGTCTGGAAATGAGTAAGGAACAGCTTGCAACCCGTTTGATTGCGATGGACTCCATGGTAGATTCACAGGCGATACGAACCGGACAATTGGTGGACTCTGATTGGGATAAGTTGATGGATTCTACTTACCGAGTGGGTTCTACAAAGATGTTTATAGATGATACCCCGGGTATTACAATTGCAGAACTTCGTTCGAAATGCCGTAAGTTAAAACAGACACAGGATATTGGATTGGTAATTATTGATTATTTGCAATTGATGAACGGAAGTGGACGCTCAGAATCGCGTCAGCAGGAAATTTCAGAAATCAGCCGTTCTTTAAAGAAGTTGGCAAGAGAGTTGAATGTTCCTGTTATTGCACTTTCACAGTTGAATCGTGCAGTAGACAGCCGTGAAGATCACAAGCCGGTTATGTCTGATTTGCGTGAATCGGGGGCAATCGAGCAGGATGCGGACGTTATTATGTTCATTTATCGAGATGATTATTATAATAAAGAATCAACCAAGCCTGGTATTGCAGATATTATAGTTGCAAAACAGAGAAATGGTTCTACGGGACCGGTAGAGCTTGTGTGGATGGGCAAATACACCAAGTTTGCAAACAAAGAGAGAAAAGGAAAGAGTTAGAGAGTATGGTTTCTTGGGGCAACCTATTCCACGTGAACTCGCTTTCGCTCCCGCCGCGACGTAGCGGTACTAAATTCGTAAATAAAGAGAGGTCAGTAAAAACATCATGTTTTACCGACCTCTTTCTTCATTTACTCATTAAGTACCGACGTCTTAGAGGGGTTCACTTAGGAATATGTTACCCCAAGAAACGGCAGTTTATTGGATATTGTAATGCAGTATGAATACGCAATTACTTCATTTCCTTGACTGTAGTGTTCTTCTTGAAATTAGAGTTATATTCCTTTGCAACTTTATTCATGTTTTTGATTACCAAATAATTGGAAATGAGTGGTCCAATCAAAATGAAGGTTCCGAATAATCTTATGGAAAGGGTTGTTCCCGCTCCCGGTCCGATTTTCATACCCATATCCTGTCCTGTGGTTTGGATGCGGTCTGCCAGATAAAAAAACCACACCCAGCGATAAATTCCAAAAGTAATGATGGATAGGAATAAAACAAGAATATAGTTCTTGAGTGGTTTTTCTTCGTTGTTCATTTGATTCAAATCTTTGGTAAATCGAAACCAGAAGACGATGTTATAGATGCCGAAAGTTGGTATGGTAAACAATATAAGCTTCCATAGTCTACGGTTTTCTGTTATCATGGTTTATTTCCCCCTTTTGTTCAGTAAGTTCATCTTCAAATCGTATAAAGGTTTAGATAAGTCGACGTATACTTCTTGTGGATTTACAAGTCGTCTGGACTCATCCCATAAGAGATTAAGTTGTTGCTGACAGTATGCACGAATCTCCATAGTCTTAGGAGAATTATATACGCATTGTCCCTTTTTGAAAACAGGAATTAGAATTTCTTCTATATTATAAGAACCGCCCGGTAAGATAGAGCGTTTCCATGTATCAATTGGATGGAAGATTTCCAAATCTTTTGATGTATCGTATTTCTCGTCCGCTAAGGCAATCAAATCGGCTTTCAGTTTGCCTGTCTCTTTGTCGATGATTCGGAATACTGTTTTGTTGCCGGGATTTGTAACCTTGGCAGGATTTTCGGAGATCTTGATTTTGGCTATGAATTCATCTTCGCCTTCTTTCTTGATGGCGGCCAATTTGTATACACCGCCAAATGCAGGACAGTCAGCAGAAGTAATCAGGTTTGTGCCAACTCCCCATGAGGTAATGGCTGCACCCTGAGTTTTCAAACTGTCAATCAGGTATTCGTCTAAGTCTGACGATGCAGAGATGATAGCGTCGGTGAATCCGGCAGTATCTAACATCTTGCGGGCTTTTTTGGAAAGGTAAGCCAAGTCACCACTGTCCAAGCGAATTCCATATTTTTTCGATTGGATTCCGGCAGCTTTCATTTCTTCAAATACCTTGATTGCATTTGGCACACCGGATTTCAACGTGTCATAAGTATCTACCAGTAAAATGCATGCATCAGGGTACATATCTGCATAGGTCTTAAATGCAGTATATTCGTCTGGGAAACTCATAATCCAACTGTGAGCATGGGTTCCTAACACAGGAATATCGAAAATCTGTCCGCACAGTACGTTGGAGGTTCCGATACAACCACCGATAACAGCAGCTCTAGCCCCTAAGGTACCGGCATCCGGCCCTTGTGCTCTTCTTAGTCCGAATTCCATAATTCCATCGCCACCTCCAGCGTAGCATACACGAGAGGCTTTCGTGGCAATCAGACTTTGGTGATTCAATATATTTAAAATGGCGGTTTCAACCAATTGAGCTTCCATGATGGGCGCAATCACTTTCACTAATGGTTCGTGTGGGAACACCACACTTCCTTCCGGGATTGCGTAGATGTCACCGGTAAAATGAAAACCGGCAAGATATTCCAAGAAATCTTCGCTAAAGATTCCAAGACCTCTTAAGTAGTCAATGTCGTCATAGGAGAAGGATAGATTCTTCACGTAATCTATAATTTGTTCTAAACCGGCAGTGATTGCATAGCCGTTACCGGATGGATTGCGACGATAAAATGCGTCAAATACAACCACGTCATTACTTTTGCAATTAAAATATCCTTGCATCATGGTAAGTTCATATAAGTCTGTTAATAAGGTCAAATTTTGATAAGCCATGAAAAAGCCTCCTTGCATATTGATATTCAAGCCTTCTTTAAGAATCTTGGCGTCAAATTATAGATAGTTTAACACAATTGAAAAAGATAGTAAATGTGATAAATGTTAAAAGTTTCTGTATTCAGGGTTTGAAGTTAGGAAATGTTTAAATATATTCTATTGACAAACCCTGTTATAAATGCTATAAAAAACATATCTTTAAAAAGACGTTGAAGGAGACAGTACCTTCTTTATGAAACTGTTTAGGGATGAAAGGAATCTCGTTTCTAAGCTAGCGAGTCTGTGATGGTGGAAGACAGATAGGATTAGTAAGGTTGGGAATATCACTCCTGAGTTGTGAACTGAACGGTCAATCCAAGTAGGCTTCAACGGTTGTTTCCCGTTATAGAAATCATGTATGAAAGCAGTACAGAAAGAGGAATCATTTGATGAGATTTCTGGCACAATGCGGAGTACAATGTATTAGGTGGTATAGCGAATAACAAGCCCTTTTCGTCCTGATACAGGACGAGAAGGGCTTTCATTATTTTAAATGTTCAGAGTTAGACATTTTTGTATGAATTTCTGAATAGTTACCATTATTTGTGAAGGAGTGTATGAGTATGATGAAAAAAGTGTATTTTTTGATGGTGGCAGTGTTATTGATTGGAACAACAGCTTGTGGGAAGGATGCGGTTTCGACAGAAACGACGGCAAGCCAGGAACAGGTAGAAGTGAGCACTGAAGAGGAAACTACGGAGGAAATTACAACAGAAACAGTAGTTTCTGATGAAGAGGAGATGGATGCAACCACTGAGGAAACTGCTACGGAAGCAACATCGGAAGCAAATGAGTCGACTCTTGCAATTACCGTAGAAGAAGCAGAACAATTGATTGCCAAGGCTTTGGGCACGGAAGATGAAGGAACTGGTAATACTTATTCATTTATGCATGTCGACACTATAACAGTAGATGGTGTGGAGTATCATGCATTTACATGGGGACGCTATGTAGAAGGAACTATGTCTCATTTGACAGATTTGTTTGTATGTACAGACGGAAGTGCAATTTACGAAGGAATGATTTCGGACGCTGGCTCAACAGTTTACACAGAAACGAATTTCTTAGAATAAAAGGAGAGGAAAGAACATGTACGAAAAAGTATCGACGAACTTGAATTTTGTAGAGCGTGAAGAGAAGACGCTTGACTTTTGGAAAGAGAATAAGATTTTTGAGCAGTCAATTGAAGAAAAAGAAGGAAAGCCGGTATATACTTTCTATGATGGACCCCCAACAGCGAATGGTAAACCGCATATCGGCCACGTATTAACTCGTGTTATCAAGGATATGATTCCAAGATACCAGACGATGAAGGGACATAAGATTATCCGTAAGGCTGGTTGGGATACCCATGGATTACCTGTTGAGTTAGAGGTAGAGAAGTTATTAGGAATTGATGGTAAGGAGCAGATTGAGGAATACGGTTTGGATCCATTTATCACTAAGTGTAAAGAATCTGTTTGGAAATACAAAGGAATGTGGGAGGAATTTTCCGGCAAGGTTGGTTTCTGGGCAGATATGGATGATCCATATGTAACATATCACAATGACTTTATTGAGTCTGAGTGGTGGGCTTTGAAGAAAATCTGGGATAGAGATTTGTTGTACAAAGGATTTAAGATTGTACCTTACTGTCCTCGTTGTGGAACTCCGCTTTCTTCTCATGAAGTGGCACAGGGCTACAAGTTAGTTAAGGAGCGTTCTGCAGTAGTTCGCTTCAAGGTAAGTGGTGAAGATGCTTATTTCTTGGCATGGACAACAACACCTTGGACATTACCATCTAACGTTGCACTTTGTGTGAACCCGGATGAGACATATTGCAAGGTAAAGGCGGCTGACGGTAATGTGTATTACATGGCAGAAGCACTTTTGGATAAGGTGCTTGGTAAGCTTGCAAATTCGGAAGAAGGTGTGGCAGCTTACGAAGTATTAGAAAAATATGTTGGTACAGATTTAGAGAATAGAGAATATGAGCCATTATTTGCATGTGCAGGAGAGGTAGCTGCAAAGCAGAATAAGAAAGGATTCTTTATTACATGTGATTCCTATGTAACTATGTCAGATGGTACAGGTATTGTTCATATTGCACCTGCATTTGGTGAGGATGATGCCAATGTTGGTAGAAAGTATGACCTTCCATTTGTACAGTTTGTTGACGGTAAGGGTGAGTTGACGGAAGAGACTCCATTTGCCGGTTTGTTTGTAAAGGATGCAGACCCTAAGGTGTTAGTGGATTTGGATAACAGAGGACTGTTGTTTGATGCACCTAAGTTTGAGCATGATTATCCATTCTGTTGGAGATGTGATACTCCACTTATTTATTACGCTCGTGATACATGGTTTGTAAAAATGACTGCAGTTCGTGAGGATTTGATTGCGAATAATAACAAGGTTAATTGGATTCCGGAGAATATCGGTAAGGGTCGTTTTGGCGATTGGTTAAAGAATGTTCAGGATTGGGGTATTTCCCGTAATCGTTACTGGGGTACACCTCTTAATATCTGGGAATGTGAGTGTGGCAAACGTCATGCAATCGGCTCTATTGCAGAGTTGAAGGAAATGAGTGATAACTGTCCGGATGATATCGAGTTACATCGTCCATATATTGATGCAGTGACCATTAAGTGTCCGGAATGTAGTAAGGAAATGCACCGTGTATCAGAGGTTATTGACTGCTGGTTCGATTCTGGTGCAATGCCATTTGCTCAGTGGCACTATCCATTTGAAAATGAGGATATTTTCAAGGAGAATTTCCCTGCGGACTTCATTTCCGAAGCAGTTGACCAGACTAGAGGTTGGTTTTACTCCTTGATGGCAATCTCAACTTTAATCTTTAACGAGGCTCCTTATAAGAATGTTATCGTTCTTGGTCATGTTCAGGATAAGGATGGACAGAAGATGAGTAAGTCTAAGGGTAACGCAGTTGACCCAATGGAAGCTTTGAATAAGTATGGTGCAGATGCGATCAGATGGTATTTCTACACCAACTCTGCCCCATGGTTGCCAAACCGTTTCCATGAGGATGCAGTAGTGGAAGGCCAGCGTAAGTTTATGGGTACACTTTGGAATACCTATGCGTTCTATGTGTTATATGCGAATATTGACAACTTCAATCCGGCAGATTATACATTGGATTATGATAAGCTTCCTGTTATGGATAAATGGCTACTTTCTAAGTTAAATACGGTTGTGAAGGCTGTTGATGATAACCTTGGCAACTATAGAATTCCAGAAGCTGCAAGAGCAATGGCAGACTTCGTGGATGATATGAGTAACTGGTATGTACGTCGTTCTCGTGAACGTTTCTGGGCAAAGGGAATGGAGCAGGATAAGATTAATGCTTACATGACTCTTTATACTGCATTGGTAACCATTTGTAAGGTTGCTGCGCCTATGATTCCATTTATGACAGAGGATATTTACCAGAACTTGGTTATGAACGTAGATAAGAATGCTCCAAAGAGTATTCACCTTTGCGACTTCCCTGTATGCGATGAGAAGTTGGTAGATAAAGAACTAGAGGCAGATATGGATGAGGTACTTAAGATTGTTGTACTTGGCCGTGCGGCCCGTAATAGTGCGAACATTAAGAACCGTCAGCCGATCGGTAATATGTATGTTAAGGCTGAGAAGGAACTTTCTGATTTCTATAAAGAAATCATTGCAGACGAGTTAAATGTTAAGGCTATAACCTTTAAGGATGATGTATCTGAATTCAGTTCATACAGCTTCAAACCGCAGTTGAAGACAGTTGGACCTAAGTATGGTAAGCAGTTAAATGGTATTCGTGAGTACTTGAATAATGTCAATGGTAGTGAGGCTATGAAGACATTGAAGGCAGAGGGTGCGTTGAAGTTTGATGTAGATGGAACGGAAATTGCACTTGCTGAGGAAGATTTGTTAATCGAGCTTGCAAAATCAGATGATTATGTAACAGAGGCAGATGCGGCTGTTACGGTAGTACTGGATATCAATTTGACAGAAGAATTGTTGGAAGAAGGATTTGTTCGTGAAATTATTTCTAAAGTTCAGACTATGCGTAAGGAAGCAGGCTTTGAGGTAATGGATAAGATTACTATTTCGGTTGCGAATAATGCCAAGGTAGCAGAGATTATGAAGCGTAATGAAGAAACAATCTTTGGCGATGTGCTTGCAACAGCGATTGAATACGGTGTGGCGAATGGTTACACCAAGAACTGGAGTATCAATGGAGAAAAGGTAGATCTTGGCGTTACTAAGAATAACTAATAATGTTGGTTTATAATAAAGAAGAAATTCAGATTTAATAATAAGTAAATGATATGGTTGTGGAAAATATTTTTGTTTCTCTGCAACCATATTTAATTTGAATTGGTAATATTAATGTCTGATTCGAAAAGATGAGACTACAAATAACTACTATATTTAAGGAGAATTATAATGAAGAAGAAATTATTAGCAGTATTACTTATTATGGCAATGTGTATGTCTACACTTACCGGTTGTGCACAGATTATGTACGGAATGATGAAAAAAAATCAATCAACTGAAGTTACAGATTATGATTACGATGATTTAACTATAGAAGAGGATACAGAAGAAGATACGGAAGAAGATACGGAAGATACGACAGAAACACCTAAAAAGGAAACACCATCTGCTGATGTTGACTTTGAGGTGGCAGAAGGTTCGTTAGAGAATCCTGCTAAGATTGGAGAATGGGTGGAAACCAAGACATATGCTGTAGAGGATGATAAAGATCATACAGTTTACTATCGTATTACAGATGTTATTCGTGGTGATGAGGCAAAGAAGGTTGTAGATGAATATAATGCGGCAGATAATTACTCCTATTTTGAGGAATTAGAATATGATGAATTGGAATTTTGTTATATTACATATGAGGTATATTATCCATCGGATTTCCCAGAGGGAGAGTATGGTATTTTCAATCCGGATTTAGATTTTAATATGTGCAATTTAGAAGATTCCGGTTCAATTAAAGGATATATTGGTTTGTCTACTGTGTGGGATATTTCAGAAGAACCGGAAGAATTTCATGCGGGCGAGACATTTGCTGAGGGAAAGGCTGTATTTGCAATGGTAAAGGATTTTTCTGATTACTTAATTACCACTAGCTATTTTGATGATGATAGCAATGAAATTTGCAGCTATGTAAAAGGTAAGTAAGTCGCAATAATTTGATAAGCATTTCTCATATGTTTTCAGTGAAGCTGTTTGGATCTGAACAGTTACATATTGTGAGATATTTGTGCAAAGAATATAGAGGTACGTGTGACCTCTATATTTTTTGTGCTAATTGTGGTATACTGTCATCTGTACTTTGGTAAGTTACTCAGATGATTGAAGGGTGAGTTGATGAATGTTATTAGGTTCAAAATCTGAATTTTTATTTTGCACAAAATTGTTATGATAGTGGAATGAACCGTCAAACAATGTTATACTAAAATTTGTGCAAAGTTTCGATAGTAAGGAGATTGGGATGTATCGTATTTTAATTGTGGACGATGAAAAAATTGAAAGAACAGGAATTAAATTTTTGCTAGGGCAGTTAGATGAATCTTTTGAGATTTATGAGGCTGTCAATGGCAAGGAGGCGGTAAAATGGTTGCGGAGTAATAGTGTAGACATTCTTATGACGGATGTGAAAATGCCGTTTATGGATGGACTAGAGCTTCTGGAACAAGTATATAAGTTGTATCCGAATATGATGAAAGTGATTATTTCCGGATATGGAGAGTTTTCGTATGCCCAAAAAGCGATGCAATATGGTGTTGAGGAATATATATTGAAACCGGTAGACCCGGCAGAATTTGGTGTGTCCATGAACAAACTTATTAAATCATTGGATGAAAAGCGAGTAGAAGAGACAACGAAAGAACTTCGTATTACATTTTTTAAAGAATATGTTCTGAATGCGATTTTAAACGGAACGGAAATTGCAGAATTGGAGAAAATGACGGAAGGATATTATCCGTTAGAATTTTTGCAACATTATTGCAGAATGATGTTAATAGAGTTGAATGGAAAGTTTTTTGGAGGAACTGAGACATCGCATAATCCGGAATTTTTATTGGATTTAGGTAAAAAGGTAGATTATTTGAATTTGAGCACACAGCAAAGTGTATTATTCTTTAAAGAAGAAAGTGATGATTGGAAAAGAATTGCTAATGAAATTTGTGATTCGATTCAGAAAAAATGCAAAGGAACGTTGAAGTGTTATGTGGCGATTTCCTCTGGAATCAGTGATCCGTCCCAAATTATCGAAAGATATCAGGAAGTGGAACTTTTGATGGAAAACCGTTTTTACAGTTTAGATAGTAGCATTTATATGGCAGAGAATGAAGCTACTTGTGTTGCTGAGGTATGTTTAGATGATGACACCTTAATGCGTCAGATGAAACAGGATGTGAGAACAAAAGATGTTGTGAGCTTGAGGGAACATTTTGAAAGACTGCTCTCTAATTATAGTCAGAATCAGAAATTTTCTCATATTTATGTCAAGTTTATGTTTACAAATCTTTTGAAAATGTTGTGTGAGGCGATTCCTGAAAAAACGGAAAAAGAGATGAATGAAGATGTTGATAAGTTGTACCGTGCTTTGGATATTGTTGCTATCTGTGAAATTATTGAAAAGAACATGAAGCAGTTTGAAGACTATGTACAGAAGGATGCCGGGAATATACGTAGAGAAGTGGAAGTGGTGAAACGCTATATTTATGCTCATTATGATGAAGAGTTGAGTGTAGAACTTTTGGCGGAACAGGTGTATCTTGCACCGAGTTATCTAAGTACGATTTTTCGAAAAGAAACCGGACAGAATCTGAGTAAATTTATTAAATCGTATCGTATGGAAAAAGCAAGGGAATTGCTTGAGAATACACATGAAAAAATAGTACAGATCAGTGAAAAAGTAGGATATCCGAATGTGTCTTATTTCTGTCAGAATTTTAGGGAATATTTTGGGATAAGTCCACAGAAGTATCGCGACAAGGGGGAAATGTATGAGGAAAATTCGGGGTTGGATTAATGATATCAAATTGAGACATAAGCTACTGTTGTTTTACAGTGGCTTTTGCCTTTTACCGGTGTTTGTACTATTTATGTTCAGCTTCTATCAGATGAAGGATATTATTAGTGAGAAAGAGGAAACGAATTTAAAATCCTATCTCTATCAGTCTGTTGCAGCAATGGAGAGCAGTTTGGAAGTGTATGTGAATCTTTCGGATTATATAGCATTTGACCAAAATCTTACCAAAGCGCTTGAATCCAAATATGATAGTCCGTATGACCAGTATGTAAAGGTTACAGAGGTTGTTGATTCGATTGTAGAAACGTTGAAACATTTTCATACAGACATAAAGAAAGTTACAATTTATACAGATAATGCAATGATAAAGAACGGAACGACGGTTGCACCATTATCAGAAATTAAGCATCAGAGTTGGTATCAATCGGTTTTGTTGACGCATGGGTTATATTGGTATGTTGATGAGGAAGAGAGAAATGTTATTGCTGCAAGGACCATGCCTATAGAGACTGTTTCCGGAAACCCTTGTATTCTGTATATAGAAATTGATTATGATAAATTGTTTTCTCCTTATGAACAAACCCTTACTTCTGAATATGGTGTGTTTATTACTGATAAAGCAGGGCAGGTTCTTTATTCGACCAGTCGTTTTTCGGAAGAAAATAATGACGATGTACTCACATACGGCCGGTTTGTAGAAGAGAAAGTGAAGGCAGATAACTCGGAATATACCATTATTTCTCAGGATTCGTCTGATATTTCTGACTGGGTAATCTGGCTTTATCAATCAAAAAGTATTACGGGAAGAGAAATGAAACCGGTTAGAAATATGACAATTCTTACTGTGTTTTTATGTTTGATAGGGCTTGTGCTGGCTTATTTTGTAATTAAGAGATTAAGCAGTCGTATCGAGAAACTGACGGAAAGTATGCAGGAGGTTGAGAACGGAAATTTGGAAGTTCAGGTAACCAGTATGGACCGTGATGAAATAGGGTTACTTTATCGTGGATTTGGTAAAATGCTTGCACAGATTCAAATGTTGATTCAGGAGGTGTATGTCAGTAAAATAGCGCAGAAAGAATTAGAGATGAAAGCACTTCAGGCGCAGATTAATCCACATTTTTTATATAATACATTATCACTTATTAATTGGAAAGCTTTGACGGCGGGGGAAGAGGATATAAGTAAGATGACACTTGCTATGTCTACATTTTATCGTACGGCTTTGAACAAAGGAAAAAACACTCTCAGTGTGGAGGATGAATTAAAGAATACAAAGGCCTATTTGGAAATACAGAGTATGATTCATGATAATGACTTTGATTATGAAATCGTTGTAGAACCTGAAATTATGAGGTGTGAATCGTTGAATCTGATTTTGCAACCGTTTGTTGAGAATGCAATTGCGCATGGTATTGAAAGGAAAACAGATGGTGAACGTGGGCGAATCGTTATAAGAGGTTGGAAAGAAGATGATTGTATCTGGTTTTCGGTGGAAGATAATGGAGAAGGTATGAATCAGGACACGGCAAATCGGATTCTGACCATGGAGTCTAAGGGTTATGGTGTGAGAAATATTAATGAAAGAATCCGGCTTTTTTATGGTGAAGAATATAAGGTAGAGGTGCAAAGTGAAATAGGAAAAGGCACAATTATGAAATTTCATTTTCCGATAAACAATAAAAAAACAACATTAATCTAAAATAGTTGATATATACATATTTTAGGATTATAAGTTATAATCACTCCATAATCTTTTGGGGACGGGATAGGGCCGTTCCGAAATAATAAGGAGGATAAGATTATGAGATTAAAGAAAATTCTTGCTATGATGCTTGCAACAGCAATGGTAGCTGGAACAATGACAGGTTGTAATTCTGGTAGCTCAACAACAGAGGCACCAGCAGCAACAGAGGCAACAGACGCAGCAGACACAACAGAGGCAGTTGAAGTAAAAGATGTTACTTTAACAGTTTGGGGTCCACAGGAGGATCAGGCACCAGTTGACGGATATGATAATGGTATCCTTGCAGCTATGTGTGAAGATTTCAACGAGGCTCATCCAGAGTGGAACATCACATTTGAGTATGGTGTATGTGGTGAGGACGTTGCAAAAGACGAAGTTACTAAGGACGTTGATGCAGCAGCTGACGTTTACATGTATGCAAACGATCAGTTACCAATCTTAGTTGAAGCAGGTGCTATTGCTAAGCTTGGTGGACAGAACCTTGATGCTATTAAGGCAGCAAATTCTGAGTCTATGATGAACACTGTTACATATGATGGTGGTGTTTATGGTGTACCATATGCTTACAACGGATGGTTTATGTACTATGACAGTAGCAAGTTCACAGCTGATGAAGTTAAGGATCTTGATACTATGTTAGCAAAAGACCTTGGTGATGGTGTTACTAACGTATGTTTCTGTTTAGGAAACAGCTGGTATATCCCATCATTCTTCTACGGAGTTGGTGGAACAATGTTCGGTGCTGATGGTACAGACGGATCTCAGCCATGTGACTTTGATGATGAGAAGGGTGTAGCAGTTGCTAACTACCTTGTAGATCTTGCAGCTAATCCTAAGTTTACAAACCAGGCTAACGAAGAAGCTGGTAAGGCTATCTCTCTTTTCGCAGAGGGCAAGCTTGGTGCATTCTTTACAGGTTCTTGGGATCGTGGTGCAATCGAAGAGGCTCTTGGTGAGAACTTCGCATGTGCTCAGCTTCCATCTTTCAAGGCTGGCGATTACGAAGGTACAATGAAGTCTTACGCTGGTTCTAAGGCTCTTGGTGTTAACCCAACATGTGAGAACATGGATGTTGCAGTAGCACTTGCTGCATACTTAGGAAGCGCTGAGTGTCAGAAGGTTCGTTACGAAGTTCGTGGCGTAGTACCTTTAGATTCTACAGGTATTGATGATGTTATGCTTAGTGCTATTACAGATACAGTTAATAACACATCTGTAGCTCAGCCATTGGTAACTCAGATGAACAACTGGTGGGCACCAGCTGAAGCATTTGGTAAGGCGATTGTTTCTGGTGAAGTTACACATGACAATGCAGCAGAGAAACTTGCTACATTCGTTAGTAATGTAAATGAAGGAAGTTCATTGGAATAATAACTAGTTTACAATAACTATAAAAGAGCTTCGTTAGGGTTCTAATGAAGCTCTTTTTGAAGTATTAGAGAGAGAGAGGATTATTGCGATGGCAGGATTTGCGAAGAAAAAAGATCGTGAATTTCCAGAAGTGGTTCCTGTGCTAGAAGTACTTCAGGATGGCGATATTTTTACCAAACTTTCTTTTTTGATCTGGGGAGTTGGAAATCTGGCAAGAAAACAGATTGTTCAGGGTATATTGTTTTTAGCTTTGGAAATTAGTTTCATTTGCTATTTTGTTATTTTTGGTGCACATGCACTGTACCAGTTTGTTACGTTGGGTACAGCTACACAGACAGAAGTGTTTAATGAAGCAAAACAGATTTATGAGTATATTCCGGGAGATAACTCACAGCTTTGTTTGCTTTACGGTGTTGTAACAATTTTTGTGATTATTGGAATGTTTTTAGTTGCAAGGGCAGCTTGTCGTTCGTCTTATTATGCAGAGCTTGCGGTAAGAAAAGGTAAGAAACCTCTTACTTTTAGAAAGACCGTTTCTGAATTTAAAGATAAGAGAATGTATCAGGTATTTTTGGCATTTCCATTTCTTGGATTGTTACTCTTTAACGTAATGCCATTATTATTTATGATTTTGATGGCGTTTACAAACTATGATAGAAATCATCTTCCACCTAAGAACTTATTCGACTGGGTTGGATTTGAAAACTTTACCCGTGTATTGAATGCAGGAAGTGATTTGGGACGTACTTTTTGGCCTGTACTTGGATGGACCATTGTTTGGGCTATCTTTGCTACATTCTTAAACTACATTTTTGGTGTTATTTTAGCAATGATTATTAATCGTAAAGATACAAAAATCAAAGGATTTTGGCGATTTGTTCTTATGTTGACAATTGCTGTACCACAGTTTGTATCTTTATTGGTTGTTAATACAATGATTCAGGAGCACGGTGCGTTTAACCTGATTCTTAGAGAACTTTTTGGCATGGGTCCATTGCCGTTTTTAACAGATGCAACATGGGCACGTGTGACAGTTATTGTAATTAACTTATGGGTTGGTATTCCATATACCGTTATTTCTGTAACAGGTATTTTGAACAATATCCCTACAGAACTTTATGAAGCTGCTAAGTTAGATGGTGCAGGTATTGTTGCCATATTCACAAAGATTACTATGCCATATTTGATGTTTGTTATGACACCACAGTTGATTGTTACATTCATGCAGAATATCAATAACTTTAACGTAATCTTCTTGTTAACAAACGGACAGCCTGCAACAGATGCTTACTATAGAGGTACAGCAGGTAAGACAGACTTGCTTGTTACATGGTTGTATAAGTTGACGATTGATAATAAGGATTACAATTTAGGTGCGGTAATTGGTATCTTAACATTCGTTTTGATGGCAACAATGTCAATATTGACATATCGCAACAGTAAATCATACAAAGAAGAGGAGGGATTCTCATAATGCAGAAGACAGTTACTTCAGGGAAATCTCGGAAGGCAGTTACCAATACAATTGTGCATATTTTTTTGGCAGTCCTTTCCCTAATTTGGATATTCCCAATTTTCTGGGTGGTTTTGCTCTCGTTTAGAGTGCAGAAAGGTCAATATATTACATCTTTCTGGCCGAAAGAATTTACATTAGACAATTATATAAAGTTGTTTACTGACACAGCAATATTTGACTTCCCTAGATGGTTTATGAATACGTTGTTTATTTCAATCTTTTCATGTATTATCACAACATTCTTTGTATTAGCGATTTCTTATGCGTTGTCAAGAATACGTTTTAAAATTCGTAAACCTTACATGAATGTTGCTATGGTGCTTGGTTTGTTCCCAGGATTCATGTCTATGATTGCGATTTACTATATCTTAAAAGGTTTTGGCTTAACAGAAGGTCCGTTCATTTACCTGGCTCTTATTATGGTATATTCAGGTGGTGCAGGTTTACAGTTTTATGTTGCCAAAGGTTTCTTTGATACAATTCCAAAAGCACTGGATGAAGCAGCTTTAATCGATGGTGCAACGAAATGGGATGTATTTTCAAAGATTATTATGCCACTTTCGAAGCCGATTGTTGTTTATACTATCTTACAAGCCTTTATGGCTCCTTGGCTTGATTTTATCTTTGCGAAGGTTATCGCAGGTGCAGATCCAAGATATTACACAGTGGCAATTGGTTTGTACACAATGTTGACTAAGGAAAATATCATGAATTGGTATGCTCCTTTCGCGGCGGGTGCTGTGTGTGTATCTATTCCAATCGCAATCTTGTTTATTTACTTACAGAGATTTTATGCGGAAGGTCTTTCAGGATCCGTTAAAGGTTGATGTAAATTTAAGTGGAAGGAAACCCCTTGTGGGTTCCTTCTACTTTTTGTATTTAAAAGGAATTTTTGAAGAGGCTGTGCTATCTGACTATCATAGAAAGGACTGTCGTAAATATGGCTTCACTCATATCCGATAGGCTTTTTATATGATTCAAATAGTGCAGTTTTTGTGCTTTAAAATGGGGAAGGCAAAGTCAATATAATATGTGTTTTGCTGACAAAGTGCATAAAAATAATTATATTATTTTGGGAGTGGTTACGCATTTAACCTATTGTATAAATTAATACGAATGATTAGTATGAGTTACATAGATAAAATAATTCATTTAGTTGAGGGAGGAAGTTCTATATAATGGATAGAAAGTTAGTATTGAAACAAGATATTGTTAAAGCATTTCATGATTTGGGAGTAGAGAAAGGACAGATTATAGAGGTGCATACTTCATTAAGTAGTCTGGGGTTTGTTTGTGGAGGTGCACAAGTTTTAATTGAGGCGCTATTGGAATCTGTTGGTGAGGAAGGTACGATAATGATGCCAACTCAGACATGGAAGAATCTTGACCCAACAACGGGGGTGCATTGGGAAGAGCCGGAGGAATGGTGGCAGACCATAAGAGATAATTGGCCTGCATACGATAAAGATATAACACCAACGAATACGATGGGTGTTGTTGCAGAGATGTTTCGTAAATGGAATGGGACAATGAGAAGTAGTCATCCGGCTCGTTCTGTTGCGGCATGGGGAAAACATGCTGAGTATCTTACCAGTAATCATGATATATCCAATATTTTTGGAGAGGGATCTCCGATTGGTAAATTGTATGAATTGGATGGTTATGTCCTGCTCATAGGAACAGGATATGATAAAAATACCTCGCTTCATTTGGCAGATGTAAGGGCTGAATATCAAGGGAAACATAATTGTGTGGAATACAGTGCTGTTATGGAAAATGGAAAGAGAGTGTGGAAAGCATATGAAACACTATTTGTAGATGGTGAGGACTTTGAACAGATTGGAGAGGCTTTTGAAGCAGTTTATCCTGTGAAAAAAGTGACACTCGGAAATGGAACACTACGCTTGATGAAGCAAAGAGATATTGTAGATTTTGCGGTAGCGTGGATAGAAAAAAATAGAAAATAAAAATTTTTATGCACTGACTTATTTTGTTTTCAGATAAAAGGGAAGAACAAAAGAGCCTCAGTTTATACAAGTTAACTATTGAAATCGCATAGTGCAGAATGGTATACTAGGTTAAGTGAAAGAAGGGGACTTGAACAGGGTTTTCTACTTGATAGGGAGGTTATTTTTATGAAAAGAAAGATAGTAGTATTATTGTTGTGTTTTGCAATGCTGTGTACATGTTTTGGAGGATGTAGACAGGAAGAAAAGATTCAATTAATTGACGATGAATATCGTAACTTTTATCAGATTTTCCCTGGTTCTTATTATGACAGCAATGGGGATGGGAGTGGAGATTTACAAGGAATTATTCAAAAACTTGACTATATTGAGGAGATGGGATTCAACGGAATCTGGATGACTCCTATTATGCCATCGCCTACTTATCATAAATATGATGTAACCAATTATTATGAGATTGATCCTGCTTTTGGAACGATAGAGGATTATGAAGCACTTGTAGAAGCATGTCATGAAAGAGGTATCCGATTAATAGTGGATTTGGTGCTTAATCATACTTCTAACAAACACCCTTGGTTTACAGAAGCGGTTGCATATCTGGAGACCTTAGAGGAAGGACAGGAACCGGATTTGACAGCTTGTCCGTATGTGGGATATTACTATTTTGCAAAAGAGGGTGCGCAAGGAGTCAATTGGCATAAAGCAGGTAACTCGGATTTCTATTACGAAGGTGTGTTTGTGTCAGAAATGCCGGATTTGAACCTTGAGAATCAGGCAGTGCGTAAAGAATTTGAAGATATTATTAAATTCTGGCTGGATATGGGAACGGATGGTTTCCGTTTGGATGCTGCAAAGGAATATTTTACCGGTTATGCTGCAAAGAACACAGAGGTTCTCAAATGGATTACAGATTATACAAAATCTGTCAATGAAGAAGCATATCTTGTGGCAGAAGTATGGGAGAGAGGACAATCTACGCTTGTAGAATATTACGCGAGTGGTATCGACAGTTTGTTTAATTTTCCGGCTGCAACGCAAGAAGGTGCAGTTATGAAAACTGCCCGTAACAGGGTAGATGTGTCTGAATATGTGACTTGGATGATTAATCAGAGAAGTCAGGATTTGGAAAAGAATCCGAATTATATTGATGCACCATTTGTTAGTAATCATGATACCACACGTATTTCAGCCCAGAGTGTCAGTGATGAAGGTGTGATGAAGTTTGCAGCAGGACTTTTGCTTACAATGCCGGGATCTCCTTTTGTGTATTATGGAGAAGAAATCGGTATGAAGAGTAAAGGTGATTTAGACCAGAACAAGCGACTACCAATGTACTGGTCCGCTACCAATACAGAAGGTATAACGGAACCACCAAAGGGTGCAGAAAGTGTGGAACAGAAATTCCCGGCTTTAGATGAACAGATGGAAGATGAAACATCAATTTATCATTATTATAAGAATGCGTTGAAGGTAAGAAATAGTTATCCGGAAATCGCACGAGGAGATGTAACTAAGGTGGAAGGAACTTTTCCGCAGGGTACAGCAGCGGTGTTACGCCAATGGGGCGAAGAAAGCTGTGTTGTTGTGTATTGTAATGCAGAGGAAGGGACGACTTTGGATTTGGCAGCAGCAGGTCTTTCTGAATATGAGATGAAGGCTTCTCTTACAGTTGGTGAAGATGCAGTTGTGATAGAGAATAATGAGATGAAGTTACCTTTTGGAAGTATTGTGATTATGAAATAACGAGAGAGTATAATATATGGACGTTTGCGAAACTCAGATTTACGAGTTTCGCAAACGCCGAATAATATGGCAATAGAAAGGATAATAAATATATGGTTAAGGATGTTAAGAGTTACTCTGATAAGAAGTTTATAGAAGAATATACCTACACAGGGAATGATTTGGGTGCAACCTGGTCAAAGGATGCGACTACATTTAAGGTATGGGCACCGACTGCACAAAAGGTTGAGTTGGCACTTTATCAGTCAGGAACAGTGGAGAATGAGGATTTGATTAGTCAATCTGTAATGACTCTGGGAGACAAAGGTGTATGGGAGTTAACGGTTGAAGGAAACTTGAACGGTACTTATTATACATATGTGGTGGAACATGATGGTGAAACAAAAGAGGTATGTGATCCTTATGCAAGAACAACCGGTGTTAATGGATATCGTGCAATGGTAATTGATTTGGCTTCTACTAATCCGGAGGGGTGGGATGAAGATCAAAGTCCAAATACAGGAATGCAATACACAGATGCAGTTCTCTACGAATTACATATCAGAGACTTTTCGATTGATGAGAGTTCCGGAGTTTCTGCTGCAAACCGAGGTAAATTTCTAGCATTCACAGAAGAAGGTACTAAAACACCTAGTGGTATTTCTACCTGTTTGGATTATTTGAAATCTCTAGGGATTACTCATCTTCATTTGTTGCCGATGTACGATTACGGTTCCGTAAATGAAGCAAAATTAGATGTACCTCAGTATAACTGGGGATATGATCCGGTTAACTATAATGTGCCTGAGGGTTCTTATTCTACCGACCCATTTCATGGTGAGGTGCGTGTAAAAGAGATGAAGCAGATGGTGAAATCTCTTCATGACCACGGTATCAATGTGGTTATGGATGTGGTTTATAACCATGTGTATGATGCAGATACATTTTGCTTTAATCAAATTGTGCCTGGATATTTTTCTCGTTGGAAGAAAGACGGAACCTATTCAAATGGTTCTTATTGTGGAAATGATACCGCATCTGAAAGAGCGATGGTACGCAAATATATTGTGGATTCTGTTAATTATTGGGCAAACGAATATCATTTGGATGGTTTCCGATTCGATTTGGTAGGTCTGCTTGATACAGATACCATTAATGAGATTGTAAAAACAGTTCATGAAAAGCATCCGGACGTCATTTTCTATGGAGAAGGATGGAGCTTGCCGACAGCAATGGAAGAAGGTTTCAAGCCTGCAACACAGGTGAATGCTGTTGAAACACCGGATTTTGCATATTTCAGCGATGATATTCGTGATTTGATTGCTGGAAGAAATGGTGAAAATCTGGGATATGTGTCGGGAAAGGCGGATTGTGAAGACATGATTGGAGAATGTTTCAAGGCGCAGACATCTTGGTGTCCGAAACCGTCGCAGACAGTCAATTATGTGTCATGTCATGATAATTACACGTTGATGGACAAACTACGAATTGCCGGACCGGAAACTTCAAAGGACGATTTGATTAAAATGAATAAGCTTGCAGCAGTTATTTATATGACTTCTATGGGAATTCCGTTTATTCATGCAGGAGAAGAATTTCTACGCATCAAAGAGGATGAAACCGGCAAGAAAATAGAAAATAGTTTTAATTCTTCTGATTTTGTTAATCGCATCCGTTGGAATTGCTTGGAGGATAATACTTGTGCGGATGTAGTAGAGTATTATAAAGGACTGATCAAATTCCGTAGAGAGCACAGTGCATTACGTATTTCTACGGCAGAAGAAGTTGTATCAAATGTCAAGTATAAGAAAATAGGAGATGGCGTGGTTTCATTTAACATCAAGGGTGAAGAGGAATTGCTTGTGATTTTCAATGCATCAGAAGATGAACAAGTACTTTCTTTAAAAGAGTATGAAATTAAAGATGGAAATTGGAAGATTTGTGTGAATGGCGAATGCGCTGATTTGGCAGAAGAGGTTAGTGGTGATTGTGTGAGTGTTGCTCCAATTTCTGCGATGATTTTGGTAAAAGCATAAAACTTAATAAGGTTGAGGTGTTCTTCAAAAGTTAGATTTTATTGCGTAACAGATGTAATGGCTGTTACGCAATTCTTTTTGAAAGGTGTGTCTACATCATGAAAAATGCTTGGCAGGATTGCATAATGACAGTGTAGAAACTATTGTTTAGGCGTTTCGCTATGAGTGGAGAGTGTACAAGCAACGAGATTCTTTTGCTTGACAATATATATATTTGTCATTCAAAAAAGTGGCACAAGTAAGCATTGCCTATATACCATAACATCAAAAATGATGTCTCAGCATTCTATAGGGCAAGTGCTGTACTCGCTGT
>JAFQOE010000013.1 GCA_017395635.1 Lachnospiraceae bacterium | reverse complement strand
GTTTTATTAGTTATACCCTGATTTGACTATTCGGTACAAGATACTAGACTATTCCACACTTTTGGCTCGTTTGTTAGAGGTAATAAAGTAAACAAAAAAGCTTAAAAATAAAGTGTTTTAGGCTTGACATTATAGGAAGGGGAAGCGGATATTTGGGTGTTGGAACATGATGAGGAATTTGTGGGATTTGCCATTACAATCAATGAATTAGATATGGTGTTGTTAGATTATTTTGCTGTTTGTGAAAATCTGCGTAGTGGTGGACTCGGTAGTCAAGCCCTTAAGTTGTTGCAGGAAAAATATGCAGATAAGCGATTTTTTCTTGAGATTGAATGTGAAGATGAGACCGCTAAGAATGCGGCAGAACGGGTGCGCAGAAAAGAATTTTACCTTCGCAATGGAATGTCTGAACTTGGTGTGAAGGCCAATGTTTACACGGTAGACATGGAGTTACTAGGTTATAATTGTGAGGTGAGTTTTAAGGATTATGAACAATTATACTATGCGAGCTATGGTAATATGATTGCGGGGAATATTGTAGAGAAGGAGAGGATGATATAGTGACACATACAGAGAAAGCAAATGTTATGAGTGCATTGGAATAGTGAATTAGAAAAATATATTGATACGAACTGCCACCGGGTAGTGATTTGCGAAAGCATTCGTTTATACATCGTTAGGTCTTTGAAGATGTATATGCGGATGCTTATTTTTGGAGGTTATTATGCTTGGATTAAAAGATAAGTTAGGATATTTTTCAAAATCTGAAATTATATTATGGTGTTCATCCGTGTTTTTTATTTTGGTGTCGTTTTTTGTTTTTGACAGAGAGAATTACTTAACGTTGGTTGCATCATTAATCGGTGTGACATCGCTCATTTACAATGCGAAAGGAAATCCATTTGGTCAGTTTTTAATGGTGATTTTTAGTATGTTGTATGGAGTTATCTCGTTTACCTTTGGTTATTATGGGGAAATGATTACATATCTTGGTATGACAATGCCAATGGCTGTTTTTGCTCTTATATCGTGGCTGAAAAACCCTTACAACGGCAATAAAGCAGAGGTTAAAGTTAACAGAATTAGCAGAAAGGAAATAGAATGGATGTGGGTAATGGCAGTAGGAATCACTGTTATGTTCTACTTTATTTTGGAGCATTTCGATACTGCTAATATTGTGCCGAGCACCTTGTCGGTAACAACCAGTTTTCTTGCGGTATATCTCACATTTAGAAGAAATCCGTATTTTGCATTGGCATATGCTGCAAACGACATTATTCTAATTATATTGTGGATATTGGCAAGTATGTATGATGTTAAATATATATCGGTTGTTGTGTGTTTTGTTGCTTTCTTGGTAAATGATATATATGGGTATTATAGTTGGCAGAAAATGAAGCAACGGCAATCAAAAGGAAATTAAGATAAATTAGATTTCACGCATTGATTTTAACAGAAGATACACATGTTTTTGTTCAGAGGATTTGTTATGATAATATATTGGCGATTGTATATTTGTGTGATATATATAGATACATACCGATGTGGGTGGGATAGTGTATGGAAGAGAGAGAAAAGAAAAAGGATTTTTGTTTAATAATGCGTATATATATGCCTCAAAACAAGAGAGAAATAATGGATAAAAAACCATATTATAAGCAATCAGGAATAGTCTTTGCAATGATAGGAATTATTCTTTTGATTAACGCAGTTGATGTTGTTTTACATACGGGTTGGTTGCTTTATTTAGTGATAGGAATGGCAATTGTGATGATTGTATATGCGATTGCATCATTAGTTGCTATAGAGAAGAAAAAGTAAATTTTCAAATAAAGGAGATGTGTTGAAGGTGGATTTTTTTAAGAATACGTTAAATACACGTTCGATTTTAAAGGATAATTTTAAATATATAAGGAGTGATGTTCCAACTATTATCTCCGATGGCGAAAAAGAATGGTTGCTTGAAAACAAAATTACTACGATTATTGATTTAAGAACAGAGGAAGAAAGAGAAAGAAAAGAATGTCCATTGTTGAAAGATAAGAGATTTGCATACTATTGTATGCCTGTGGCAGGTGGAAATGCGATCCCCGATTCGGTTGATGATGTATCAAAATCGTATATTGAGATGGTAGATGTACAATTACTTCGTATAGTGGATTTTATGATGAATGTGGATTCGAATGTTCTTTATTTTTGTAATGCAGGCAAGGATAGAACGGGAGTGATTTCTGCAATGTTGTTATGGAAAGAGGGAATGGGTTTAGAATATATTATAGAAGATTATATGAAATCAAAAGATAATCTTAAGAAAATGTTAGAAACTTATGCCGAAGAAAATCAAGATGTTGATATTAATGTTATAACACCACATGAACGATATATTCGTGAGTTTCTTGAGTGGTTCATAGCCAGTATTAGAAAATAGGCAGATTTCTTATGATGATATAGAGGAACGCAAATCTTTGGAACGGGAAGCACAAAGATTGTTTCCTCTATAACAATAATCAAGGTCTGCGAATGAATATGTTCAAGACTAATGCAACAAAGCTTAGAGTAAGTAACATTGCAAAGGTAGCAGTATAACCACCTGTTATCTCAAGAATTTTGTTAGATACAGTTGCAATGAGTGAACCGCCCATGACAGTAAAGGTCATGATAGCCATGTTGGTAGATAAGTTCTTCATACCATAGAAGGATGAAGTAAAAGCTGCGGTTATCGTAGGGCAGGCTCCATAAGACATACCGGTTAAGCACAAACCTGCAATGCAAAGTGGCAAGGATCCGATGGATACCGCTATTAATGTAACAGTGGCAGCACCTATGGTGAGTATATTAGCATACAACATAGTTTTGCGACGACCAATGGTATCAAAGAGTGTACCGGTAAGGATTCGTCCAAGACCGTTACATACAGAAAGAGCACCAACAAGAGATACTGCTAGTGTTTCGGCGGCGCCTACGGATAGAGCTAAATCTTTAGCAAAACTGATAACGGAACTACCTATGGCTGCTAGAAAAGAGATGCATATAAAAGCCATCCAGAAAGAAGGGCGACGAAGCATCTGTCCGGATGTGTAGTCTTGTTGTTGGAAAGCTTCTTCTTTAGAGGTTTTTTTAATATTAGGCTTAGGAAGTGCAATGTCAGCTTTGGGGTTTTGAAGGAAAAGACTGGCTGTAATCAAAACGATACAAATAACAATTCCTAAAATCATGTATGTAGTGCGCCATCCAATATCACTTTTAAATAGTGCATTTGCTGCGTTTCCGAGAATCAAAGCAGAGGCACCAAATCCCATCATTAAACAGCCGGAACATAGTCCTTTTTTGTCAGGAAACCATGCACTAACAGTGGCAATAAGTACATTGTAGGCAATTCCTATACCCATACTGGCAATCACACCGTAACTTAGGTAAAGCATTGCAACAGATGTACCCTGAAGTAAACCGGTAAGAGTAAAGCCGGATGCTGCCAAGATACCAGCTATTATAAGTGCAATTCTTGTTCCGACATGCTTGAAAAGCTGAGCACCTAATAATCCACCAACGCAAAAGAAAGTCATAGCGAGAGTGTAATTTAAGGCAAGTGTAGAAGTGCTCCATCCAAATTCACTAGAAAGAGGAGCTTTTAAGATAGACCAAGTGTATAAGACACCCGCAAACAACATGGCAATTACAGCGATTGTTAGGTATACCCAGCGTATAGATATATTGGAATTCGTTTTATTCATTTTGTAGACCTCCTGATTTGAACATTGAAATCGTATTGTACTATGTTTTTGGTAGAAAGTCTATATAATCAAAGAAGTATGTGTGGATTATATATTGTGAATTTATATTCTCTAGACAATGGAGATGCTATTAAGTTAAATAAGATTAAGCAGCAGTCTAAGTATCCGAATATGGAATATTATATCCCTGTGGGAGATAGAGAAGTTGTTTTGAATTTGATACAAGGCAAGCAACCAATACTTACAATGGATGGTAGGGATTGTGTTACGGGAGAACCTTTTGAGTTGACTAAAATGCCAAAGTGGACATGGGTATTTATAGTTCTTCATATTTTGAATTTTTTTATACTTATCGGTGGAGCAATCGGTGGCGCATGTGCTGGAGGACTTTCAGCGTGGACTGCTACGATTGCCTCTGATAATAAAATGAGTACAGGAAAACGCGTTGGAATCTGTGTGGCAATCTGGTTGGTTGCATCTGTTTTAGAGTTCATTCTTGCTGTTGTACTTGGAATGATGATGAGTGGAATTTAGGATTTCTGAATGTGAATGAGACTTGTATAATAGTATATGAGTCGTAACTATGAAGGTACTGAATAGTTACGAAAGTAGAATGAAAAATAGGGCTATGGAAGTAATCCATAGCCCTTGATTATTTTGCTATACAATTAGCTGGTGAATCTTTAGAGTCTTGCAAAAGCCTGTTCCAAATCTGCAATCAAATCTTCTACATTTTCGATTCCAACAGATAAACGAATTAAATCTGGAGCAACACCAGCTTCAATTAGCTGCTCTTCGGTTAATTGACGATGGGTGTGACTTGCTGGATGTAACAAACAGCTCTTTGCGTCTGCAACATGTGTTACGATAGAAATGAAATTCAAGTTATCCATAAATTTAATAGAAGCTTCGCGACCACCCTTGATACCGAATGCTAATACACCACAAGTTCCGTTTGGCATATATTTCTTTGCAAGATCATTGTAATCATCGCCTTCTAAGTCAGCGTAATGTACCCATGCAACCTTGTCGTTTGCTTTCAAATATTTTGCGATTGCAAGTGCATTTTCACAGTGTTGTTTCATACGAAGGTGTAAGGTTTCTAATCCAAGATTTAAGTAGAATGCATTCTGTGGAGATTGGATGGCTCCGAAATCTCTCATTAGCTGTGCGGTTGCCTTAGTGATGTAAGCACCTTTGCCGAATTTTTCTGCATAGGTAATACCGTGATAAGACTCATCCGGTGTTGTAAGTCCCGGGAATTTCTCTGCATGTGCCATCCAGTCGAAATTACCGCTGTCTACGATACATCCGCCAACACCTACTGCATGACCGTCCATATACTTGGTCGTAGAGTGAGTTACGATGTCTGCACCCCACTCAAATGGTTTACAGTTCACAGGTGTAGCAAATGTGTTGTCAACAATTAAAGGTACACCGTGGTCGTGTGCAAGCTTTGCGAATTTTTCAAAGTCAAATATGGTTACGGTTGGATTGGTAATCGTTTCTCCGAATACTGCCTTTGTGTTTGGCTTGAAGTATTTTTCCAATTCTTCTGCAGGAAGGGTCTGGTCTACAAAGGTACACTCGATTCCCATTTTCTTCATGGTAACGCCAAATAAGTTGTAAGTTCCACCATAGATAGCAGATGAAGCGATGAAGTGGTCGCCGGCCTCACAGATATTGAAAATAGCATAAAAGTTAGCTGCCTGTCCGGAGGAAGTAAGCATTGCTGCAACACCACCTTCTAATTCGCAGATTTTTGCTGCTACTGCATCGTTAGTAGGATTCTGTAAACGTGTGTAGAAATATCCTTCTCTCTCTAAATCGAATAATTGTCCCATTACATCACTGGAATCATATTTGAATGTGGTACTTTGATAAATAGGAAGCTGTCTTGGTTCTCCTTCAGATGGCTTCCAACCTTCGTGGATACATTTTGTTCCTGAGTTACTTGTCATAATTGTTTACCTCTCTTTCTTTGTGTCTGTAATTTCTTGTATGTGGTAAGTATATAATGTTTTTGGTTAAAAAGAAAAATATATAAAAACAGTGGCTGGTTATAGGGAAAAACTATGGCTAAGTAAAATGCTGTCTTGTTGGATATTACAGAATATATTATAATTACAAAAAGTTGATATAAAAATGTACTCGGCATGTGTTGAATCGACAATAGCTTTTAAATGTTTTGTAAGTGCCGAAGGACAATGTGAGAATAGTATTAAGAGGTGGTATGAGTACCCGGGAGGAACATTATGACACTTACGCAACTTAGATATATAATTACAGTAGCTAATTCCGGTTCCATGAGTGAGGCGGCACGAAGTCTTTTTATTGCTCAACCAAGTCTTTCGGCTTCTGTCAAAGAGTTGGAAACAGAGATTGGAATGGAACTGTTTCGGAGAACGAACCGTGGTATTTCACTTACTCCGGAGGGAGAGGAATTTATCGGTTATGCGAGACAGATTGTAGAGCAATACGAGTTAATGGAGTCAAAATATATAGATCAAACTACAATTAAGAAGAAATTCAGTGTTTCTATGCAACATTATACCTTTGCAGTGAATGCGTTTATGGAGATGGTGAAGCAGTTTGGTATGGATGAATATGAATTTGCAATAAGGGAATCAAGAACCTATGATGTGATTGAGGATGTCAGTAATTTCAAGAGCGAAATCGGAATTTTATATGTCAATGAGTTCAATCGTAAAGTGCTTGAGAAGATATTTAAAGAAAGAGATTTGGAATTTCATGAGATTTTAAATTGCCATATTTATGTATATATTGCAAAAAATCATCCTCTGGCAAATAAGAAATTGATTACAATGGAAGAATTGCAGGATTATCCATGTCTATCCTTTGATCAAGGTAATAATAATTCTTTCTATTTTGCAGAAGAGGTGTTAAGTACGTATGAATACAAGAGGTTAATTAAAGCAAATGACCGTGCTACCATGTTGAATTTAATGGTGGGTCTTGACGGATATACTTTATGTTCCGGTATTATTTGTGAGGATTTGAATGGGAATGAATATTGTGCCGTGAAGTTGGATTCTGAGGAAATTATGACAATTGGTTATATTGCGAGAAAAGGTGTGGCAATCAGTTTACTAGGACAGAAGTACTTGGAAGAACTCGGAAAGTATAAGGATAATGTGTTGAGTTGACGTTAAACAATCGTGCAGGAGATGACTTAACTGATAGAATAAAATGATTCAGATAAAACAGAACAGTCAGCTATATGATATGATATAACTGACTGTTTATTTTTGGTAAGGGAAATGTTAGGAAAATAGGTTGAACTTCAAATGTTTGAGTTTTATAATCAACAACATATTGATTCTGACATATGTATAAAAGAAAGTAAAGGAGATGGAAAGATGGGAAATATTAAGGAAAGTGCTTTGGAGTTAATTGGAAATACTCCATTACTGAAGTTAAATAATTATAGCAAAGTGGCTGGCGTGGAGCATGCAACTATTCTTGCCAAGTTAGAATATTTGAATCCGGCTGGTTCTGTAAAAGATAGAGCAGCATTATCCATGATTGTAGATGCAGAAAGAAAAGGCATGCTCAAACCGGGTGCAACCATTATTGAACCTACTTCCGGTAATACAGGCATTGGCTTGGCAGCGGTAGCGGCGTCGAGAGGTTATAAGACGATTTTGACTCTTCCGGAAACTATGAGTGTAGAGAGAAGAACGATGCTTGCTGCTTATGGTGCAGAACTTGTTTTAACAGAAGGTGTCAAGGGAATGAAGGGTGCTATTGAGAAGGCGGAGGAGTTAAAGAATAGCATTCCGGGTTCGGTTATTCTAGGTCAGTTTGTAAATCCTGCTAATTCGGCTGCTCATTTTAACTCAACCGGACCGGAGATTTGGGAACAAACAGATGGAAAGGTTGATATTTTCGTGGCAGGTGTTGGTACAGGCGGAACCCTTACCGGTGTTGGTGAGTATTTGAAGTCGAAGAATCCGAACGTTAAGGTTGTAGCAATGGAGCCTGCAGATAGTCCGGTGTTATCTGGTGGTCAGGCAGGTGCCCATAAGATTCAAGGAATCGGAGCGGGTTTTGTGCCAGAGATTTTGAACACAGAAATCTATGATGAAATTATTACGGTGGAGAATGAGGCGGCCATGATAGAAGGCAGAAGGTTTGCTCAGAGTGAAGGAATTTTAGTTGGCATTTCTTCAGGTGCTGCGTTGAAAGCAGCTACTATGTTAGCAAAAAGACAAGATAATATCGGAAAAAATATTGTTGTTTTATTGCCGGATTCGGGTGATCGTTATTTGTCTACACCGTTATTTAGCGAGTAGTAAGTGATGAGATAATAACGATGAGCATACGCGATTATTGATGAAGCACTTTGTCTGTTGCAACCATATTTTGTTTGGTGTATGATTAAAGATAAGAGTGTTTTGTATACAGATTTTGTAGAAAGTGAGAATAAGATGTCAGAGCAGTTTTCGAGAACAGAACTATTATTTGGAAATGAATCAATGAAGCGTTTGGAAAATGCCAGAGTTGCTGTTTTTGGAATTGGTGGTGTTGGTGGATATACGGTAGAAGCATTGGTTCGAAGTGGTGTTGGTGCAATTGATTTGGTTGATAGTGATACGGTTGCTGAATCGAACCTTAATCGTCAGATTATTGCAACGAGAGCTACAATTGGTCAATTCAAGGTAGACGCAATGAAAGAACGAATTATGCAGATTAATCCGAAATGTAAGGTGACAACCCACAGATGTTTTTATCTCCCGGAGACGGCAGAACAATTTGATTTTGGTGAATACGATTATGTTGTGGATGCAGTAGATACTGTGACTGCAAAGATACAGCTTGTGATGCAGGCAAAGGAGTCTAATGTTCCTATTATAAGTAGTATGGGTGCTGGTAATAAATTGAATCCGGCAGAATTTGAAGTGGCTGATATCTATAAAACTTCAGTGTGTCCGTTAGCAAAGGTGATGCGTCGTGAATTGAAGAGGCGTGGTGTGAAGAAGTTAAAGGTGGTTTATTCAAAGGAAGAACCGATTACACCGATGAGTATTACAAGTACAATGACGGAGAATTCACATGATACCAATCATGTTTACGAAGAAGTTAGTAAAAAAGATCTAGGCTTTGCGGTAAAGAAAAGAGTGACTCCCGGTTCGGTTGCATTTGTACCATCCGTGGTTGGATTGATTATTGCATCAGAAGTAGTGAAAGATTTAGTAAAATAGCGAAATGTGAGTATAGAGATTAAGATGGAAAAGAATGCAGATACTATGAAAGATAATATAATAACATTGAGTCATACAATAGACAGTGCAGGCGAAGATAAGCGCATTAAGATTGTAGACGGGGAAGAAGTTCTTGTGAACGAGAAGTATGTAGAACGCAGTATTGTAAAGCGCTTTCGTAAAGAGATTTGGCGAAAGTTTGTCAAAGCCATCAATGAATATGAGATGATTCAGGATGGTGATCGAATTGCGGTATGTATTTCGGGTGGCAAAGATTCTATGTTGTTAGCGAAACTATTTCAGGAATTAGAACGACATGGAAAGAAGAATTTTGATGTGGAATTTCTTGTGATGGATCCGGGATATAATGCAGAAAATCGCAAGCAAATTGAGGATAATGCTAAGTTTTTAGGTGTTCCGATTCATATTTTTGAAACAGATATTTTTAATACTGTTGCGAAGGATGATATTGGCGGTTCACCTTGTTATCTTTGTGCAAGAATGCGGCGAGGATATCTCTACAGTAATGCGAAGAAACTTGGTTGTAACAAGATTGCGTTGGGGCATCATTTTGATGATGTGATAGAAACGATTGTAATGGGCATGCTATATGGTGGACAGATTCAGACCATGATGCCGAAACTTCATAGTACCAATTTTGAAGGAATGGAATTGATTCGACCAATGTACTTGATTCGCGAGGATGATATTATTCATTGGAGAGATTACAATATGTTGAAGTTCTTGCAGTGTGCATGTCGATTCACGGAAGGTTGTGCTACAGGCGAATTAGAGTCTAAGCGTGCAGAAGTCAAACAATTAATTAAAGAACTTTCGCAAAAAAGTGATGTGATTGAAATGAATATTTTCCGGAGTGTGGAGAATGTGAATTTGAATACAGTGATTGCATACAAAGAAGGTGGAGTGAAACATCATTTTTTGGATGAGTATGACAAATAACTACAAATGAATATCTAACAGAATACTAAGAGTGCTAATCTATCTGACATTAATAGGAAAAATTGAGTGAAACACAGAATGCGTATGAAAGAGTTAGGAGGTTGCCATGCGTAAGAAGTCACACATTTCATTAGCGAAGCACATTGTAGATATTTCGGATGTTCCGAATTTTATTAAACATAAAAAGGCATTTTATGTAGGAAGTATTATGCCGGATTGTAAGCCTTCTTTCTTGACGAAACGCCATGAGATTAATGAGACATTTGCATTAGTGGAAAAGAAAATTCGTAGTTTAACACAGGGGTATGATTCTCCTAAAGAGCTATCTACCGTGTATTTTGAAAAGCTGGGAGAAGTGGTTCACTATATTGCAGATTATTTTACTTATCCACATAATAAGGAGTATCCGGGAACGATGGCTGAGCACTGTGTTTATGAAGGAGAATTGAAACATCAGCTTAGAGCCTATATTCGCGGTCTTGATGAGAAGAAAATAGAAAGATGGAAACGCAATTTGCAATTGGAGGATTTGGAACACTTTCGAACCGTGTCTGATATTTGTGATTTTTTGAAAGAAGAACACCGTAATTATATTCGACGAGGACATCATTCGGTGGAGGAAGATTGCAAATATATTGTGGGTATTTGTTCTAAGGTTGCTATGGCAATTTTACATGTTTGCAGGTTGACAATGGAACACAAGAAAGTGTATGCTATAGTGCGTTGATTATTTGTAATAGAGAAATGAGGATAAAGATGATGGAGTTATGGGATATCTATGATAAAAATAAGAAGCCAACAGGTAGAACAATGAAGCGTAATGACTGGTGCTTGAAAGATGGAGAATATCATTTGACAGTACTCGGTGTGGTTTGCAGACCAGATGGAAAGTTTTTGATTACCAAGAGGGTGATGACAAAGGCATGGGCACCTGGTTGGTGGGAAGTGTCGGGTGGTGCTGTGATGGCAGGCGAGTCTTCAGAACAGGCGGTTAAGCGTGAAGTGCTAGAGGAAACCGGATTAGATGTAACAGCTGCAGAAGGTGGTTATGTATTTTCTTATAAAAGGGAGAATCCGAGTGAAGGTGATAACTACTTTGTAGACATCTATCGTTTTGTTATGGATTTTGATGAATCGGATGTATGTCCGCAGGAGGCGGAAACAGATGGTTTTATGTTGGCGACGTCAGGGGAAATTAAGAACTTTGCAGAGCAGGGGATTTTCTTGCACTATGATAGTATTAAACAGGTTTTTGAACTGTAATAGGAATAGGTGACTATATCAATTTAGTTCACAATACATAAAAGAACTTTGGTTGTTCGAGAGGTGTTATTACCTTGCAAAACAATCGAAGTTCTTTTTATATAAAGTGTTAATTCGGATGATGATATGAGGGATAATTTTAGAAGGTATGAATATAGATTTTTGAGGAAAAGGGTATATAATATTCTTTGAGGTGATAATATGGTGAAAAGTTATTCGATTGATATGTGTAATGGTTCTATATTGCCAAAGCTGTTGCGCTTTGCAATTCCACTGATGTGTTCTAGTATATTACAGTTGTTGTTCAATGCTGCAGATGTGGTTGTAGTAGGACGTTTTTGTGGCGAGAATTCATTGGCAGCGGTTGGTTCTACTACTTCTTTGATTAATTTACTTACTAATTTGTTTATAGGTTTGTCTGTGGGTGCGAATGTATTAACTGCGAGATATTATGGGGCAAAAGAAAATAGGCATCTTCATGATGTGATTCATACTGCGGTTGCGTTGAGTTTAATAAGTGGGATTATTCTGACTATATTTGGTGTTGTTTTTGCAAAACAGATTTTACAATGGATGCAAACACCAAAAGAAGTAATCGCGCTATCCACAACGTATCTACGCATCTATTTTATGGGTATGATTGCGACTATGCTATATAATTTTTGCAGTGCTATTTTACGAGCGGTCGGTGATACAAAGCGCCCCTTGTATTATCTGTTGTTTGCAGGTTTGATTAATGTGGTTTTGAATCTGTTTTTTGTGGTTGTATGTAAGATGAATGTTGCCGGTGTTGGATTGGCAACTGTATTGTCACAGTGTATTTCGGCTACTTTGATTGTCAGATGTTTATTGCGAGAAAAAGAAGCTTATCAATTGATTTTGAAGGACATTCGTCTGCATACAAAATATGTGGGACGAATATTGCAGATAGGATTACCTGCTGGTTTACAAGGAACGGTTTTTTCTTTATCAAATGTTGTCATTCAGTCGTCGGTTAATTCCTTTGGTTCTGTTATTATGGCAGGAAACGCAGCGGCGGGAAGCGTAGAAGGATTTGTATATATGGGTATGAATGCTTTTCATCAAGCTGCGGTTTCTTTTGTTAGTCAAAATATGGGAGCTGGACGTTTTGAAAGAATTAATAAGATTGTAGTGCGCGTCATGCTGTGTGTGATAATGACCGGAATACTATTGGGTGGTTTGGTGGTTTTGTTTGGAGAACATTTGCTGGGACTTTATTCAGGGAAAGAGGATGTTATTGCAGCGGGAATGATTCGTTTGCGAATTATATGTGGAGTGTATTTCCTCTGTGGATTGATGGACGTGATGGTAGGAGTTTTGCGCGGATTGGGATATTCTGTTATGCCAATGATTGTATCATTAATTGGTGCGTGTGGATTGCGTCTGCTTTGGATATTTACAATTTTTCAGGTAGAGCAATATCACACAACGACTGTATTGTATTTATCTTATCCTGTTACGTGGCTGATAACGTTTATGATACATGTAATATGTTTTTGTGTTGTGCGAAGAAGATATCCTAAGAGATAGGTTTATAATAATAAAGAGTTTTTCGTGAATTTCTGTTTTAGGAAAACTATGGAAAAATAGTTTAATCGATGTTATACTGATGAAAATGAAAATTAGTGTGAATAGAATGATTCATAGAGAGGAGTGTTGTGTATATGGGATTGAATGATGGAAAAAAAATAGCGATTATTACGGATTCTTGTGCGGATTTATCGAAAGAGATGCAGGAACAGTATGATGTTCGAGTGTTACCGATGATGATTCGTTGTGAAGATGGAGAATATCGAGATGGTGTAGATATAACGATAGAAGATATTTACGAAAGGCTAAAAACAGAGATTCCGAAAACCAGTACACCGAGTGGAGAGACCATTGAAGCATTATTTGCGGATTTGAAAGCGGAAGGTTACGAAAAAGTATTGGCGGTTATGGTTTCTGGTGGTATTTCAGGTACAGTGAATCATGTGAGATTAGCGGCTGAAGATTCGGATATGGAGACTTGTGTTATTGATTCTTTGTCAGGAAGTATCGGTCATGGTGCGGTGGTGTTACAGGCATCTATCTGGCGTGAAGAAGGAATGGCTTTTGAAGAGATTTGTAAGAAGGCTGAGAAACTTTGTAAGGATACATTTGTCTTTTTCTCGATTGATACATTGGAATATCTTCAGAAGGGAGGAAGAATTGGAAAAGCTACTGCACTAGTAGGAACGGCACTTAATATTAAGCCGATCTTGACCTTTGAAGAAGAAGGTGAGCTTTGTACTGCTGCCAAGGTTAGAGGGCATAAGTTGGTAGAAAAGAAGTTGATTTCATTGGTGGAAAATTATGTTAGTGCACCGGAAAATGTTGGGCGTAGGTATAATCTTATGGTAGCAGATGGTGGCATTAGGGAAGAACGAGATCAACTAGAAGAGAAGATGAAAGAGTTGTTCCCGAATTATAATGAGGTGTTTCCTATAAGAATAGAAGGTATTCTTGGTATTTATTTGGGGCCGGGAATGTTAGGAGCAGGTGTACAATTCTTAGATGATTAACAAAAATGGAAGGTATTTTGGGGAATAAATGTAAAGGGGTGTGGTTTGTATGAATGATTGGAGTGGATATGATATAACAGATTATCATCGTCTTGGATGTTTGGGCAAAGATGCACAAGAGTGGCTTGTCATACTATTGAATAATATTCGGGCTGGTGTGTGTTTGTTTGAAGTGGGGGAGCATATTCATGCACTATATTTGAATAATGCCTATTTTGATTGTATAGGATGGGATAAGGAAGCGTATGCGTCAAAACATGATGATGTGTTTTCAACACTGGTTTCTGAGGATGCAGATGCATTTTATACTTATATCATAGATAATATTGCGAAGAAGAAAAATATAGAGTTTGAGGTAAGAAGTAGACGTCAAAACGGATGTATTGGATGGTTTGCGGTGAAAGCCTCTTTGATAGAAACATCTTATGTTGATAGACCGGTTTATCTTGCGGTAATTACAGATGTTTCATTGGAAAAAGAAAAGGATGAACAACTTCGCAAATTAAGAAGAATGAATTCGGAAATAGCCATTCAAGAAGAGCGTTATAGAATGTTGGAAGCTACGTCACAAGGGATTCTATTTGAGTATTTTCCGGCGAAAGATAAGATGGTTTTTTCTTATAATTTGCCGAATAATAGAAAACGTAAAGAGATAGAACATTACAAACAATACATTAAGCAGTTTCCACTGGTACACAGTGAACATATAGACAAATTTACTAAAGCGTTGGAAACGGCATGTATGCAGGTAACAGAGGATAGTATGGAATATTTGTCTACCGTATCTGGTGGAGGATACCGTTGGCATATGGCAATTTACAAAAGTGTAGCAGACAGTAGTGGAAAAATCGTCAGTGTGTTAGGTAGGGTATGCGATGTTCATGATGCGAAGATGGAGAGCGAACGAATTAATTATCGTGCTGAAAGAGACGGTTTGACGAATGTTTATCAAAAAGATATTGCCTTTGATAAGATGGTGGAGTATGTCAATGAAGCCCCATTTTCTAAATTTTACTTTGTGATATTAGATATGGATGATTTCAAACATATTAATGATCAATTTGGGCATCAGTATGGAGATATTGTGATTAAGAATTTTGCGGAAATGCTACAACATAATTTTGCAGAAGAAAGTATAATTGGTCGATTTGGAGGAGATGAATTTATTCTTCTAACTAAGAATATTGCGTTGGCAGAAGTATGTAGAAGATTAGAACAAATCCAGCAAAAAATTCATTTTTCGGCAGGTGTTGTAGAGTGGAAATACGGAGACAAAAAAGAACGTGTGTTTGAAAAGGCTGATAAAGTATTATATGAGGTGAAAAGTACAGGCAAGAATAGAATTTCCGTGAAGTAGATGGAGTAATAACAATGATAAATAAAATACGAAAGATATTGATTCGAGTATTACAACTGACAATATTTGTGTTGCCATTTATATTAGGAACAATAGGACTTAGTAAACTAAATGGTGGTAATATAATTGATGCTGCTTATATGGCATGTCGCTTGTATGGAATGGATGCTGATTTGCCGGATGTGATTAATGGATATGTAGAGGTTGCTCGTTGGATGGCACCATTTGCCACTGCGAGTGGTGTGATATTGGTAATTGAAGCATTAGGCAAGCGTTTGTCGAATTGGTTTAAGAAATTTAACAAGAATAATATTGTAGTGTATGGAAATTCTGTTACAAGAGAATTTTTGTTAAGTAGTCTTGCACATAGAGGGATTCGTCCGGTGGACAATGTGATTATTCATGCTGACAAACATGTGATTTTGTTTGATACCGATGAGGAGAATATTGATTTTTATACCAAGCATCAAAACGAATTGGAAGGTAAACAAGTATATATTCATTTAAATGAAATGAATCAATTAAGTATTAAGAATCCTAGTCTCCATGTATTTTCGATGACGGAGATTGCAGCGCGTCTTTTTTGGAGAGAAGAAGCGATTCCTTTCGAGAAGATAGAAAAAGGCAAGTATCGTATTTTAATTGTTGGATTTGAAGATTTAGGTCAAGAAGTGTTAAAGTATGGCTTACTCAGTAACATATTTAGTTCGAAACAACAAATAGAATATCATATTTTTGGAGAGACATATCATTTCTTTGATTGGCATCGAGAGTTGGATAAAATGCTTCCGGATCAGATTATTGCACATGACTCTTCTATATATCAAGAAAGGGAATTGATTTCCCAAGCAGATCGAATTGTTTTTTGTGGTAGAGACAGGGACAATATGATGGTGGCAAGTAATATCTTGGCATATTATAATATGAAACCGGATGTGGAATTGTATGCTTCTATTTACGATAGAGATGTGTTGGAGTTGATTGGAACAACAGATGTTATTAAACCATTTGCATCTATGGAAGAATTGTGTACAAGAGACTATATTCTTAATGAGAAATTGAATCAGAATGCAATTAAAACACACAATCTTTATAACGAGAATGTTACAAATCCGGATTGGAAAATAGAATGGCAGGATTTATCTGCATTTCTTCGTTATTCTAATATTTCTTCGGCAGATTTTAATGAGGTAAGAAGACGCTATATTGATTATTATGGAGATACACTTTCGCATAATGAGTTGGTAGCTATTTTGACAGAATTAGAGCATATCCGATGGTGCCGTTATCATTATATGAATAACTGGGTGCTTGGAGAAGAAAAGAATAAGATGCTTCGAACACATCCATGTTTGGTTCCGTTCAATGAGCTGACTCAGGAAGAGATTGACAAAGATCAGGTGATTGTGGAACAGTTTATCGAGGAATATCGGAAAGAACAAATGAAATAAAAATTGATTTAAATCATAGTAAAAGGATTGGGAGAATTTCCCAATCCTTTATTTCTTTGTTGAAAACTATATGAATAGACGTGTTGCTTATGTGTAAATTATATACCTAATTGGTTTTTTCGATAGTTCGACAATTCATAGTTTTCTAATAGTTTGTCGGCTTCTTTTATTAGCATATCATAATTATAATATGGTACCGAAAAAATCTGATTTCCATTGCAAAGATAGAAGAGTTTAGATTCTTCGTTGCATGCAGTATAGTTGTGTATGCGTGCGATTTGTTCTAAATCTTTATCTAATAAATAGCATTCATGTTTATCATATAGTGCATATGCAGGTGTGTTTGAATCGTCGCTATGGAAAGAGATGATATCTAATCTTTCTATATTATTTCGAATATTGGTAAATGTTTTCAATGGCGACAAATCAGACAATTGATATAATGTTACTGTTTTGTCAAAATAAGAGACAATTACACAATTGGCGGTATCGGAAATGATGATGTTGTTAACTAAAGCAGCATTAATTTCGGTTTCGACAATTAGGTGGCTATCCTTATCAAATACAGATAAAGTATTGTCTTCTGTACATGCAATGGCATATTTGTCTCCGGTTTCATTGATACCTATACGTTCTACTGTAGAAGGTAGAATTTTTGGTGAAGGAACGGTGGTTGCGATGTTTTCACTGATGGAATACAGGCAAATGGATTTATTATCAGATGAAGTGTAAACAATTGTTTCGTGGTCTTTTGTACAGTCAATGTATGCGGAAGGAAGTGATCCGAATTGGATAAATTCATCGGATATGGAGAGTTCTTTCAGACGATCTCCGGTGAATGCATCATAGTAAGTTAAAGAATCCTCGTTAACGAATACAATTTGTTCCTCGTTATCTCCTATGAAAAATATATCATTTGTGTAATTGTCGTGCGCAATTGTAATAACATTTTCTGTATCATCGTGTTTTAAGAAATAGTGGTTATCATACGTCGTTACGAGGAAAGTGTTTTGTTTGGCTGAATAAAAGCTGTTGTTGATATAATCATCGAATGTTGCAATGTTTTCGGCTTTATCGCTGGTGGTTTTTTGATATATATTAATTGTGGTTGAGTTTTTATGATAAGCGGCAACAAATTCGTTAGAGTAATAAAAATCGGAAAATTCACCGTTGCTAGTATCAAATTCCTCCATAACAATGTCTCTGTAGTTTGGATCATACATGACAAGTATTTTTTCTCCCTGTTCTGTACTAGCTAAAAGGGAACCTTCCGTAGATAATAGTGCAATATCTACTATTTCGGAATTTAGTGCAGTAGAGTGAATTAGGGTTCCGTTTTTGCCATTGATAAATGCAATCTCATTATATCCTGATAAAACTATGGTTTGATTTTCCCATTGTAATGTGCCTGTTAATTCATCAAAAGAAGAATTATTCTGTACAAATTCCCAATTGGGTGTATTGTTATCAAAAGGAAAAGAAAATACATGTGTATTGGATGAATAGTTTGCGTAGTCATAACTAGAGGAAGTGTCTTTCTGTCCGGAAACAATGAGTTGATTTCCGTAGAAAATACACTTGTTAAAACTAGAGATATCAAATTCTACAGAGTATATTTCTTTGCCGGTGGCATAATTGACTAAGTATAAAATTCCGTTGCCTGTATCTGATGCGTGACAAGCAAAAGCACAAAGGGATTGTTCAGGGTTAAAAGTAAAGATATTATCCCCTGTGTGTGTAGACGGAATAGGTTTTGAATACAAGCATTTTCCGTTTTGATCACAAATAATAAAATTATTAAAGGTACAGATTCCGATATATGCTCCGTCAGAGGATGTATTAATATAAAGAGCCATTGAGTCCAATTCGTAAAAGGTTTCTGTCTTAGTAGGAATGTCGTAAATAAAAAAACCGTTATCGAATATGTATGTAAGTTTATCGGATCCGAGATATGTGATGTCGGATTCATTATAGACACTGGATGAACATTTAAAGGAAGTAATAGTAGAGGCTCGTGCGACATCAAATATTGTAACAATATCGTTTGTATTCACTGTGGTTATGTTGGTTTCATCAGGAGAAACCATCATAAAACGAATCGGACTAGCTTGTTCTAATGATTTGACTGGAAAATTGTTTTTTCCGTTGTTGTAAATACCAAGACTGTCTGATAAAGCAAATTCAGCAGCGGCGGTATAAGCTTTATCTTTTTGGTTATCTAATGAGTCTGGCAAGACCATTCGTGCGACTGCTGTTGCTGCCATACGGTCCTCCTGCTTTAGAAGTGTCTGAGAGATGGAAGCGTAACTGATGGCTTGGTTCTCTAAAGCAGCTTGATATTGTGCTTCTATTGTATTTGCTTGTTTGTGAATCGTTAATGCCATTGTAGTGCTAATAGCTGTAAAGATTAAACATACAAGACTGATTGCAAAAGAGATACGAAGAATTTTTTTCTGTCGTGCTTCTTTGTGTCTCATTTTTAAATCATCATAATTGCAGTTGAGCATTGGTGCAATGAGACGCATCATCTCGCTTTTGATTTGTTTTAGTATTTCTGTCTTATTTTTGCCTCGAACATCAGCTGCTAATGGTTCAATTTCGACTCTCTCGATGCGGGTATTTCCGAATTCGTCTATGGTTTCTTGCTCGTAGAATCGTAGGATTTCTGGAAAAGAATCGTCAGGCTCGCCTTCGATTAATACAGCGAGAATACGTTCTCTTCCATGCATGGAGATGAAGGTATCAATTTCTTTAAGACACCATTTTGATTCAAGGAGTCTTGGGGAGCAGATTACAATTAGGTAATTAGAGCCTTGTAATGCTTTTGTAATAGGGTCCGCCAAATTACTGGTAAGAGGTAGTTCCTCTTGGTCACGAAAAACACGTTCTATTTTTGTTTTACCGTTTGTTTTACCGGCGTTGATTAGACTTTTAGGTATTTTAAAGGCTTCTAGTTGCTTATGCAGGTTCTCTGCTACAAATTTGTCGAGTTCACAATGTCGGTAACTTATGAAGGCATCATACTTTACATTTTCTAAATTCATGTGTATTTACTCCTCAGATTTCTCTATATTTATAATTTGTGTAACTATTCAGAGCAAAGCATTTTTGAATCGGACTCTGAAAAGTTAATAATTTATTAAGTGGTGCAATGTTTGCTTCACTGTACTAAAAAGATATTTTTGTTCATAGAAGTTGCATGAAAATAGTGTATCTGAAAAATATATAAAAAACAAGAAACAAATAATGAATACGGAATATAATGTATAAAATAAATAATGTGGGAAATGAGTTATGCAACCAACAATTATAATAGATGCAGGACATGGTGGGTTTGATGCGGGTGCCTCTTATGATGGAAGACGAGAAAAGGATGATACATTACGTCTTGCTTTAGCAGTAGGACAGCGTTTGGAACAAGCTGGCTTTCCGATAGTGTATACAAGAACGACAGATGTTTATCAAAAACCAATTGATAAAGCAACACTCGCTAATCAGAGTGGTGGTGACTATTTTGTATCAATACATCGAAATTCCAGTACGATTCCGAATCAATACAGTGGTGTCCAGACATTAGTATATAATGATGCGGGCGTTTCTGCGGCACTGGCGCGTAATATAAATGATGAGTTAGAGCAGGTGGGATTTAATAAGATCAATGTGGAAGAAAGAAAGGATCTTGCGGTGTTAAGGAGAACATCTATGCCGGCAATTTTAATAGAAGCGGGTTTTATTAATTCGGATGAAGATAACCGGATTTTTGACCAGAAATTTGATGCTATGGTGCAGGCAATTACAACAGGAATTGAAAATACAGTGGGTGTATCCTCTGATCAAACCAAGAAAGATGGAAATTCAGGGAAAAGAATGAGAAATAGAATGTTTGGAGTACAGGTAGGTTTGTTCCGCCGCTTTGAGAATGCAGAATATCAATTGGAGGAAATGATGGAGCAGGGGTATTATGCACAAATAATTGAATGGAATGGATATTATGCAGTTGTGGTGGGAAGAGAGGATGATTTGGATGATGCAAGAGAATTAGAACGTGAATTGAAGCGAAAAGGTTATGAAACATTGATTGTCAATTTGTAACTGCTATAAGTTTTGGTTTTGGATTGATTTTCAATAGTTATGCTGATTTATAGAATGGCAATATCATACATGGAAATTGCGTTGGAAAAGAATTCATACTTTGTAAGAAATTTTAAGAAAAAATTTGAAAAAAAGATAGTATTCTAAAAAGATTATGTTATACTTAGAAATGCAGAAGTGATGGTTTACATAATTAAGGAGAGTTGATTGTGTAAACAATTTGCGAAAAATAATATTTGCTTAGATATAGATACCGGTTTGATGAAGTTTTGCTTTATATACGGAAGGAAATGATATGGATATACAGAATTTATTAGATGAAGGGAAAAGAATTGTAAAGAGTTATGGGTGTTTTTTTGCAGATACATTTGTAGAGCAGAGAAAACTATATACCAGCTTTGTAATTGGAACATCGTTGCTCTGTATTCTTTTAGCAGAGATATCACAAGCGAACAGTTTTCGGGGATGGTATTACAATTTGATTAACAAGGATATTATTAACAAATCTGTTGAATATGCAGATGGTGACAAGAGTGGGCAATATGGTTCATTTTTAACATATTATCGATATAATGCTTTTGGTGCAAGTAACCCGGAAGAAGTAGATGTGAATGCACCTATGGTAGCATTGACTTTTGATGATGGACCCAATCCGGAATATACGAATCGTATTTTGACGGTGTTGACAGAAAACTATTCGCATGCTACATTTTTTGTGGTTGGAACAAATGCAGAGAAATATCCGGATATTTTACAAAAAATTGTATTATCAGGAAATGAAATAGGGAACCACACCTATAGTCATGCAAATTTGACGGATATTGATTCGGCAGAAGTGGAAGAAGAAATTGATAAAGTTAATCGTATCGTGAAAAAATCAACCGGAGAGATTACAACAGTTATTAGACCACCGTATGGTGCTTATAATGATGAGGTGCTCAATCAATTACAACAGCCGGTGGTGCTTTGGGATTTAGATACGGAAGACTGGGATAGTCGTAATGCACAAACAATTGTGGAGAATATTATAACCAATATTGACGATGGAGATATTATTTTAATGCATGATATATATGAGTCTACTGCAGAAGCAGTGGAACTTCTTGTTCCGAGGTTGAAAGAAATGGGATTTCAAGTGGTTTCGGTCGGAAAGATGACAGAATATAAAGGAAAAGAGTTAGAATTACACAAAGCCTATGGCGGGGTTAAATAGTGACTGTTTGCCACGAATTGCAAAATATGGTATGATTTGTATTACAAGGAAGAGATATAAGAGAACGACGCTGTCTTAGAGAGGAGTGGAGAGTGTGTTTGAAAAGAAAGAGATCATATTTAGTGAATCATTAGGTGTTTGTCAGGTTGCAGAATTGACAAAACTTTCCGCTAAGAATGGAGAGCAAGTTTTGTATTACGGATTGCGTTCTGTGGAAGACAAGAAGAAAGTTTCGTACATTCCTGTTGATAATCATCAAGTACAATTGAGACCTTTGATTTCGGTGAAAGAAGCAGAGGAGCTTTTAAATGGTGAGCAATCACAATTAACGGAAAAGCAAAAAAGCGAGATTCAATATGTTTTGACTCATAAGAATAGATGATTTTGTAAGTGGGAAAATAAAGATTATGTACAAACATCATTTGGACATAGAGGGTTATAATTTCAATATAATAATAGGTGGAGAAAAATGTGTGGCAATGCTATATCTTGAGTTGCCACACATTTTTCTTTTACTTTTTGAATTTTCACAATATTTCTTTTTCGAACTTAGGGGATGATTTTGTAAAAGTGCACAAAAAAAATCGTTTATACAGAGATGAAATTGTTTCACGGATTATGTAAATTATGTGTGAAACTAGGTTTTGCACATTGCTTTTTTGGAAAAAAGCTTTAAAATAGGAGTTACTAACAAAGTTATCCACATTATCCACATAAAATGAAGTGGAAAAGGTGGATAACATTAGTAGAAAAATCGAAAATTTGTTCTGTCTAAAATGACGAAAAAAAACTTGTTTATAAAATGAATTGACAAATCAGATGTCGAAAAATGCAATTAAAACTAAATGAATTGACAGATTTTTGCGGGCTTGAAACGAAAAAAACTAAAATTTTTTTGCGGATATTGATTGAAAAAAATACAAGATGTGGTATAATAACGTTACGGTTGGTTGATACGGAAAGTACAGGAAAAGATGCTGTGATAATAAGCTTTTCGTGGGGGATTGGGGAAAAAGGCTAACTGTAATTTAGACGAGAAGGAGTTGACAGATTATGAAGTACATAATTAGTGGTAAGAACATTGAAGTAACAGAAGGATTGAAATCAGCAGTATATGATAAGTTAGATAGACTTGAAAAGTATTTTAACGAGGATACCGAAGTTCAGGTGACATTTTCGGTAGAAAAAGATAGACAGAAGATGGAAGTTACGATTCCGATTAAAGGTAATATTATTCGTGCTGAGCAGGTTAGCGATGATATGTATGTATCAATTGATCTCGTGACAGAAGTTATTGAACGTCAAATTTCCAGACATAAGAAGAAATTAGTAGATCAGGCTCAAAGTGCATCATTCTTCCAGAAAGCATTTATCGAAGAGGATATTCCGGATGATGATGAGATTAGCATTATCCGTACAAAGAGATTTGCAGTGAAACCGATGGATCCGGAAGAAGCTTGTGTGCAGATGGATTTACTGGGTCATAATTTCTTTGTATTCCGTAATTCGGAGACGGATGAGGTGAATGTAGTATATAAGAGAAAAGGAAATACATACGGTTTGATTGAACCAGAGTGTTGATATATGTAAAATAGGGGATTTGAGGGTTGCCGGTTTTGGCAACCCTTTACTTTTTGTATGTTTGGTGTTAGAATGATATCCGTATGATTATCTTTAAACGTAAATAGGAGAGTTGGAATGAGTATTATCGAGAAATTATTTGGAACACATAGTGACAAAGAAATAAAGAGAATTACACCTTTAGTAGATCAAATTGAAGCATTGGATGAAACGATGCAGGCACTAAGCAATGAAGAACTTCGTGCTAAGACTACAGAGTTTAAGAAACGTCTCGCAGAAGGTGAAACGTTAGATGATCTTTTGGTGGAAGCTTATGCAGTAGTTAGAGAAGCTGCGGTGAGAACATTAGGAATGAAACATTATCGCGTACAGATTATGGGTGGTATTTTGCTTCATCAAGGCAGAATTCCAGAGATGCGTACTGGTGAAGGTAAGACTCTTGTTTCTACACTTCCTGCATATTTGAATGCGTTAGAGGGGAAGGGTGTTCATATTGTTACTGTTAATGACTATCTTGCAAAGCGTGATGCTGAATGGATGGGTCAAATTCATGAATTCCTTGGTTTAAAGGTTGGTGTTATTTTAAACCACTATGATAAGGAAGAAAGAAAAGAAGCATACAATTGTGATATCACTTATGTTACAAATAATGAATTAGGATTTGATTATCTTAGAGATAATATGGTTATTTATAAAGAACAGCTTGTGCAGAGAACGCTTCATTATGCGATTGTGGACGAGGTTGACTCTGTATTGATTGATGAGGCACGAACACCTCTTATTATTTCAGGTCAGAGTGGCAAATCGACAGAGCTATACAGAATGTGTGATTTGCTTGCGCGTAGAATGAAACGTGGACAAGGTGATGGTGAATTATCCAAGATGGATGCTATAATGGGCATTGACATTGAAGAAGATGGCGATTTCCTTGTGAATGAAAAAGATAAACAGGTAATGTTGACTGCACAGGGTGTAAAGGAAGTGGAGAGTTTCTTCCATATTGATAATCTTGCTGATTCAGAACATTTGGAAATTCAGCACAATATCATTTTAGCATTGAGAGCCCATAATTTAATGTTCAGAGATAAAGATTATATTGTGCAGGATAATGAGGTTTTGATTGTTGATGAATTTACCGGACGTGTAATGCCGGGTAGACGTTTTTCGGATGGATTGCATCAGGCAATAGAGGCAAAAGAAAATGTCAAAGTACAAAGAGAGAGTAAGACACTTGCAACTATCACATTCCAAAATTTCTTTAACAAATATGAAAAGAAAGCAGGTATGACAGGTACTGCCTTGACAGAAGAAAATGAGTTTCGTGAAATTTACGGTATGGATGTTGTAGAAGTGCCTACAAATCTTCCGGTTGCACGTATAGATGAAGATGACTCTATGTATTGTACAAAGAAAGAAAAATTAAGTGCAATTATTGATGACATTGCAGAGTGTTTCCACAGAGGACAACCGGTATTAGTAGGTACTATTACGATTGATTCTTCTGAAGAAGTAAGCAAACTTCTTACAAAGAGACATATTCCACATAAGGTTTTGAATGCAAAATTCCATGAAATGGAAGCAGAAATTGTAGCAGAGGCTGGTCAAAAGAATGCAGTAACAATTGCTACTAATATGGCTGGACGTGGTACTGATATTAAGCTTGGTGAAGGCGTTAAAGAATTGGGAGGACTTCGTATTATTGGTACGGAGCGCCATGAATCTCGTCGTATTGATAATCAGTTGCGTGGACGTGCTGGTCGTCAGGGTGATCCGGGACAGTCTAAGTTCTATCTTTCGTTAGAAGATGATTTGATGAGATTGTTTGGTTCCGAGCGTATTATTTCAATGTATAGTGCTTTGAATATTCCGGAAGGTGAGGAAATTCGTCATAAAACGATCACAAGTTTTATTGAGAAGGCTCAGAAGAAGATTGAGAATAATAACTTTGGAATTCGTAAAAATTTATTGGATTATGATCAGGTTAATAATGACCAAAGAGAGGTTATATACAAAGAGCGTCGTCGTGTGTTAGATGGCGAGAATATGCGTGATGTTATCTTTAAGATGATTAATGAAACTGCCGAAGAAATTGTGAATCGTCATATATCAGAGGATTTGGAACCATCAGAATGGGACATGAAAGCATTTAATCAGGATTTATTAGATATCTTTCCGATGGATGCGATTGAATTGTCTGATGAAGATTTGAAGAAAATTGATAAGCAAGATTTGACTCAGAGATTGAAAGAAACAGTCAATAAGCTTTACGAATCCAAAGAGACAGAGTTTCCAGAGCCGGAAATGATTCGCGAGGCAGAGCGTGTGATTTTATTAAAGGTAATTGATAGAAAATGGATGGATCACATCGATGATATGGACCAGATGCGTCAGAGTATTGGCTTGCGTGCATATGGTCAGAGAGATCCGTTAGTTGAATATAAGTTTGCTGGTTTTGATATGTTCAATGATATGACAGCGGCAATTCGTCAGGATACTGTTAAGACAATGTTACGTGTACGCGTTGAGCAGAGAGTAGAGCGTGAAGAAGTGGCAAAAGTAACGGGTACAAACAAAGATGATTCTGCATCTAGAGAGCCTGTTAAACGTAAGAATGCCAAGGTTGGACGTAACGATCCATGTCCATGTGGTTCTGGTAAGAAATATAAACAATGTTGTGGAAGAAATGCATAATGAAATATAAAAGAAATGCATAAAAGAAAGAGGTGATTCTGTGATAGAAACGGATGCTATTAAGTTTGAACTTGCTCAGTATCAAAGTCCATTACAGGAAGTGAGGGATTCACTTTGACATCCCTATCAAGCAAGATAAGGTGGCAGAGTTAGAAGCAGATATGGAGGCGCCGGACTTCTGGAATGATGTGGAACGTTCGAATGAAGTGATGAAAACGGTGAAATTGCTAAAAGGAATTTTAGAAGACTTTGAGACTGTTTCGAATGAATATGAAGAAGTGGAAGTGTTGATTCAGATGGCAGATGAGGAGAATGATACATCACTAGTGCCAGAGATTGAAGAAACCTTTGAACGTTTTAAGGAACATTTTGAAACGCTTCGTATTCAGACGTTGTTGTCAGGCGAATTCGATAAAGCAAATGCCGTATTAACCTTACATGCAGGTGCAGGTGGCACGGAAAGTTGCGACTGGACAAGTATGTTGATGCGTATGTATACTAGATGGGCAGAAAAGAAAGGGTTTACTACAGAAATTCTGGATTATCTAGAGGGTGATGAAGCAGGTGTTAAATCGGTTACAATCCAAATTAATGGAGAGAATGCATATGGCTATTTAAAGTCAGAAAAAGGAGTGCATCGTTTAGTTCGAATTTCGCCGTTTAATGCGGCGGGAAAGAGACAAACGTCATTTTCGTCTTGTGATGTAATGCCAGATATTGATGAAGATATACAAATTGATATTAAGGATGAAGATTTGCGGATTGATACTTATCGCGCAAGTGGTGCTGGTGGTCAGCACATCAATAAAACATCATCTGCAATTCGTATTACACATATACCAACAGGAATTGTAGTGCAGTGTCAGAATCAAAGATCGCAACATCAAAATAAAGACAAAGCAATGAAAATGTTGATGTCAAAGCTTTATGTTTTGAAACAACAGGAGAATCAGGAAAAACTTGATGATATACGTGGTGATGTCATGGAGAATGGTTTTGGTTCGCAAATTCGTTCTTATGTTATGCAACCGTATACAATGGTAAAAGACAATCGAACAGGAGCTGAGATAAGCAACATAAGTGGTGTATTGGATGGTAATGTGGAGCCGTTTATGAATGCTTATTTGAAATGGATTAGTTTGAATAAGGAGTAGGCCTATGGAAGAATTAAAGTATGTAGTATTTCAGCTTGGTGAACAGAGATATGGTATGAGCTTAATGCGTATCAGTGGTATTGAAAAGGATTATCACATTATTCCGGTTCCGAATGCGCCGGAAGGAATTAGTGGGATTATTAATTTGCGTGGTTTAGTTGTTCCTGTGTACAGTTTGAGAGAGCGTTTTGGTATGGATGTGCGCATCGACAATCCGGAAAAAAGCCTTTTAGTTACATATAGTTCCGGAACGATGTTGGCTTATGAAGTAGATGCTGTGGAAGACATCCAGGAAATGAAACCGGAAGATATCAATGAAATGCCGTTTGTTGCTTCATCAGAAGAAACAATCTTTATGGATAAGGTTTTGCATATCGGAAAAGATATTGTTATTGCAATCAATGTAGATAAAGTATTATCTGAGGATCTCCAGAATATGGTGGAGCAATTAATTGAAGATAATAAGTAAACCATGAAATGCAAGGTTAAGAAGGAGGAAGATATGGTTAATATAGCAGTTTTAGGATATGGTACAGTTGGTTCGGGTGTGGTTGAGGTAATTAACACGAATCAGGCAATTGTTAATAAGCGAGCAGGACAAGATATTAATATCAAGTATGTGTTGGATCTTCGTGATTTTGAAGGCGATCCGGTACAAAAAATTTTGGTTCATGATTATAAGGTGATTGTAGAGGATCCGAAAGTTGATATTGTAGTAGAAGTTATGGGTGGTGTGGAACCGGCTTATACATTTGTTAAGCAGGCATTGCTTGCAGGTAAGAGTGTATGTACTTCTAATAAAGAGTTAGTGGCAAAACATGGTGCCGAGTTACTTGCAATTGCAAAGAAAAAGAATATCAATTTCTTGTTCGAAGCTGCTGTAGGTGGTGGTATTCCTATTATTCGTCCGCTTAACACGTCTTTGACTGCAGATGATATTACAGAAATTACTGGTATATTAAATGGTACAACTAATTACATTTTGACAGAAATGGCTGAAAAAGGTTCGGCCTTTGAAGATGTATTAAAAGTAGCACAGGAGAAGGGGTATGCAGAGCGCAATCCGGAAGCAGACGTGGAGGGTTATGATGCATGTAGAAAAATTGCCATTTTAACTTCTCTTGTAACAGGTGCCCAGGTTGATTATGAAGATATTCATACAGAAGGCATTACAAAGATTACAACAGAGGATTTTAAGTACGCAAAGGCGTTGAATGCTTCAATCAAATTATTAGGAACAAGTAAGAAAGATGGAGATACATTCTATTCGATGGTTGCTCCTGTTATGATTGGACAGAGTCATCCGTTAATCAATGTAAATGATGTATTTAACGGAGTTTTTGTGCATGGCAATGTGTTGGATGATGTAATGTTTTATGGACGTGGTGCTGGTAAACTTCCTACCGCCAGTGCAGTTGTGTCAGATGTGGTAGATGCTGCGAAGCATTTAAACGATAATATTATGGTTATTTGGGATGAAAAGAAAACTAAGCTTGGAGAATTTGCTAAGTGTAAGAATAAGTTTTTTGTTCGTATGAAGGATCAGGGCTTAGATGATAATCAGATGTTAGCTATTAAGAATGCATTTGGTAATGTTTTGTATGTTCAGGCTCCAGATGTTAGTGATGAGCTTGCGTTTATTACAGATCCAATCGCAGAAGGCGATTTTGCTGAACATATCAAAGAGTTTGAGGATGTGTACAGTGTAATTCGTGTGGATTTTTAATAGGGCATAAGGGAGAATAAACATGAAATATGTAATTGTTTTAGGTGATGGAATGGCAGATTATCCGATTGAAGAAATTGGAAATGAAACCGTTATTGAACATGCAAATACGCCTACATTAGATGCAATGGCTAAAGAGTCAGAAGTGGGGTTGGTACTTACTGTGCCGGAAGGAATGAGTCCTGGTAGTGATACTGCCAATTTATCGGTGATTGGATATGATCCGAAGAAGTATTATTCGGGACGTTCGCCATTGGAAGCATTATCGATTGGTGTAGATATGAAGGTGACAGATATTGCGTTTCGTTGCAATATTGTAACAGTAAGTGAGGAAGAGGCTGCATACGAGAGCAAAACCATCATTGATCATAGTTCTTCTGAAATCTCAACAGAAGATGCGGCAGTATTATTGAAAGCTGTTAGTGATGTTCTTGAAAAAGAATATGCAGGGTACAAATTTTATGTCGGAACAAGTTATCGTCATTTGACTATTTGGGATAAGGGTGAGGTGTTGCCATTGACTCCCCCTCATGATATTTTAGGCAAAACGATTGGAGAGTATCTTCCGGAAGATAAAGTCTTATATGACATGATGAAGAAAAGTTATGAAATTTTAGCAAACCATCCGATTAACATAGAACGTAAGAAACAAGGCTTGAACCCAGCTAACTCTATTTGGTTTTGGGGTGCAGGAACAAGACCTGCCTTGTCAGATTTTGAAGAAAAGAATGGTAAACGAGGCGTTATGATTTCTGCGGTTGATTTACTTAAAGGGATAGCAGTTGGTGCAGGTATGACCAATATTGATGTGGAAGGTGCCAATGGTGGACTTCGTACCAATTACGAGGGTAAGGCTATGGCAGCTTGTAAAGCTCTTTGTGAGGATGGTTATGATTTTGCATATATCCATGTTGAGGCACCGGATGAGATGGGACACCAGGGAAGTCTGGAGCGTAAGCTTTTAGCGGTTGAATACCTTGATGAAAAGGTAATTAAACCGGTTAAGGAGACGTTGGAAAAAGCAGGAGAGGATTTCCGTATGTTGGTTCTTCCTGATCATCCAACACCGATTTGTATCCGTACTCATGTAGGTGAACCGGTACCGTTTTTGTTGTATGATAGTACCGATAAAAAGACATCAGAATTGCTTTACAATGAAAAAGATGCAAAAAAATCAGGTATTTATATAGAAAATGGGTATAAAATGATTGACCATTTATTTGAAAAGTAGTAAATTAGCAAAGTGAACTAAACATGAGGAGGAAACTAATCAAATGTTAATCGTAAAGAAGTTTGGTGGTACTTCTGTTGCTAACAAGGAAAGAATGTATAATGTTGCTAACAGATGTATTGAGGACTACAAAAAAGGTAATGATGTAGTAGTTGTATTATCTGCTATGGGTAAGTACACAGATGAATTGATTGATATGGCAAAAGATATGAATCCGAATCCACCTAAGCGTGAGATGGATATGCTTTATACAATCGGTGAGCAGATGTCAGTTTCGTTAATGAGTATGGTTATGAACAACTTGGGTGTTCCTGCAATTTCATTAAACGCATTTCAGGTAGCGATGCATACAACTTCTGTATATGGTAATGCAAGATTAAAGAGAATTGATAGTGAGAGAATTCGTCATGAGTTGGATCAGAGAAAGATTGTTATCGTAACAGGTTTCCAGGGTATCAATAAGTTTGATGATTATACAACGTTAGGACGTGGCGGTTCGGATACAACAGCTGTAGCGCTCGCAGCAGCATTGAATGCAGATTCATGTGAGATTTATACAGACGTAGATGGTGTGTATACAGCAGATCCACGTAAGGTTCCGAAGGCTCGTAAGTTGGATCAGATTACATATGACGAGATGTTGGAACTTGCAACTTTAGGAGCGGGCGTATTACATAACCGTTCGGTTGAACTTGCAAAGAAACAGGGCGTACAGTTGGTTGTTCGTTCTAGTCTTAATACTTCAGAGGGTACCATTGTTAAGGAGGATACAAAGATGGAAAAGATGCTTGTTAGTGGTGTAGCAGCAGATAAGGATGCAGCGAGAGTTGCTTTGATCGGATTAAAGGATGAGCCGGGTGTGGCATTTAGATTATTTAATCATTTGGCTAGACACAATATCAATGTAGATATGATTTTACAGTCAGTAGGCCGTGATGGTACAAAGGATATTTCATTTACAGTTGAAGTGGATAATGCAGATGAGGCAGTTGAGATTATCGAAAGACACTTCCATGAGTATGAGAAGATTGATGTGGCTAAGAATGTAGTGAAGGTTTCTATCGTTGGTGCCGGTATGATGAGTAATGCAGGTGTGGCTGCTAAGATGTTTGAAGCATTGTATGATCAGGGTATCAATATCAAGATGATTTCAACATCTGAGATTCGCGTATCTGTGTTGATTGATGAGAAACATGCTGAAAAGGCTATGAATGCAATTCATGATAAGTTTGGATTAGGCGAGTAATCAGCAAAATTTGTATGAATAATATGATAAAATGACGTATGAAAGAGACATTTATGAATATATAGATGTCTCTTTTTGAAAAGTTGTGTTTTTGCATTGTTGGTTTGCACGAAGTGGAGGAAGGTTGTGAATGAAATGAATCATTATAATGGAATGAACAATGCACATGAAGGGGCATATACAGTATCTGGATATGATGGCGTGATGCCAACACCGATAAAAAAGCAAGGGCGAGGCTTAGAAACTGCCACGTTGGTGTTTGGTATCTTGGCGCTTTTGATTTGTTGCTGTAATGGTTTTTTTGGTTTGATTGGTTTTGTTTTGGGTATTGTTGCCATAATAAAAGGAAAACGTTCCGGTATGACGATTACGGGACTGGTTTTTTCTATTTTAGGCATCTTAGGTGCGATTGTTGTGGTTTTGTTTAGTATGACGGAGTATGGCCAGGAATTGCAAGATGCTTTTTGGGAAGGGTTTGAAGAAGGATATGAAACTTCTTTGGGAAAAAGCATTGATTTTGGAGAAAAGTGGTTGGATGAAGCAGATGAATATGTAGCGAAGTCTGTTGAGACACACAAGGGGAGTAATTCAATTTCGGATAAGGTTGCAGGGCAGATTGTGATTGATGGTGAAAACATTCAGATTCCGTGTAAGTTATCAACAATCTTAGAATTATATGAGTTAGGTGAGTATAGTAAAGATAATGCAAAAGATGAATTGGATTCTGCTGAAAGTAGAACACTCTTTCTTGCGAAAAATGGTGAAGAGTGTGGTATTTGTATAAATGTGAAAAATTACACGGGTAAAAAAATGTCCGATATAAAAGATGGAAAAGTTGGAATGATAAGCATTGAGAACAATCCGGAGAAAGATGTCGAAGTTTTTGGCGGGCTTACACTTGGGATGACTGCTTCTCAGGTGGAAGAGGTGATTGTGGATTTAACCTATAATAAAAGTGAAATGAGTGGTTTTGTTTTCTACAACATATATGCCAATGACAATAGTCCATATTCGGTTTCTCTTATGCTGTCAGATGGCGTGGTTAGTAATATTACATTATATTACACAAATTAGTACATAAGGAGATAATGATGCAATACATATTTGTATATTTGATTATTATTAATCTTGTTACGTGTATTTTATATGGCGTTGATAAGTTAAAGGCAGTAGCAAGGGGAAGACGTACTCCGGAGAGAGTACTTCTGGGTTTTACGTTTGTTGGTGGCAGTCTTGGTGCTTTGGTAGGAATGCAAGTGTTTCGTCATAAGACGAGACATTTGAAATTTCAAATATGTGTACCACTTTTTATGATTATACATATTGCGCTTATTATATTTGCATGTGTGCTGTTTTATAAGTGATTATAGATGGAAAAGAATCTTACTTTTTGGGGTTATTTCACACCTCAATTTGTGAGATTCTTTTTTATATAAATATTCTTTTCCACGTTGATATTTACGGAATGAGGTGTTTTATGGTATGATAGACAATGTATTTGTGTGTAAACTTGTATGAGATAGGGATGTTTACGCAAATTTTACAATTGTTTACTCGTAATTCTACTGGAATGATTATATATGGAGGAACACAAGATGAAGAGAGAGGATTATTTGAATTGGGATCAATATTTTATGGGGATTGCACTTCTATCAGCAGAGAGGAGTAAAGATCCGAGCACGCAGGTGGGAGCATGTATTGTGGATGCCAATAATAAGATTTTGTCAGTAGGCTATAATGGTATGCCGTCCGGTTGTAATGATGACGAGATGCCGTGGGGTAGAGTGGGCAAGCCTTTAGAAAATAAGTATTTTTTTGTCTGCCATGCAGAGTTAAATGCTATTTTGAATTATGGAGCAGGTTCTTTGGCAGGAGCAACGTGCTATTCTACATTGTTCCCTTGTAATGAATGTGCGAAAGCTATTATACAAAGTGGAATTAAGGAAGTAGTTTATTTGTCTGACAAATACGCAGATACAGAGTCTACGATGGCATCAAAGATGATGTTTAACATGGCAGGTGTTAGTTATCGCCCGTTTGAGCCAAAGGCTAGAAAAATTGAATTGGATTTGTAATGTAGCATAAGAAATGAAATGGTAAAATATACAGTAATTAAAACTTTTATAGAAAGACAGAGGTTAGAAACATGGATATTGCAAAAGTAGTCGCACAGGAATTAGGGATTAAGGTAAGTCAGGTAGAGGCAACGATCAAGTTGATTGATGAGGGGTGCACGATACCATTTATCGCCAGATATCGAAAAGAAGTAACGGGTTCCTTAAACGATGAGATTTTGCGTGACTTGCATGAACGCTTGAATTATTTGAGAAATTTAGAAGAACGAAAAGAAACAGTAATTGCCAGTATTACAGAGCAGGATAAATTAACGCCTGAATTAGAAAAGCAGATTCGCGAGGCGATGACTTTAGTTGCTGTAGAAGATTTGTATCGCCCTTATAAGCAGAAGCGAAGAACTCGTGCAACCATCGCGAAAGAAAAGGGGTTGGAAGGTCTTGCTAACATCATTTATTTGCAAATGACAGATAAGATGATTGAGGTTGAGGCAGAGGCATATCTTTCTGAGGAGAAAGAAGTTACAACGGTTCAGGATGCAATTGCAGGTGCTTTGGATATTATTGCAGAGAATATTTCAGATGAAGCAGAGTACAGAACTTACATTAGAGATATCACAATCAAAGAAGGTAAGATTGTCACTGTGGCAAAGGATGCAGAAGCGAAGTCGGTATACGAGATGTATTATGATTTTGAAGAAGCAATCAGTAAAGCGGCAGGATATCGTGTATTAGCAATTAATCGTGGCGAAAAAGAAAAATTCTTAACGGTAAAGGTCACAGCACCGGAGGAAAGCATTTTAAGATACTTAGAGTCAAAGGTAATTGTCAATGACAATCCGAATACGACGGAGTTATTAAAGTCTGCGATTGAAGATAGTTATAAGCGTTTGATTGCAGGTGCGATTGAACGTGAAATCAGAAGTGACTTGACTGAAAAAGCGGAAGATGGAGCAATTACTGTATTTGGAAAGAACCTAACACAGCTTTTGATGCAACCACCAATTGCAGGGCAGGTTGTTTTGGGGTGGGACCCTGCTTTCCGTACAGGGTGCAAACTTGCAGTAGTAGATGCTACCGGTAAAGTGTTGGATACAGTAGTGGTATATCCGACAGAACCACAAAAAAAGATTGCGGAAGCAAAGAAAACGGTACATGCATTGATTAAGAAATATGGAATCACTTTGATTTCGGTTGGAAATGGTACGGCTTCTAGAGAGTCGGAACAGGTGATTGTAGAATTATTGAAAGAAATTCCTGAAAATGTGCAATATATCATAGTAAATGAAGCTGGAGCATCCGTATATTCTGCAAGTAAATTAGCGACAGAAGAATTCCCTAATTTTGACGTAGGACAAAGAAGTGCTGCTTCGATTGCCAGAAGATTGCAGGATCCGTTAGCGGAATTGGTTAAAATTGACCCAAAGTCAATCGGTGTTGGTCAATACCAGCATGATATGAATCAGAAGAAGCTGGGAGAAGCGTTATCTGGTGTAGTAGAGGATTGTGTAAATAAGGTAGGTGTAGACTTAAATACCGCATCAGCATCCTTATTAGAGTATGTATCAGGCGTTACGAAAGTGATTGCTAAGAATATTGTTGCTTATAGAGAAGAAAATGGCAGATTTACTGACAGAAAACAACTTCTTAAGGTGGCAAAACTTGGTCCGAAAGCTTTTGAGCAGTGCGCAGGTTTTATGAGAATTCAAGGTGGCAAGAACCCATTAGATGCAACGAGTGTGCATCCTGAGAGTTATCAGGCAGCTACGAGTTTGTTGGAAAAATTGGGATATTCGTTGAAGGATATTACAAGTCAAGGGCTGATTGGTTTATCAATGCTTGCTAAGAATCGTGCACAACTCGCTACTGATTTGGGAATCGGTGAAGTGACTTTGGATGATATAATCAAAGAATTAGAAAAGCCGGCAAGAGATCCACGTGATGAAATGCCGAAACCGATTCTTCGTACTGATGTATTGGAAATGGAAGATTTGACGGAAGGAATGCTGTTAAAGGGTACGGTTCGTAATGTGATTGATTTTGGTGCATTTGTAGATATTGGTGTACATCAGGATGGTTTGGTTCACATTTCACAGATTACGAATAAGAAATTTATAAAACATCCGCTAGAGGTTGTAAGTGTGGGTGATGTTGTAGAAGTGAAAGTGCTAAGTGTTGATTTGGAGCGCAAGAGAATTCAATTATCTATGATTATCTAAAGAATATGTAGCTGTTCATAGCCGAGTATTTTCGAATGAGGCTCTGAATAGATAATATTATTAAATGCAGAGGATGAATGTTGCTAGAATAATAGAAAAGAGGCATGTGAACATGGAGAAAAAATCTATTACTTTTTCCGTGCAAATGACAGAAAAAGAAGTATATCGTTATACTTTATATCATGTGTATCACGGTTTTTCTGGTTTGTTAGGTTTGTGTTTGTCGTTGATTGCCATAGTTAATTTAGTTTTGAATTTCAATGATATGTCGAATCAGGCAAAGACGGTTATGATTATTATTGCATTATGGTCTACTGTGATTGATCCGATTATGATGAAGAGTAGATGTAAGTCGCAGTTTAATAGAACGAAAGCGTATAAGAACCCGTTGCAATATCGTATTGATGAGGAAGGAGTAACGGTTTCACAAAATGAAGAAAGTCAGACGATAGCCTGGGAACAATTGTTGAAGGTAGTGGAAACAAAGTCGCAATTTTTGGTGTATAGTAGTCGTATTCATGCGTTTATTTTTCCGAAGAATATGCTGAATGGACAAATCGAAGATATGGAGCGACTTGTTTTGGAGTATACAAAGAATACACGTGTTCAATTAAAAGGAAAGTTGAAAAAACTTCGAAAAGTTAAGAAAGATTAAGAGGTTTCGCTATGGAGTATAATAGTTTTAGTCCGGAGGAGACGTATAATATTGCAAGAGAGTTAGGAGAAAAAGTAATTCCGGGAACCGTTATTTGCTTAAATGGAGACTTAGGAGTTGGGAAAACTTTATTTTCTCAGGGCTTTGCAAAAGGACTGGGAATCGAAGACAGTGTGAATAGTCCTACTTTTACAATTGTACAAGTCTACGACGAGGGACGTATACCTTTATATCATTTTGACGTGTACCGTATTGATGATCCAGAGGAGATGGACGAGGTTGGTTTTTTGGACATGATATATAGTGAAGGCGTATGTTTGATTGAATGGGCGAATTTGATTTCTGATATATTGCCGGAACGGTATATGACAGTAACAATAGAAAAGAATTTAGAAAAGGGATTTGATTATCGTTTGATTCGTATAACGGAGAACGAATAGTTTTGGTGTTATACGAATGAAAATGATAATATTCAAGTGAGGGATAGTGGCATGAGAATATTAGCACTAGATAGCTCCGGTTTGGTTGCATCGGTAGCATTATTAGAAGATGATAATTTGCTTGCAGAATATACTGTGAATTATAAGAAGACACATTCGCAGACATTGTTGCCGATGTTGGATGAAATTGTACAAATGACAGATATGGATTTGGCATCTGTTGATGCGATTGCAGTTGCGAAAGGTCCGGGCTCATTTACAGGATTAAGGATAGGTTCGGCTACTGTGAAGGGGCTGGGTTTGGCATTGGATAAACCGATTATAGGCATTCCAACGGTAGAAGGATTAGCTATGAATTTATATGATACCGATGCGGTAATTTGCCCATTGATGGATGCAAGAAGGAATCAAGTCTACACAGGTATTTACAAATTTCAGGAAGGAACTCTTCAGGTGGTAAAAGACCAAACTCCATTAGGAATTGAAGAGATTATAGATGCACTTAATTTACTGGGACAGAAAGTAGTTTTTCTTGGTGATGGGGTACCGGTATATAAAGATATGTTGGAACAAAACATGGTGGTTCCATACTCCTTTGCACCTGCCCATGTGAATAAACAACGTGCAGGTGCAATTGGTGTTCGTGCGTTTGAATATTATAAACAGGGACTTTACAATAGCGCAGCGGATTTTGAACCGGATTATTTGCGTTTGTCTCAGGCAGAGCGAGAACGAATGGAAAAGGGAAAAAGTCAATGATAGAGATACTTCCGTTAGAGTTGAAATATTGCGAAGATGTGGCAAGGATTTCTAAAGAATGTTTGCCGGAATATTGGTCGCTTGGGTCTGTTTGTGACCTGTTGAAATATGATAATAACATTTATTATGTAGTAAAGAATTTGCAAACGAATGAAGTTGTGGCATTTGCAGGCATTATGATAGTTGGAGATGAAGCAGAGCTTTTGAATATTGCTGTGTCTTCTGAATATAGAAAGTGTGGAATAGCGCAGAAACTTTTAGGACAATTATGTCTTGATGCTAAGAGGAATAATGCATATCGTATGCTTTTAGAAGTACGGGAAAGTAACGTGCATGCAAAAGCACTTTATTGGAAGGTTGGATTTTCAGACTTGGGAAGAAGAAAGAATTATTATAGTAATCCTAGAGAAGATGCAATTATAATGGAACGAATGCTTTAATATGAACAATTATTACCACTAGTATTTGTGAATGGAGTACGATACCATAATGATAATGAGCCAACAAAGGTTGGAGATTTGATTATAGTGAATATATGGTTATGGAGGATGATATGAAACAAATACATTGTAATAAATGTGGAAGACAAATAAAAATGAAGAATGGAATTGCACATGAAGACTATGTTTTTGTCCATAAGGAATGGGGATACTTTTCTGCGAAGGATGGAAAAACTCAGGAGTTTGTCATGTGCGAGCAGTGTGTTAAGAAGTTAGAAGAGAATTTTATAATTCCATCTCATTGGGAAAATACGATAGAAATGTTGTAATATGTAGTAAGAGAATACTGTGTATTACGGATGGATTGAAAGAAAATTGGACTTATTCTTGAATATGTTGAATGGTATGGGATTATATTGAGAAAAGAGGGAATAGGATGATAGATGTATGTCTGCTTGGAACTGGTGGCATGATGCCTTTGCCACATCGTGCGTTGACATCTTTGATGTTACGATACAATGGAATGAATGTATTGATTGATTGTGGTGAGGGAACGCAAGTTGCAATCAAACAACAAGGATGGAGTGTGAAACCGATTGATGTCATTTGTTTTACACATTTTCATGCAGATCATATTAGTGGATTGCCGGGTTTGTTGTTGACTCTGGGTAATGCAGAACGTACTGAGCCGATAACGATGATTGGTCCAAAACGTTTGGAAAAAATAGTGAATGCGTTGAGAATGATTGCCCCGGAGTTACCGTTTCCAATTCGATTTATTGAACTGGAAAATGAACAAGAAAGTTTTGATTTTAATGGACTTCGGATTAACGCATTTAGAGTGCAACATAATATAACTTGCTATGGGTATAATGTAGAATTAGACCGGGCGGGTAAATTTGATGTGGATAAGGCAAGAGAATTAGAAGTTCCGATGCAGTATTGGAGTAAATTGCAAAAAGGTGAAATGATACAGCATGAAGATAAAGTATTTACTCCGGATATGGTGTTAGGTGATCCGAGAAAAGGGATTAAGATTACGTATTGCACAGATTCAAGACCGACAAAAGGGATTGTAGAGAATGCTATGGGCTCGGATTTGTTCATATGTGAGGGGATGTATGGAGAACCGGATAAGGCGATGAAAGCGCGTGAGTATAAGCATATGACTTTTTATGAGGCTGCTGAAATGGCAAAAGAAGCGATGGTGAAGGAAATGTGGTTAACGCACTATTCCCCATCTTTGGTTCGTCCACAGGATTATGAAGAAAAAGTAAGAGAAATCTTTCCTGATACAGTTGTAGCGAGAGATAGAAGGACAACAACATTACTATTTGAGGAGGGCAAGTGATGAAAAAAGGAACGAAAGCATTTACATTAGTTGTTTTTATAGTGGCCCTGCTAGCATTGGGATTGTATATTTATGTGACAAATGAAGCAGCTGGCAAGCAAGATGTCACCCCTACCTCCGAAAAGGAAATCCTGTTAAATTATGACATGGTGGAGAATTATCCGAAAACAGTACGCGAAACTGTTAAGATGCATTGTAGATATTTGAAATACATTTATAACGAGGGTTTCTCCAAAGATTTTACAGAAGATGATTTGTTTGTGATGAATCAGAGAATTCGTCAATTGTTTGATGAAGAATTACTGGAGATCAATTCGGCAGATGAACAATTGCGAAATTTGAAAAAAGAAATGGATTTGTATCAGACTAATAAACAAAAAATAGTGAGCTATACTCTTGCAGAAGCAAGTCAGATTGAATATAACACGGATAAAGGTAATGAATATGCAAAAATGAGAGTCACCATTGCGATGAGAATAGATGGTGCCAGTTTTTCTGTGGATGAGGAATATATTCTTCGTAAAGATGCAGATGGCAAGTGGAAAATATTAGGCTGGCAAGCTATCAAACAGGATAAGGCAGACAAAGAAGGAGATGCGAAATAGCATGAATAAGGATACATATATATTAGCAATTGAGTCTTCTTGTGATGAAACAGCGGCAGCGGTTGTTAAAAATGGACGAGAAGTATGTTCGAATGTTATTTTTTCACAGATTGAATTACATAAATTATATGGTGGTGTGGTTCCTGAAATAGCCTCTCGTAAGCATATTGAGAAAATTAATCAGGTAATTGAAGAGGCATTATCGAAAGCGTCTATGAGTCTTGATGACATAGATGCGATTGCTGTAACCTATGGACCGGGATTAGTTGGAGCATTGTTGGTTGGTGTAGCAGAGGCAAAGGCGATTGCTTATGCTACTAAAAAACCATTAGTAGGGGTACATCATATTGAAGGACATATCGCAGCCAATTATATAGAGAACTTAGATTTAGAACCGCCATTTATGTGTCTTGTGGTTTCTGGTGGGCATACACACTTAGTGAAGGTGTTAGATTATGACCGATTTGAAATTGTTGGAAAGACTAGAGATGATGCTGCGGGAGAAGCGTTTGATAAAGTGGCAAGAGCAATTGGTCTGGGCTATCCGGGTGGTCCGAAAATAGATGCACTAGCAAAAGAAGGAGATAAACATGCAATAGTGTTCCCGCGTGCTAAAGTGGATGGAAATGAATATGATTTTAGTTTTAGTGGGTTGAAATCAGCAGTACTTAATTATTTGAATCAATGCGAAATGAAGCAGATAGAAGTGAACCGTGCAGATGTTGCTGCATCTTTTCAGTATGCAGTTATTGATGTTTTAACTGTTCATGCAATACAAGCAGTGAAAGAAATGGGAATGGATAAATTGGCGTTGGCAGGTGGTGTTGCGTCTAATTCTTCATTGCGTGAAAGCTTGAAGCAGGCCTGTGAAAAAGAAGGAATCCAATTCTATCATCCTTCACCATTGTACTGTACAGACAATGCGGCAATGATAGGGGTGGCAGGATATTATTCTTATGAGAAAGGTGTGCGACATGGTTTAGACTTGAATGCAATTCCAAACTTGAAAATAGGTCAAAGATTATAGAGGTGAATTATGCATATTACAGCAATTGTTCTAGCTGCAGGCAAAGGAAGTAGAATGCAGTCAGAAATCCCAAAACAATATATGAGTATAGATGGCAAACCCGTGCTGTATTATTCGTTAAAGGCATTTGAGGAGAGTTTGGTGGATGACATCATTTTGGTAACGAGTGAAGACTCTGTATCCTATTGTAAAAATGAAATTGTTGAAAAATATGATATTTGTAAAGTAAAAGCAATTATCGCTGGAGGGGAAGAACGCTATTTGTCGGTAAAGAAAGGATTAATGTCAGCTGATAAAGCGGATTATGTGTTGATACACGATGCAGCAAGGCCATGCTTAACGATGGATATAATAAAACGCTCGATTGAAGAGGTTCAAATAACAGGCGCGTGTACGGTTGGTGTACCTGTGAAAGATACAATTAAGTTAGTAGATGATGATTGTTTTGGATTAGATACACCGCCACGTAATCGATTATGGCAGATACAGACACCACAAAGTTTTCTTTATCGAGATATTTTGGAAGCTTATCGGATTTTGGAAGCGTCTGGGGATACAGATATCACTGATGATACTATGATTATAGAGCGATATCTGGATAAAAAAGTCAAGGTAATTCAAGGTGATTATTGCAATATTAAGATTACGACAACTGAGGATTTGTCAGTGGTTGAAAATTTTTTTAAAAAAAATGAAAAAAGTTGTTGACACAATGTAAAGTTGGTGTTAATATAGTCAATGTCGCTGACGGAGAGCAGTCAGGGAAACGACACGGAGAGGTATCGAAGTGGTCATAACGAGGCGGTCTTGAAAACCGTTTGTCCGCAAGGGCGCGTGGGTTCGAATCCCACCCTCTCCGCTGTTCTTATAACAATTTAAGAACGCAAATGTTTGCGGCTTGGAGAAGTACCCAAGCGGCTGAAGGGGCTCCCCTGGAAAGGGAGTAGGTCGTTAATAGCGGCGCGAGGGTTCAAATCCCTCCTTCTCCGTTTAGTAATCTAAGCCGAACAAAGAACAATGAAAACTGAATGATGATTAAACAACAAAACAACCCTGAAAATTCTAAAAGATTTTCAAGAGAACGTTTAGTAAAACGATCCAAACAGTAAAAGGGATTGATTAGCCAGAAAGGTAATCATGAAC
>JAFQOE010000084.1 GCA_017395635.1 Lachnospiraceae bacterium | reverse complement strand
TGTATCTCTTACCCCCTCAAAGAACTTTGAAAATCTTGCAGTCTTAATTGATGTTATGGGCTTATGATGTTTGACTTCACTTTCAAATATATCTTCAAGGGAAGTAAAGTTCAGACTGTTTACATTATAGCTTTTTACAATCTCATCAGCGTGTTTGCCGTTGATTTTGTAATTTGTTTCGTTCAGGAAGTTTGCGACAACCGCCTGTGCATCCTCATTTAGTGCCGTTAATTTCACGGCAGCATCGAGGGCAATTCTTTTTACCCCTGTGAATGTAATCAAATCATCAGAAAGCTCTGCGGTTCTCAAATACCGATACATTTGTGTTCGGGATTCGCCGTATTTCTTTGCAAGTACATCAAGACTGTCAATCTTTTCTCCGTCAGCTTGCAAATCGCTTCTCTCACCTGATTTCTTTTTCATTACATCATACTGTTGTCTGTAGGCTATAACTCTTTCTTTGAATGATATATCACGGTTTATAAGGTTCGCCTCAGTCAAGAGCATTATAGCATCTTCTTCACTACATTCTCTCACTTCGGCAGGAACGGTTGTAAGCCCTGCCTCTTTTGCACATCGCCAACGGTTTTCACCTGATATGATTTCATATACATTAGGTGTTTCCGTCATTCTTAATGTAAGCGGTGTGATAATACCATTCTCTATGATACTGTCAATCATAGCCTGTTTCTTTTCGCCTGTGTACGGCTCAAATTTATTATGCTTTGACGGTATGATATTTTCAATCGGGATTTCTGTTGTCTTTTCCTGATTAACTGCTTCTGATTCTTGCTTTGCACCGAACATAGCCGATATATCAGCCTGTTCATCAGCACTTATTTCTTCATCGAATACAGGATTATCCGCATCCATTTGCAGTTTCTTTAATGCCATATAGTTCCATTACCTCCTTTGCAAGTTCCTGATAATCAACCGAAGCCTTATTGTTGGGCTTATACTGAAACAAGGTTTTTCTTACTGCCGGAGTTTCAGCAACAGTAGTTGATAATCGGATTTTTGTTTTTAGTATAGGTACACTTGTTATGCTTTCAGTTTTTTCGCATACAAGTTTTGCAATGTTTGTTGTGGGTGAATAATAGGTCAATAAAATTCCTGTTACACTCAACTTTGGATTTATCTGCATCTGTGCAATCTTTATGTATTTAATCAAATCCGCAAATCCGTCAAGCGATGAAAAGTCATTCGATTTTATTGGTACAATAACACCGTCTGCCATTGATAGTGCATTAAGTGTCATAAGTCCTACGCTCGGTGGGCAATCAATTATTATGAAGTCATAATTGTCCTCAATATCCATAAGAAGTCTTTTCAAGATTGTTTCTCTAAAAGATGCCCCTGCAATGGCTATCTCCGTATTAGTAAGCCGACTGCTACTACCAATGAAATCAATTCCTTCTTCTGATGTGTATATACATTCCGAAACATTTGCCTCGTCAGCATTTTCCATCAGGTTACTTATTGTTTGTGTTAGCTTCACGCCTGTTGGCGTTAATATCTGTGTTGCATTATGTTGTGAATCAAGGTCAAGCACAAGCACTTTCTTGTTTGCTCTTGTCAAAGCGGATGCCAAGTTGACTGCCGTAGCTGTCTTGCCGACACCACCCTTCTTATTGCAAATTGCTATTGTTTTTGACATACTTTAACACGCCCTCTCATTACTTATTTTTAGACTTATAAATTAAATAGTGCTTGCCCGATTTTCAAAATGAAAAAGGGACAAGTTCCGAAACCCCCGATATTACGGGGTTTTCTTCCCTTGTCCCTATTATAGCATGTTCATATATGTAAATAT
>JAFQOE010000003.1 GCA_017395635.1 Lachnospiraceae bacterium | reverse complement strand
GTTCAAACTTGGTGGCTAGCACTTAGGCGCTGCACCGTTCCTGAGAACCTTAACAAGAGATTGCAACATTGTCCAAATTGGACTTGCAACATTGTCCATTTTTGCTTTGCAACATTGGGTAATTTTATTTTACAATAAACATAATACAACGAAGAATAGGTGTCAGGCACTGTGAAAAAAATGTGAACATAAAGAAAGTCCATCCCATTTGACAATAGCCAAGTGGTATGGACTTTTCTGTGTTAATTCAATTTCATAAACTCTGGTTTTCGTTCTTTGAACACTGTATAATACCTGAATCCAACACTTTTTAGCAATTCTTCTGCAACATCAAATCCATATCCGATGTCTTCCTTTTTATGTGCGTCGCTACCAATGGTAATAATTTCCCCACCCAAATCCTTGTATAATTTCAAAGTTTCAATATGAGGATGTGGATATCCGATTTTTGTAATCCCAGCAGTATTAATTTCAATTCCTTTACCATTTTCAATTATGAGTTTCAATAGTACTTCTAAAATATCCTGATAATCCTTGAAATTATATTCAAAGGCTGCGTCAGGGCAGTAGCGCACAGCATAGTCAAGGTGACCATACACATCAAATCCGTCCGTTAGTTTCACATTTTCAACTTCGGACATGAAATACTCGCGGTATGCCTCAATGTTTGTTTTACCACTATAATATTCCGGATAATATGGATCACCATTTTTTAATGCGGTTAAATGAGAGGAACCAATAATGAAATCAAACGGATATTGATTCGAAAGAGCAGCAATACGTGGTGCAGTTTCTGGACAAATTCCTTGCTCTACACCAAGTTGAACTTCGATTCTGTCGCGATAGTTTTCTCGTAATTCTAAAAGTTTCTTTATATATGTATCAAAATCCAATTGAAAATCCATTTCCGGTTCGTTTTCATTCACAGGAAAGTTCATATCGTGATGGTCTGTAAAATACACATAGGAAAAACCTTTGTCAATCGCAGTCTCGATAATTGCCTCTGGTAGTTCCTTGGAATCCGATGAAAAATGAGAGTGAACATGCATATCTGTAAGAATCATATATTACGTCCTTTCATAACTATTAAATATTCTGCAGTTATGTCCTTTCTATATGTTAATGCATTTGCTTATCTGTATGATTATCGTTATAGATGTAGATAATATAGACAAGCAGATTTCCTTGATTTGCTTCATTGTAGCATAGCATTTTTTTATCGTCTATAAAAATGACACAGTAAAAACCGGTAAATTGGATAAAATTTCCACGTTTTTACTGATTTGGTAAAAATCAATTCAAAATGGATATTTACCACTTGAAATTTTACTATAAAAAAGGTATTATATGTGCATAGGTCTGCTAAAAAATAGCGACCCAATTTAATAATTCATAACTTTAGGAGGAATTTATTCATGGCAGTAAAAGTTGCAATTAATGGATTTGGACGTATTGGACGTCTTGCATTCAGACAGATGTTTGGAGCTGAGGGATATGAGGTAGTTGCTATCAACGATTTGACAAGCCCAGCAATGTTAGCTCACTTATTAAAGTATGACTCTTCACAGGGTAAGTACGAGAAGGCTGACACAGTTACAGCTGGTGATGATTCAATCACAGTTGATGGTAAGGAAATCAAGATTTACGCATTCCCAGATGCTAACAATTGCCCATGGGGAGAATTAAATGTAGACGTAGTATTAGAGTGTTCAGGTTTCTACTGCAGCAAGGATAAGGCTCAGGCTCATATCAATGCTGGTGCTCGTAAGGTAGTTATCTCTGCTCCAGCAGGTAACGATCTTCCTACAATCGTTTACAACACAAACCATGAGACATTGAAGGCAGACGATACAATCATCTCTGCAGCTTCTTGTACAACAAACTGTTTGGCACCTATGGCTGACGCTCTTAACAAGTATGCAGCAATCCAGTCAGGTATCATGGTAACAATCCATGCTTACACAGGTGATCAGATGACTCTTGATGGTCCTCAGAGAAAGGGTGACTTGAGAAGATCTCGTGCAGCAGCAGTTAATATCGTTCCTAACTCAACAGGTGCAGCTAAGGCTATCGGTCTTGTAATCCCAGAGTTGAATGGCAAGTTAATCGGTTCTGCTCAGCGTGTTCCTACTCCAACAGGTTCTACAACAATCTTAACAGCAGTTGTTAAGGGTGCAGATGTTACTGTTGATGGTATCAATGCAGCTATGAAGGCAGCAGCTAATGAGTCATTCGGTTACAATGAGGATGAAATCGTATCTTCTGATGTTATCGGTATGAGATTTGGTTCATTGTTTGATGCTACTCAGACAATGGTTTGCAAGGTATCAGATGATACTTATGAGGTACAGGTAGTTTCTTGGTATGATAACGAGAATTCTTATACTAGCCAGATGGTTAGAACAATTAAGTACTTCTCAGAGTTAGCATAATCCGGCGACGAAGTAAAGTTATTGTGACTGTTTAGTATAAGTACTGGATGGTTACGAATTATTAAGACCTAAAGGGTCCGGTCTATATGGACCGGACTCTTTTTTGTTTAACATGAATGAATTTCGTTGAACTATAAGAATAATTGTAATTATCCCTATATAATACATAGGTGAATGTGTTTGTGGATGATTACCTAAATAAATATATAATTATGAAAGGAGCATATAATAATGCTTAATAAAAAATCAGTAGATGATATTAATGTAAAAGGTAAAAAGGTATTGGTTCGTTGTGATTTTAACGTACCACTTGATGCTGAACTTAACATTACAGATGAAAATCGTTTGGTAGCAGCATTGCCAACAATCAAGAAATTAATCGCAGATGGTGGAAAGGTAATCCTTTGCTCTCATTTAGGAAAGCCAAAGGGAGAGCCAAAGCCAGAATTATCGTTGGCTCCGGTTGCTAAGAGACTTGCTGAGTTATTAGGACAGGAAGTTAAGTTTGCTGCAGATGCAGAAGTAGTTGGTGCTAACGCTAAGGCTGCTGTAGAAGCTATGCAGGAAGGTGAGGTTGTTCTTTTAGAGAATACACGTTATCGTGCAGAAGAGACAAAGAACGGAGAAGCATTCAGTAAAGATTTAGCTTCTTTATGTGATGTGTTCGTGAATGATGCATTCGGTACAGCTCATAGAGCACACTGTTCTAACGTTGGTGTAACTGAGTATGTTGATACAGCAGTAGTTGGTTACTTAATGCAGAAAGAAATCGATTTCTTGGGTAACGCAGTTAATAATCCAGAGAGACCATTTGTAGCTATTCTTGGTGGTGCTAAGGTTTCTTCTAAGATTTCTGTTATTGAGAATTTGTTAGATAAGGTTGATACACTAATCATCGGTGGTGGTATGGCTTATACATTTATGGCTGCACATGGTGAGGAAGTTGGTAAGTCTTTATTAGAGGAAGATTACAAAGACTATGCATTAGAGATGGAAAAGAAGGCAGAAGAGAAGGGTGTTAAGTTATTAATTCCGATTGATACAACTGTTGGTGATGATTTCTCTAATGATTGTAATATTAAAATTGTTGGTCGTGGTGAGATTCCAGCTGATTATGAAGGTTTGGATATCGGACCTAAGACAGCAGAGTTGTTTGCAAATGCAGTTGCAGGTGCTAAGACAGTTGTTTGGAATGGACCTATGGGATGTTTTGAGATGCCTAACTTTGCAAAGGGAACAATCGCAGTAGCAGAGGCTATGGCTAATTTGGAGAATGCTACAACTATTATTGGTGGTGGTGATTCGGCAGCAGCTTGTAATCAGTTAGGATTTGGTGACAAGATGACACACATTTCTACTGGTGGTGGAGCTTCTCTTGAGTTCTTAGAAGGTAAGGAATTACCAGGTGTAGCAGCAGCTAACGATAAGTAAGACCTTAGCAAAAATTACAAATCTCAATGTTAATTGTTGGGATTATGTTAGTGCGTAAACAGAAAGCGCAAATTACTGGTTAATTAAAGGAGATTAGAATTATGGCAAGAAGAAAAATTATTGCTGGTAACTGGAAGATGAATAAGACTCCAAGTGAGGCAGTTGCATTAATCAATGAGTTAAAACCATTAGTAGCAAATGATGAGGTTGATGTAGTATTTTGTGTGCCAGCTATTGATTTGTCAGTAGCAATCGAAGCAACAAAGGGAACTAACATCGAAATCGGTGCTGAGAATATGTACTTTGAAGAGAGTGGTGCTTATACTGGTGAAATTGCTCCTAATATGTTGACAGATCTTGGCGTTAAGTATGTAATCATTGGTCACTCTGAGAGACGTGATTACTTTGCTGAGACAGATGAAACAGTTAACAAGAAAGTATTAAAAGCACTTGAGCATGGTATTACACCAATCATCTGTTGTGGTGAGTCTTTAACTCAAAGAGAGCAGGGAATCACAATCGACTGGATTCGTCAGCAGATTAAGATTGCATTCTTGAATGTAACAGCAGATCAGGCTAAGACAACAGTTATTGCATATGAGCCGATTTGGGCTATCGGAACAGGTAAGACTGCAACTTCTGACCAGGCTCAGGAAGTATGTGGTGCTATCCGTGAATGTATCAAAGAAATTTATGATGATGCAACAGCAGAAGCTATCCGTATTCAGTACGGTGGTTCCATGAACGCTGGTAATGCAGCAGAGTTACTTGCTAAGCCGGATATCGATGGTGGTTTAGTTGGTGGAGCTTCTCTTAAGCCAGAGTTCGGTGATATTGTTAATTATAATAAGTAATTACTTTATAGTTAAATTTGAAAACTGTCACATGGATTTCCATGTGGCAGATTTTCTTTTGTGATATAGTTAGTTAAGGATTATTGGCGTTGTTATTAGAAATACAAAAGAAGAGGTTAAGAGATATGCATGGTAAAAAGTATTTAGTAATTATGTCGTTGTTGCTTAGTTTGTTGATTTGTCCGTTTGATGTATATGCAGCAACTTCCTTTACATTATCAGCGAGTTGCCAGCGAGGTCAAACGGTTAGAATTTTTGTTGAATTATCGGAGTCTAATAATATGGCGGATGGATATGACATTTTTCGGTTTAATTCAGTGACTGGTACTTATGAGCTGGTTGCAACCATGGATTTATACGAAAATAGTTATGATTATTATATGGATAGTGATGCATGGGAACATTATGATCAAACAGGAAGACTCCGGTTTTACTATGATGTAATGGATGTTCATACGGCAGGTGAAACTTATTATTATCAGGTGAAATCGTTTCAGTATAGTGACGATTACAAAAATTGTAACGAAGAGATTTCAGGAAACAAATTTGACGAAGAGAATATTGTAAATACAGAATCCAATAAAATATACCAGGAAATAGCGGATACTACAGTAACTATTTTGGCAGACGGACCGAAGATTACGTATGCGAAACGTAAAGGTAAATTAAATGCAAAGTTGGAATGGATAAAAGATGAGAATGCAGATGGATATTTGATTTATTATGTGAAGAATTATACAAATAATAGTAAGCCACAAAGTGTAGATATTTATCAGGACTCTTCGTATACGCTTGTAAAAGAGATTGAGATGAATACAACTACTTCTGTTGAACTTAAGAATCTTATGAATGGTGTTACTTATACCTATCGAATCTGTTCTTATAGAATAGTAGATGGAGAAAAGGTTATTAGCATGATGTCGGATCCGAAATCAATTTTGATGGATTATTATTCTTATAATGGAGAGTCCGATGATCAGAAAATTAAACGTGCTTTTGGTTCCAAAAAGAAAAAGAATAAGAATTTTAAAACATCATCGAAAGCTGCAAAACAGATGAAAACGATTAAGATTAAGGTTTGGGATTTTAAAAATGGAAAAAATGGTAAAAAAATCACAAAAACCAAATACTTGACAGTTAATAAACGTATGGCTCCATCAATCCAAGCGATGTTTGATGAAATTTACAAATCAAAAGAAAAACAGGTAATTAAAGATATTGGTTGTTATAGTTACCGTACAGGTGAGCATATGTATGGTTTGGCTATTGATATTAATCCAAATGAAAACTATATGATTGATGGTAAGACAATTCTTTCGGGAAGTTTTTGGAAACCGAAGAAGAGTAAGTATTCTATTCCGCTTGATTGTGAGACTGTTCGGATTATGGAACGATATGGATTTTATAGAGGATTTTGGGGAGATCGTAAAGATTATATGCATTTCTCTTATTTTGGAACCTGATATAAATGATGCAAACAGGAAAAGTTTATTTCTTTTCCTGTTTTTTTTCTTGTCTTATGGAAACAAAACGAGTATAATGTGTAGCGTATATTGTAAAACAAGAAGAAAGAGGTATCAAGATGTACAAGATTGTTAGTAAAGAAACTCTTAACAGTGCAGTTGAGTTAATGGAAATTGAAGCGCCGTTTGTTGCAAACAAATGTGAGGCTGGACAGTTTATTATTGTTCGTGTAGATGAAGATGGTGAGAGAGTACCTCTTACAATTGCTGATTATGATAGAGAAAAGAAAACAGTTACTATCATTTATCAGGTGGTTGGTTATTCTACAGAGTTGCTTTCTAAGAAGAAAGTTGGAGAATATGTAGAAGATTTTGTTGGTCCGTTAGGAATGCCTGCTCCACTTCATAAGTGTGATCATGTAGTTGGTGTGGCTGGTGGTGTTGGTGCAGCACCTTTATATCCACAGCTTAGAAAGCTTCATGAAATGGGCGTTAAAGTAGATGTTATTATCGGTGGACGTTCTGCTGAATTTGTTATTTTGAAAGAGAAATTCGAAGAGTTTTGTGATAACGTATATGTTGCGACTGATGATGGTAGTTTGGGAACAAAGGGATTTGTTACCAATGTACTACAGGAGTTAATCGATAAGGGTGAGAAGATTGATGAAGTAATTGCAATTGGACCACTTATTATGATGAAGAATGTGGTAAATGTTACAAAACCACTAGATATTCCAACAGCAGTATCCTTGAATCCAATTATGATTGATGGTACAGGAATGTGTGGCGGATGTCGTGTAACCGTTGGTGGTGAGACAAAATTCGCTTGTGTAGATGGTCCTGACTTTGATGGATTTTTAGTAGATTTTGACGAGTGTATGAAGAGACAGGGTATGTTTAAGGAAGAAGAACATGAATGTCGTATGAAAAATGCACAGTAACGAATTGGAAAAAGGAGATTTTACAATGGAAAGAAATATGAGTATGACAAAGGTGGTAATGCCAGAGCAGGATCCAAATGTTCGTAATAAGAACTTTACAGAGGTTGCTCTTGGATATACAAAAGAAATGGCAATGGAAGAGGCTGCAAGATGCTTGAATTGTAAGCATAAACCTTGTATGGATGGATGTCCTGTTAATGTTCCAATTCCTGGGTTTATTGAGAAAGTAGCGGAGGGTGATTTCGAAGCTGCTTATGAGATTATCACAAGCGAGAATGCGCTTCCTGCAATTTGTGGCCGTGTATGTCCGCAGGAGAATCAGTGTGAGGGTAAATGTGTTCGTGGTATTAAGGGTGAGCCGGTTGCAATTGGACGTTTGGAGCGTTTTGTAGCAGACTATCATATGGCAAATGCAACTCCGGCTACTTCTGATATTGAGAAGAATGGTAAGAAAGTTGCAGTTGTAGGATCAGGTCCGGCAGGTATCACTTGTGCAGGTGAGTTGATTAAGAAGGGATATGACGTAACAGTATTTGAAGCATTACATAAAGCCGGTGGTGTGTTAAGTTATGGTATTCCGGAATTCCGTTTGCCAAAGGATTTGGTTGCTAAGGAAATCGAAACAGTAGAAAAACTTGGCGTTAAGATTGAGACAAACGTTATTGTAGGTCGTTCTGTAACTATTGATGAGTTGATGGAAGATGGATACGAAGCTGTATTTGTAGGTTCTGGTGCAGGTCTTCCAAGATTCCTTAATATTCCGGGTGAAAACTTACTTGGTGTATATTCAGCAAATGAATTCTTAACACGTGTTAATTTAATGAAAGCTTACAAATTCCCAGAGATGCCAACACCAGTTAAAGTAGGTAAGAAGGTTGCAGTTGTAGGTGCTGGTAACGTAGCTATGGATGCAGCAAGAACAGCGAAGCGTCTTGGTGCAGAGGAAGTATATATTGTTTACAGACGTTCTGAGGAAGAACTTCCTGCAAGAGCAGAAGAAGTACATCATGCAAAAGAAGAGGGTATTATCTTTAAGTTGTTGAATAACCCTTGTGCAATTCATGGTGAAGATGGATGGGTAACCGGTATGGAAGTTATCAAGCAGGAGTTGGGTGAGCCGGATGCATCTGGTAGACGTTCTCCTCAGCCGGTAGAAGGTTCAAACTATATTATTGATGTAGATACAGTGATTATTGCGATTGGTCAGAGTCCAAACCCATTGATTCGTCAGACAACTCCGGGTCTTGAGGTTCAAAGATGGGGTGGTATCATTGTTGAAGAAGATACAATGAAGACTAGCAAAGATGGTGTATATGCAGGTGGAGATACTGTAACAGGTGCGGCAACTGTTATTCTTGCGATGGGAGCAGGAAAGAAGGCTGCTAAGGCAATTGATGAGTATTTGGCTGCAAAATAGAACAAAACATTGAGTTATGTGGTGAAATGTAACTGATGTTATGCAGGTAAGATAATATGACCCGATGGTGAGTTGCTTGCTATCGGGTTATCTCTTTATGAATCATTTTAGGAGGATTTGTTATGTATGGTAATTCGTTTTATGAAATGGCTGTAAAATCAAAACCGATGGGAGATTTTTATTTGAAGATGGCATTAGGTTTTATTGTGATTTTAGCAGGTATTTTGGCATTTCCGTTTATCAGTGGAATATCATTTTTGGTAGTTGTAGTAGGTGTTTGGATTTTGTATGCATTTGGAGGAGATTGCAGGGTAGAATATGAGTATACATTTACTGATAATGAAGTGGAAATAGCAGCAGTGTTAAATGCTCAAAAAAGAAAAGAGTTGTATTCCTTTAGTATGGATAAGGTAACTATGATTGTTCCAAAAGATTCGCAACGAATTGAAAATGAGCAGATTAAAAAGATAAAAGATTATTCATCCAAGCAAGATGATGCTGAGGTTATTTGTATGGTAGTGGATACCGGTAATGGGAAGCATATGGTAATATTAGAGCCAAATGAGAAAGCTTTAGCGCATATTAAGACATTTGCAAGAAATAAAATGCATGATATTTAAAAAGAGCATCGAACAGAAGATGATTTAGATAAAAGCATATTATATGATGGAATCCTGATAAGAAAGAAGAGTGACAAACATGAAGAATAATATTGTATTAATAGGAATGCCAAGCTGTGGGAAGAGTACAATTGGTGTTGTTTTAGCAAAAGCGATAGGATACAGGTTTGTGGATTCGGATTTGATAATTCAGGAACGTACAGGAAAGCTTTTGAGTGAAATTATTGAAGAAAAAGGAATAGATGCATTTAATCAGATTGAGAATGATGTGAATGCATCTTTGGCGTATAATAAGGCAGTTATTGCTACCGGTGGAAGTGCTATATATGGAGAAAGGGCGATGGAACATTTACGTTCTATAGGAACGATTGTCTATATTGAGCTTCCGTTGGAGTCTCTAAAGGAACGAATTGGCGATTTGAATGCCAGAGGTGTTTCGATTAAAAATGGGCAAACTTTTGATGAATTGTTTGAAGAACGAAGACCATTATATGAAAAGTATGCGGATGTTACAATTCATGCAGAAGGTCTATCGATTCGTGAAATGGTTTACAAATTAAAGGATGAATTAGTTATTTGCAAATAAAATGTTCAATTTTATGTACATTCCTTGCAAATTTTGAAAGATATGATAAACTAACTAGGAAATGTTTCTGAATGGTAAAGAGATATTTGGGTTTAAGTAGTATTATAGAATATGTATTATATGCGTATTCTCAACAAACATATATAAAGGAGATATATTATGAGTAAAAAGCCAGTTGTTTTAATGGTACTTGATGGTTATGGATTGAATGATAAGACAGAGGGAAATGCAATTGCGATGGCAAATACTCCTGTTATGGATAAGTTGATGGCAGAGTGTCCATTTGTTCCAGGTAATGCATCAGGATTGGCAGTAGGACTTCCGGATGGTCAGATGGGTAATTCAGAAGTAGGTCATATGAATATTGGTGCAGGTCGTATCATTTATCAGGATTTGACTTCTATTACTAAGTCGATTGAAGATGGAGATTTCTTCGAAAATGAAGCTTTATTAGAGGCAATTGAGAACTGTAAGAAGAATGGTTCTGACTTACATTTGTGGGGTTTGTTGTCAGATGGTGGTGTACATAGCCACAATACTCATGTATATGGAATTTTGGAGTTGTGTAAGAAGCAGGGATTAAGTAATGTATATGTGCATCCATTCTTGGATGGTCGTGATACACCTCCGGCTTCAGGCAAAGATTACGTTGCTGAGTTAGTAGCAAAGATGGAAGAAATCGGTGTTGGTAAGGTTGCTTCTTTATCAGGACGTTACTATGCAATGGATAGAGATAATCGTTGGGATCGTGTAGAGAAGGCTTATGCGGCGCTTTGCTATGGTGAAGGTGAGAAAGCTACAGATCCTGTACAAGCAATGGCAGATTCTTATGAGAAGGAAGTAACAGATGAGTTTGTTCTTCCAACTGTAATTATGGATGGTGATAAGCCGGTTGCCACTGTTAAGCCTAACGATTCTGTTATTTTCTATAACTTCCGTCCGGATCGTGCAAGAGAAATCACAAGAGCGTTTTGTGATGATGCATTTGATGGATTTGAGAGAAAGAATGGTCGTATGCCGCTTACATATGTATGTTTTAAGGATTACGACGAATCAATCGGTAATAAGCTTGTTGCATTTAAGAAGCAGTCAATTGAAAATACCTTCGGTGAATATCTTGCAAAGATGGGCAAGAAGCAGCTAAGACTTGCTGAGACAGAGAAGTATGCACATGTTACTTTCTTCTTTAATGGTGGTGTAGAAGAGCCAAATAAGGATGAAGAGAGAACATTGGTTAAGTCTCCGGCAGTTGCTACTTATGACTTACAGCCAGAAATGAGCGCTCCAGAAGTTGGTGAGAAGTTGGATGCTGCAATTACATGTGGCGAATATGATGTAATTATTATTAACTTTGCTAATCCGGATATGGTAGGTCATACTGGTGTGATTCCGGCAGCAGTTGCAGCGGTTGAGCGTATCGATGCTTGTGTAGGTTCTGCAGTTGAGGCTGTTAAGAAAGTAGACGGTGTATTATTCATTTGTGCAGATCATGGTAATGCTGAAAAGATGGTTGATTACGAAACAGGTGAGCCACATACAGCTCATACAACGAATCCGGTACCATTTATTTTAGTGAACTATGGTGATGTGAAGTTAAGAGAGGGTGGATGTCTTGCAGATATCGCTCCAACCTTATTAGAGATTATGGAACTTCCGCAGCCAGCTGAGATGACAGGAAAGAGTTTACTTGTAAAATAATTTGTAACTGTTCAGAGCCAAGAATTTTCGAATGTGGCTATGAATAGTAACAATGACTTTAGTTATCCAGAGTCCGAAAGATGTAATGTCTTTCGGACTTTTTGCTCTTTATTGTTTATCTTTGGTGTTATGGATAGAATTCTATTTTAATGTATAAATACTGAATTCGAGGATATACTTTCCATAAAAGAAAGTTTATAGGAAGGTATCATATCATGAAAGAATATGAGATTTTAGATGTACATGCAATTGAAATATTGGATTCCAGAGCGAATCCCACATTGGAAGTTACCGTTACTTTGAAGGATGGAATTTGTGGATGTGCGGCGGTTCCAAGTGGTGCATCTACCGGGCAGTACGAAGCACACGAATTACGTGATGGTGATAAGCGCCATATGGGTAATGGAGTAGAACAAGCGGTTACCAATGTCAATACAAGAATTGCAGATAAGCTGATTGGAATGAATGTATTAGAACAAACAAAGATTGATACACTTTTAATAAAGGCAGATGGAACAGATAATAAGCGAAAATATGGAGCGAATGCAATATTGGGTGTATCTTTGGCTTGTGCGAAAGCGGCGGCTAATGCATTGGGGTTACCATTATACCGTTATCTTGGTGGGGTGAATACAAAAGTGCTTCCGATACCGATGATGAATATATTAAATGGTGGCAAACATGCAGACAATACAGTGGATTTGCAGGAGTTTATGATTGCGCCGGTTGGAGCGGAATCATTTTCTCATGCAATGGAAATGGCTTGTGAAGTCTACCATCATCTGAAGAGTGTGTTGAAGGAAAAGGGATTGTCTACAGGTGTTGGAGACGAAGGTGGATTTGCACCGGACTTGGCTACTACTTATGATGTGCTGGATTTGATTATGGAGGCAATTGATAAAGCAGGATATAAACCGAATGTAGATATCAAAATTGCCCTGGATGCAGCAGCTTCTGAGTTATATGATGAAAATGTAGATCAATATTATTTTCCGGGCGAAAGTAAGATGGCGGGAAAAGATGTGTATAGAAATGCAGAAGAAATGGTACAGTATTATGAAAGTTTGGTAGAACGATATCCAATTTTTTCTATTGAAGATGGATTGGATGAAAATGATATGAAGGGCTGGAAACTTTTGACGTATCGTTTAGGGGAACGATTACAATTAGTAGGGGATGATTTGTTTGTAACAAATACAGAGCGATTATCAGATGGTATTCGTGAACATATTGCAAATGCTATTCTAATTAAGTTTAACCAAATCGGAACTCTTACAGAAACATTGGATGCAATTGAAATGGCGAAAAATGCAGGGTATAAGACAATTATCAGTCATCGTTCCGGTGAAACAGAAGATACGTTCATTGCAGACTTGGCGGTTGCTGTGGGTTCGGGACAGATTAAGACAGGAGCACCTTGTAGAAGTGATCGAACTGCAAAGTATAACCGTTTACTAAAGGTTGAAGAAGAACTTGGAAAGGTTGCAAAGTATGCATTTCGCTAATATATATTACAACATTGTAAAATTGTAAAATTCTTCAATTAATGCTTGTCTTTATGAAAACATTGTGTTAGAATATCGAATAGTGAGTTTTGGAATAGGAGGTGTTTTTGTGAAGACAGCACTTACAATAGTATTTATTATAGTATGTATTATATCAATTATATTAGTATTATGTCAGGAAGCGAAGGATAATGGTTTAGGAAGTCTTGCAGGTTCGCCGGCAGGTGAAACGTATTGGACGAAGAACAAAGGTCGCGACAAGAAAGTGATTGCAACAATCGTTTGTGTTATTTTGTTCTTGGGATTGGCGTTGTTGATTAGTTCTAAAGCATTGAATTAAGAAATATGAAGCTACTGTATGATAAATAATACAGTGGCTTCTTTTTGATTATAAAATCTGTCAAGTGGATATGGCGCTTGTAAACTTGTTTGTAAGAAGCCATATCCAATTTGACAGAATATATAACATAAAAATGGATTGAAAAGTCAAATAACTGTGCAGAGTGACAAGGAGGTGGGATTGTGTCAAATCATGTTGGAAAAAAGAAAAAGATACTGGAAGTAATCAATGATAAGCATTATAAACCATTGAAACAGAAGGAACTTGCGTTTTTGTTTCAGGTTCCGCAGGAAGAAAGAGAAGAGTTTCGAGAGATATTAGCAGAATTGGTAAGAGAGGGAAAGGTCTTGCTTACAAAACGTGGTAAATACCAATCCTTGTCTGAAATTACGAAGATAGGAATGTTCGTTGGGCATCAAAAGGGTTTTGGTTTTGTTACGGTAGAAGGTGAAGATGAGGATTATTATATTCCTGATTTTGCTACAGGAGGGGCATTGCATAATGATAAAGTCATGATTAAGATTATAAAGGCTCCAACTGACCGTAGAAAAGAGGCTGAGGTTGTCAAGGTTATAGAACATGGAAACAAAGAAGTGGTAGGATATTTTCAAAAAAATAAAAGTTTTGGTTTTGTAATTCCGGATAATCAAAAAATTTCAGATGATATTTTTATTTCCAAAAAGAATACAATGGGTGCAGTAACAGGTCACAAAGTTGTTGTAAAGTTAACGAACTTTGGTGACAACAGACGAAAGCCGGAAGGGAAAATCATTGAGATATTAGGTCATGTAAATGATCCCGGTACTGATATTTTGTCTATTGTCAGAGCATTTAATCTGCCGATGGAGTTTCCTCAAGAAGTCATGGATTATTTGGATAGTATTCCGGATTCTGTTTCAGAAGAAGAAACACAAGGGAGATTGGATATAAGAAATTGGAGAACAGTAACAATTGACGGAGAAGATGCAAAAGATTTAGATGATGCGATAACCTTAACTAAGAATGATAAAGGTTTTCAGCTGGGTGTTCATATTGCTGATGTGACGCATTATGTAAGAGAACATTCTCCTCTGGATAAAGAGGCTTTGAAACGAGGAACAAGTGTATATCTTGTGGATCGTGTAATACCAATGCTTCCACATAAACTTTCCAATGGAATTTGTTCGCTGAATGCAGGTGAAGATCGGTTGGCTCTTTCTTGTATTATGGATATCGATTATTCCGGTAAAGTGACAAGTCATCAAATTGCAGAGACAGTAATTCATGTGGATCGTAGAATGAGCTATAGCCAGGTGGATTCTATTTTGAAAGTGAATGCAATCAAGACCAAAAGTATCTATGATGGTATTGATTACAGTAATGCTAAAGTTTTAGAAAGTAATGATATTCAAAATATATCTTTGTCTTTAAATGATGGAACAATTATTTCAGGTGAAGCAATTTTACAGGAATATAAAGACTATTTGGAATATTTTGTAAATATGCAGGAACTATCTGATGTTTTAAGAAAAAAGAGAATGGAGAGAGGTTCTATCGATTTTGATTTTCCGGAATCTAAGATTTTGTTAACAGAAGAAGGAGAACCTGTTGAAATTGGTCCGTATGACCGTAATGCTGCACATAAGATTATTGAGGATTTTATGTTAATGGCAAATGAAACGATTGCTCAAGATTGCTATTGGCAGGATATTCCGTTTGAATATCGTGTTCATGGAATACCGGATGGTGAAAAAGTAGAACGATTAGACAGTATGATTGCTAATTTTGGATATCATTTTAAAAGTTCCGGTGAAAATATTCATCCGAAAGAGTTTCAAAAACTTCTTAAACGAATTGAAGGTACGCCGGAGGAAGGTTTTATTAGTAGAATGACATTGCGTACTATGCAACAAGCGAAATATTCTACGGAATGCAATGGACATTTTGGCTTAGCTACAAAGTATTACTGTCATTTTACTTCTCCAATTCGACGATATCCGGATTTGCAGATTCATAGAATTATTAAGGAAAATTTGCAAGGCAAGTTGAACGGAAAACGTTTATCTCATTATTCCGGAATTTTGTCACAAATTGCAGATTCAAACTCACAAAATGAGAGAAGGGCACAGGAAGCTGAGCGTGAGGTTGAAAAACTTAAGAAAGTTCAATATATGAGCAAACGGATAGGCGAGGTCTATGAAGGAATTATTTCAGGCGTAACCGGTTATGGTTTATATGTAGAGCTTCCTAATACCGTAGAAGGTATGGTGCGCATTGCGAGTATACCGGATGATTTTTACATTTATCATGAAGAAAGTATGTCTATTATAGGTAAGGACACGGGTAAAATTTATGCTATGGGACAGAAGGTTGCTGTAAAGACTGTGTCTGTAGACAAACTTCTCCGTACCATTGATTTTGAGTTGGTGTATGATGATTTGGTGGATGTCGATTATGATGAAAAGGAATTGATTGACCGATATACAAATGTGTGATATGAATAATAGGTGTCGGTGTTTGATTGGAGTTTGAATAATTTTTAGATGGGATGAAACGTTGATACGAATCTGAAAGAAAAGAGGGATTGTATGCCGAAACAAAAAGGGGAACGATTAATTGCAAATAATAAAAAGGCATATTTTGATTATTTTATAGATGAAAAATTCGAAGCGGGTATTGCTTTGCATGGAACAGAGGTGAAATCTTTGCGAATGGGACATTGCAGTATTAAAGAGGCTTTTGTATCGGTGGAAAATGGCGAGGTGTATATTCGTCAGATGCACATTTCTCCTTATGAAAAAGGTAATATTTTCAATAAAGATCCGTTAAGACCAAGGAAATTATTGCTTCATAAGTATCAAATTAATAAAATTATGGGACAAGCTAAGATGAAAGGATATACGATTGTTCCATTGAAGGTATACTTCAAGGATAGTTTGGTTAAGGTTGAAATTGGTCTTGCCAGAGGTAAGAAATTATACGATAAACGCAAAGATATTGCGAAAAAGGATATCAAGCGTGAAGCTGAGAAAGAATTTAAAATTCGAAATTTAGGATAATAGGTAGTCTATTGTCTAATGATTCACCAAAAATTCATTTTATTTTTTGTGAGAGTGTGGTATTATTAATGAAGGTAAGCGACAAGTTTTAATTAATTTGTTTTATACTAGAGGTTACACAGGAGGAAGTTATGAGTCAGGCAAAAGTTGATAAGAGAAAATACGAGAAAATACATCGCAAGGAAATAGAGAGAAAACGTAAGATTAATACAGCAATTAAATCTATTGTTGCAGCGGTTGTGATAGGTATTGTTATAGGTGTACCTGCAGGTTTGAATATATACAATAGTATTCCAAAGTTTGTCGGTGATGCTACTTTACAGGCATTTGTTACGAATTATTTTGATGACAATTATGCGTCTGATTTGCAGGAGATGAAAGAACGCATGACATCAACAGAAGCCACTACAGAAGATACTGCAGAAGAAGTATCAGAGTAAGGGTGACATATAACAGAGTTAGTGTTAGTAGATTCGGATATATTGCCGATTCTGATGAATATATATTTATAAGTCAATCAGTCAATCTGATATATAATTCGGGGTTGTACTGGTTTCGACGGGGATTTAGAAATCATAGAAGCCATTGATGGACCAGGACCATCTAAAAACTTGGAAATAAATATAAACGCAGACAATAAGTTAGCGTACGCTGCCTAGTGGCAGCTGTCTTACCTAAGTTCACCCATGGCTTAGGATAAGGCATCAAAACAGTGGGGCACTTTGCTGTGAAAGCTTTGACACAGTAAAAGATAAATGAAGCTACTAAGAGTGTTAGCCTGTCGGTTGGCGAATACTTGAGGGAATGTTAAAAAAGCGACTGTAATGGGAGATGCTGTGATGGAAGAGTCTTCGGACGCGGGTTCGATTCCCGCCAGCTCCATCTATAATGGATGTACGAATAGCCTTTCAAATATGTAGAAAGGCTATTTGTGTATACAATGAGCCAAGTAGATAATCGTACTTGTCATGAGGAGAGTTTGTATGGATAAGGAATCACTTATTGTTGGGGGATTTGTATTTCCGAGTTACAAAGAAGCACAAATTGCTCAAAAAGAACAAGTGAATATAGAAGCAATACGTAAACGTATTCATGGTTCTGATGGGAAAACAACATATGAACTATATTGCAAGCTTATAGAACGAGAGATGTTTAAAACTATGGTGGGATATAGTTTTATGTATGAAATACGTTATCGGTTGATGACGGATTTTGGGTATCAGGAACAAGAAATTCCAAGCATTGTGTTGCCTAAGAGAATGGAATATGATAAGGTGTCGCAGATTAATCAAGGGAAAATGGAAACAAAAATTCAACACTTATTAATGGTTAAAACAAGAATGACGATTACCATTGTTGCATTAATATTTGTTATTGTTGGAATGTTTGTGATAGCTGCAGTGAATCCGAATGTTGGATATGTTAATACGCGGAATAAGATTTTAAATGAATATCAAGCATGGCAGGCAGAATTAGAACGTAGAGAAGCGGCAGTAAAGGAAAAAGAAGAAAAACTCAATATTAATTCTGAACAATAGGTCACAGTTCGAACATATTTTAATGATATAATGTGTCTAGGTGATGAATGTGAAGTAAGAGACAGATTCGTATACTGTCTCTCTTTTTCTATAGGAGGTATAATATGAATCCCATTAAAATATTGGTAGTGGATGACGAAAGTCGTATGCGTAAACTGGTAAAAGATTTTTTGGTTAAACAAGGTTATAGTGTTATAGAGGCTGCTAATGGAGAGGAAGCGGTCGACTTGTTTGTACAGGATAAAGAAATTGCTCTGATTATACTTGATGTTATGATGCCTAAGATGGATGGATGGCAAGTTTGTAAAGAAATACGTGCGTTATCAGGAGTGCCTATTATTATGCTTACTGCGAAGTCGGATGAGAGAGATGAATTAATGGGGTTTGAGTTGGGTGTTGATGAATATATTTCCAAACCATTTAGTCCGAAAATTCTTGTTGCGAGAGTAGAAGCTATATTACGACGGACATCAGGTGCTTTACAGGAAGAAGTTTTAGTTGCAGGGGAGATAGAATTAGATATTTCGGCACATACGGTTAAGGTGAAAGGTAATAATATAGATTTAAGTTACAAAGAGTTTGAATTGTTAAATTACTTTGTTGTCAATCAGGGAGTTGCATTATCAAGAGAGAAGATTCTGAACAACGTATGGAATTATGATTATTTTGGTGATGCGAGAACAATTGATACCCATGTGAAAAAATTGCGCAATAAGCTTGGTGATTGCGGAGATTATATTAAGACTATATGGGGAATGGGCTATAAGTTTAATGTGGAAGAGGGTTAATATGTTTGCACGAATGAAGTATTCTTTGCGATTTAAATTGACAATGTTTTTGATGGTTTTGATGACTTTGACAATATTCGGATCGATTCTTGTGACACAGTTATGTGTCAAAGGCTTTTTTTTGAGTGAATTGAAATATCGCTTGATTGGTATGTACGAAGATGTGAACGTTATCTTTTCACAAGAAGGGCTTACTGATATAGAAAGATCTGAACAATTGTCGCGTTTGGCAGCCAATGGAGAAGTCAATGTTTTTGTTTTGTGTCCTAATAATACTTATTATAGCAATATTAACGAAGAGAGTAAAATGTGGGAGAGTATGCAAGCAATAGCATCTTTATTAGTAGGACAAAATGAAAATAATATAGGGGATGATATGTTTCAGGAAGGTGAAGGTTATTGGATTTTTCATCAAAATTATGACAAGAAACTTAATTCACATTTTTATGATTTAGTTGGAGTTTTGGATGATGGTAGCCTTATTGCTTTGCGTTCATCGGTAGTACGTTTCAATGAAAGTGTAGCCACCACTATGCAACTATATATATATGTTGGTTCTTTTGCAATTTTGGTTGGTTGTTTAGCCATGTTTTTTGTAAGTAGTTCCTATGTGAGACCGATACATCAAATGGCGATTGTTGCAAAAAGAATGTCACAGTTAGATTTTGATGTTAAGGTGGAAAATCGTTCGAAGGATGAAATTGGTGAGTTAGGTGAGAGTATTAATTCAATGTCTAAGGAGTTAGAAGCAACCATTTCTGAATTGAAAACTGCTAATGCCAAGCTTCAGCGAGATATTGAAGAAAAAACACAACTTGACGAGATGAGAAAAGAATTTTTATCCCATGTATCCCATGAATTGAAAACTCCAATTGCATTGATTCAAGGCTATGCTGAAGGATTAAAAGAAAACATTTCTGATGATTCGGAAAGCAAAGATTTTTATTGTGAAGTAATTATGGATGAAGCAGATAGAATGAATACTATGGTTAAGAAACTATTGGCATTAAATGAATTAGAATTTGGTATGGATAAAATCAATTTCCAACGATTTGATGTTGTGGAACTTATGAGAAATATTAATATAGCATCTGAACTTTTATTTCAGCAAAATGATATTGATTTTTGCTTTGATACAGAAAGTCCTATATTTGTTTGGGCTGACGAGTTTTTGGTTGAAGAAGTATATCGAAATTATTTGAGTAATGCCATACATTATGCGACGAATAATAAAAAAGTCTGTGTTACAACGGAGCAAAGAGATAACATACTGCGTATCAATGTCTTTAATGAAGGAGAGAATATTCCGGAAGAAGAACTCGAAAAGATATGGATTAAGTTTTATAAAGTAGATAAAGCTAGAACTAGAGAGTATGGTGGTAGTGGTATTGGGTTGTCGATTGTTGCAGCAACTATGAAGCTTCATGGAAGAAAATATGGGGTATATAATACAGAAAATGGTGTTGTGTTTTATTTTGAATTAGAATTATCAAAACAATGTCAAGAATGATGAAAATTGTTGAAGAAACACAAAGTTCATGGTAAAATAATGAGTAGTATATTGATTCGGATATTAGAGGGGCGGACATGATTAGAAAGAAATTAGCACTGTTAATATTAAGCCTTTGTGCCATGTTTTTAGTTGGATGTGAGAAGGTGGTTGAATTAACAGATGAAGAGACACGATTAATTGCTGAATATGCTGCGGAGTTGTTGCTCAAATATGATATTAATTATGTCGATCGAATAGATGAAGGCAATCAGAAAGCAGAAGAGATGTCCTCCGAAGCATTGGATAAGATAATTAATGGAGAAACAACCACTAGTACGACTACGGAAGATAATGTTAAACAAGAGTCGACCACTGAGAAGAATGAAGATGCGGACCGACATGATTCTGAATCTGAATCTTTAGATGTCAAAGCAGAGGACGAACATACAGTAGGAACAGAGCAAGATGTTGCGGCGATTGCAGGAATTGAAGGGGCAAAGATTACGTTTCGGGAGTATTTTGTGGTAGACAAGTATCCGGAGACGGAAGAACAAGGAGAATTTATACATTTAGAAGCTTCAAAGGGATATCAATTGTTAGTGGTACGCTTTGATGTAGAGAATTTAACTACTGACATATTGCCTGTTTCGTTGATTGATAAGGGGTTGGATTATCGTATTGTATGTAATGGTCGTAAAGTGGCGAAGCCAATGTTGACGATATTAATGGATGATTTGGGGACATTAGAAACGAATGTTGAACCTAATGTACCGCAACAAGCGGTGTTGGTTTTTCAGATTTCTGAGGAAATGCACAATAATTTAGAAACAATGGAATTATATGTTACGTATAACGAAATTGAGAATATGATTAAGATTTTACAATAAGGGGGTTGCTTATATGGATACCAATATTTTATTAGAAAGTGGAACCAATGAATTAGAGGTTTTAGAGTTTACGATTTCGGGAAATCATTATGGTATTAATGTTGCAAAGGTTAGAGAAATTTTAACAATGACCGACATTACACCAATTCCTAACTCACATCCTTGTATTGAGGGTATCTTTATGCCACGTGATACAATTATTACAGTTATTAATCTGGTAAGGGCCTTAGGTTTTCCGGAGAAGACGGATCGTCGTAATGATATGTTGATTGTTACCAATTTTAACAATTTGAATATTGCTTTTGATGTAGACCAGGTTCTTGGTATCCATCGTGTATCATGGCAGGATATTGTTAAACCGGATTCTACTGTGAATGCACCCGGTGCAGGAATTGCTACAGGTATTATTAAAAAGTTAAAAGACTTAATTATTATTTTGGATTTTGAACGCATTGTTGAAGAGATTTGTCCGGAAACAAGTTTAAAGATGTCTCAAATTGAAAAATTAGGAGAAAGAGAACGTAACAATATACCAATTATTGTTGCGGAAGATTCACCAATGCTTCAGAAACTTGTAACAGATGCTTTAAAAACTGCAGGATATACCAATTTGGATGTATATTCAAATGGCCAGGAAGCATGGGATAAGCTATTACAGCTTAAGAAGAATAACGGTGTTGATTATGGTGTCAAATGTGTTATTACTGATATTGAAATGCCACAGATGGATGGTCATCGTTTGATTCGTCTAATTAGAAGTGACGAAGCCTTGAGTCATTTGCCAATTGTTATATTCTCATCTTTGATTAATGATGATATGAAGAGAAAAGGTGAGCGTTTAGGTGCAGATGCTCAGATTTCTAAGCCGGAGATTGGACAGCTTGTAAGCTGTATTGATAACTTGATTGTTAATCTTAGCAAATAGTATATATAAGTACAAAAGGGTTGTAGAAATTTCTACAACCCTTTTGTTAAGAAGAAAAACATTAAAGAATGAATTAATCTAATGGAAATTCGCCTGTAATGTCTTCGTTAAATACACAGTATACCATGTTTTCTTCTGGTTTAACGTATAATTGAAGAGATGTTAATTCAGATGCTTTCTTGCCTGTAGATGTCCAAACTTTCTTAGCCTTAGCAACTAAATCTTTTTCTTCTAACTGCTTTTCCTGATATTCAACATACAATGTAGACTTCATGAAAAAACCTCCTTTGTAAAAATAGATACGTACACTATATAATAAAATTTTATAAAATGCAAGAGTTAAGCATATTCATTCTGAAATTAAATAAAATCATATGAGTGTTGTTTCTTGTTAAAATGTAAAAGGTATGATACAATAACGAGGGTGATTTTACTTGTTATATATGGTAGAATCGTGATGGTTTGAGTAGAAGTTAGTTTTGTAATATAGTTTTTATATTTACAAAGTTTGATTATGAGAAATAGAGGTGTTTTTATGGATGAGAATTATCTTGATAGTCTGTTGAATGAAGTTTCTTTAGACAAAGAGATTGACCATAAAATTGAAGAAGAATTGGATAGCCAGATAGAAAAAGAAAAACGTCAATATCAAGACCAACAACATGTTTCTGATGAAGATTTATTTGACATTGATTTGGAGTTGGATGCTGGTAATTTACAAGATAGTCAGGATGTTCGTTTTTCAGAAGAACAAATGGACGAATTAGATCAGCTAGATAATTTGGCAGATTTAGATATTGGAGATATGGATTTTTCTGATATTGATTTTGATGACTTGGATGTCACCAAATTAGATGATGTTGAAACGCGCGATTTAGATGATTTATTGAAAGAGTTTGAAGGGGATTTGGATATTGGCAGTCTTTTTGACTCTGACAATGATGTATCCGAAGATGGCAAAAGTGAAATAAAGGAAGAATATTCTTTTGAAGAAGATATTCCGGAGAATAATGAATCGCCGATACAAGAGAGGGATGTAGTTGAACAAGAAGCAGATTTAAATGAAGATTCATTTGATGCAGATGAATTTTTGGATAGCTTGTTGGGTGATACAAAGGTTTCAGATGAATCTGTGAAAAAAGAACAGTCAATAACCGATGATTCGTTATCGCAATCTATATCGGAAGAGAAACTTAGTTCAGAAGATGAAACTGTGTCGGAAGATAAAAACAGTTTGTTGGATGAAGATGACGATTTAGACTTATTACAGGCATTAGAAGAGTTTGAAAACTTTGATGCAGCACCTAAGAATGAAGAGCCTGTAAGTCAGTTGACGGATGAAGAAAACGAAAACTTAGATGATATTTTATCCCTATTAGATTTAGATGATTTACCATCTGACATATCCAATAGTGTTTCGAGCGATACTCAAGATAAAAAAGCTGATTCAAATAAAAGTTCGAAAAGTGAATTTGATGATCTTGAGGAATTACCATCAGCACAACCGGATAAAAAACAAAAGATTATGGAAATGCTATTTGGTGAGCCGGATGAAGATGATATTGTGTCAGATGAAGAACTGGCGGAGATAGAAGCAAAGAAAGCTGCGAAGAAAGCTGCGAAGAAAGCTAAAAAGAAAGAGAAAAAAGAAAAGGCGAAAGTTGCAAAAGAAGAAAAAGTAGCTAAGAATAATCAAAAGAAAAAAGCGAAACAAGATGATAAACAGTTCAAAGCACTGAAAAAAGCCAAATTACGTGAATTAGAGCTTGCGAATGCAGAACCGGAAAAGAAGTTAAATAAGCCGATGGTAATATTTATTTTTACTTTGTTTTTAGGTGGAACATTCTTGTTTTTTATGGCTACCAATAATTTTAATTATACTCAAGCAATTGAACGCGCTACGAAATATTTTGCAAATCAAAAATATCGCAAGGCCTATGATGAGATTGTTGGAATTGAAATTAAGGAAAAAGATGAGGAATTAAAAGATCGCATTTACACGGTTATGTATGTAGAACGATTGTATGAAGCTTATATGAATAATATAGAGCTTGGACGTCAAGAAAAGGCATTGGACTCTCTTTTGAGAGGTGTGGCTAAATATTACGAACACTATGAAGAGGCAGAGGAACTTGGCGTGGCAAGCGATATGGATTATTCCTTTAATCAGATTAAGACTATTTTGATGGAACGATATGGGATTACAGTTGAAGAGGCAACAGAGATTAATCGTTTAGATAATTATGACTATGTACAATACATACAAACTATTGTGGCAGAGCAAGCTAGTGCTGCGGGTACAACGCAAGAGAACAGTTCTGGAAGTGAAGCAGTTGAAACGATAGGGGATACCGAAACTGCAGTTGTATCAGAAGAAAAGGAAGAGGAAGTGGAAGAATGATAGCAATACTTGATTATGATGCTGGTAATATCAAAAGTGTAGAAAAAGCTTTGAATTACCTCGGTGAGGAGGCTAGAATTACTCGTGACCGGGATGAGATTATGGCTAGTGAGAAGGTTATATTACCAGGGGTTGGCAGTTTTGGAGATGCTATGGGGAAACTTCGTGATTATCAACTAGATAAGGTGATTTATGATGTTGTAGATAAAAAAGTACCATTTTTGGGGATTTGTTTGGGTTTACAACTTTTATATGAGAGTAGTGATGAAACATCAGGTGTGACAGGTCTTGGTTTGCTGAAAGGAACGATTAACCGTATTCCGGATGCACCGGGACTTAAGATTCCACATATGGGTTGGAATTCATTAGATGTGAAAGAGGATGCAACACTTTTCGAAGGACTTCCTGAGAATCCGTATGTTTATTTTGTACATTCCTATTATTTGAAAGCTATGAATGAATCAGAGGTTGCAGCAACAACTTATTATTCAACTTTAATTCATGCAAGTGTGGAGAAGGATAATATATATGCCTGCCAATTTCATCCGGAGAAAAGTGGTACGGTAGGACTTAAGATTTTAGAGAATTTTGTTTCTTTACCATCTCCGATAAAGGAGGATTGTTAATATGCATACAAAGAGAATTATTCCTTGTTTAGATGTAACAGGTGGTCGTGTTGTGAAAGGAATTAACTTTGTTAATTTGAGAGATGCGGGAGATCCTGTAGAAGTTGCAAAAGCCTATGATAAAGCTGGTGCAGATGAATTGGTTTTTTTGGATATCACAGCTTCTTCAGATGCTAGAAGTATTGTGATAGATATGGTTCGTAGAGTTGCTGAGACGGTGTTTATTCCGTTTACTGTAGGAGGCGGAATTCGTACAGTTGAAGATTTTAAAGTTATTTTGCGAGAAGGTGCAGATAAGATTTCAATTAACTCTTCTGCCATTAATACACCGGAATTAATCAGTGATGCTGCTGATAAATTCGGAAGTCAGTGTGTAGTAGTTGCGATTGATGCCAAACGTCGTTTAGATGGATCGGGATGGAATGTTTATAAGAATGGTGGTCGTGTCGATGTTGGATTAGACGCGGTGGAATGGGCTATTAAAGCTGAAAAGATGGGAGCAGGAGAAATTCTACTTACTAGTATGGATTGTGATGGTACTAAAGCAGGATATGACATTGAGCTTACGAAGATGATTAGTGAGAATGTTTCGATTCCAGTTATTGCGTCTGGTGGAGCAGGAACAAAGGAACATTTTTATGATGCATTAACTGAAGGGAAAGCGGATGCAGCTTTAGCCGCTTCTTTATTTCATTATAAAGAATTAGAAATTGCTGATTTGAAACAATTTCTAAGGGATAAAGATGTAGCAGTGAGATTATAATAATGATAACGATTAAGACAAATACAATTGATGTACAAGATTATTTATCCATTCGGGCCAAGGTTGGCTGGAAAGAATTATTAGTGACACAGGCTGAAAAAGCACTGGAACATAGTCTTTGTGTTGTTGGAGCCTACGAAGATGGTCGATTAATCGGAATGGGAAGAATCGTTGGCGATGGTGCGGTGATTTGCTATATTCAGGATTTGATTGTGGATCCGGAATATCAAGGTGAAGGAACGGGTTCTTTGTTGTTGAAGCATTTGATTGAATATGTTGAACAATTAAAAGAAAGCAATTCTCATATGATGTTATGTCTGATGTGCGCCAAAGGTCGTGAAGAATTTTATAAGAAACATGGTTTTATAGCGAGACCAACTGAAGATTTAGGACCTGGTATGATACAATACCTGTAACAGAAGTATACTAAAGTAGGTTGATGTTACGCTGCTAAGATTATTATGTTTAGTGATTTGGAGGCAGATATGTTTAAAGGTAAAACTGGCATGAAGCGAATGATGATAATGTTTTGTCTGCTTTTCTTTTGTAGTATATGTACTGCTTGTGGAAACAGAGCAGACAAGAATGGTTCAATGATATCCGATGATGGAAGAAGCTATGGTGGTCTGATTAAAGGTGAAACCGGAGAGACAATGGAAACAGCTTTTTTTGATGTTACATTGAAGGAAGCAGTTCGATATAATACGTATCAATTTGATGATGGATTATATCAAGCAGAGGAAGGTAATACTTATTTGGTTGTAACACTTACGATTGAGAATACTTATGATGAAGATATTCCAATGAGTATTACAGATTTTACGTTAGATTATGAAGACAATCAATCAAAAGAGATTATTACCGGATATGGTAAGGCCGATTTGAATAATGAAAAGTTTATGGATAATATTTTTACTTTGAAAATGGGAGAATCAGTTACTAAATCCATTCTTTTTACAGTTCACAATAAAGAGAATTATACTTTGAATTATACGGAGTATTATGAAGACGAATTTAAGGGGGATTCTTTTTTGGTTAGTTTTACACCGGAAGAGATTTCTGTATCAAAGGAAAATGGCGTCACAGAACAATCATCTACGGAAAACACAACAGGGGAATAGGAACCGATTTTATTAGTTGGGAATATAATAATTAAAAAGTGTGTTAGGTTTATTAATATTATGATTATGCCCAATAATGAGAATGAAAGAAGACCTTCTCCGATATGCAGAGGTTATGTGCATGTTGTGAAGGCAGGGGAAACATTATATAAACTGGCAAGACAGTATGATGTAAAACTATTTGATATTATGCGTTTGAATCCGTATGTAAATGTATATAATTTACAAATAGGTGATGAAATTTGTATTCCGTCAGCCCCGGCAAGACCGGAAAGAACCTATGTGGTTAATGAAGGTGATACAATCCAACGTGTGATGCAAGCGTTGAATACTGATTTTGACACGTTAGCAAGATGGAATCCAATGCTGAAGGATGTAGAATTACCGGAAGGGTTGGTTATTACCATTCCTATGATACAACCGAGAGAAGACAGAGATGATGATATGTTTGAAGATTTTTTTGATGAAGAGGATTAGGGAGTCAGAAGGGAATGATGACACTTAGTTCATTTGTTAAATCAAAGATTTAGAATGGAATATACTTCGTTAAAGGATAGCTTTGACGAAGTATATTATATAGATAGTAAAAGTGTTTGGGAAGATTGTTTTATACAATGCTAATTCGTACAAGCACACAAATTATATTATAGAGGATGACGTGCAATGGATTTTATGACAAAATTAGAACGCAAATATGGCAAGTTCGCAATTTCGAATTTAACAGTGATATTAATTGTTTGTTTTATTGTGGGGTATTTGATTCAGATTTTTCAGCTAGATGCTATATACATTATTAATTTGAATCCGGAAAAGATTATGCAGGGACAAGTGTGGCGTTTGATAACATGGATTCTTATGCCACCAAGTTCGACAAATCTCCTTTTGGTGATTATTAGTTTGATGTTTTATTTTCATGTGGGACAAACTTTGGAAAATGTATGGGGAGATTTTAAATATACTATGTATATACTTTCTGGAGTTGTTTTTACAGATATCGGGGTTATGGCAACCTATCTTGTTTTGAAAGTGTGTGGATTAGCAGAATATGCTAGTATGTATGCACTAATATCCGATGTTTCTACTTATTATTTGTGTATGAGTATGTTTTTGGCGTATGCATTTATGTTCCCGGATATGAGAGTTATGTTATATATGATTATTCCGGTTAAGGTCAAATGGCTGGGCTATTTAGATATTGTATATTTGATTTATGCAATTTTATCGTATGGATTGATAGGATACTATCCTGGTATGGTTACAATTATTATGTCGGTGCTTAATTTTATTTTATTCTATTTCTTGTTGAAAGGAAAAAATAGAGTGAGTGCAGCCCATCGGAAACGGAAGAAGACATATAAGAGAGAAGTTCGAGAAACACAGATTCTTACAAGGCATAAATGTGCTATCTGTGGTCAGACAGAAGAAGACAATCCGAATTTGGAATTCAGATATTGCTCACGTTGTAATGGTAATTATGAGTATTGCCAGAATCATTTATTTACACATGAACATAAGAAGTAGTCAAATAGTAACAGTTCGGTGTAGGATAACGTTATATATAAAAAATAGAAAAGGAATTGTAACATGAAGAAAGAGAACAAAAAGATTATAAAGGATATTTTGCAGGGAACAGATTTAGAGATGAATTTGCCTGCTTATGCGAATGCATATATTAACGCAACCTATGAATATAGTTTGATTCATTTGGTGTTAAATTATTATACCATCAAAGAAATTCAAGATGAAACGAATGGTATTACTAAGGATGAATACTTGTCAGGTGCGGTTGATAAGATACATACAATGCTGTTTCAAACGGTTCTTGCAGATGAAATGGTGGCAGATTATGAAGAAATGATTAAAACAATTCATGGTTTACGAGATGAAATTACAAACAAAATGGCGATACTTACAGCATATACAGATGCATTACAAATTTATGAATATGTGTTAAATCGTATTGAGTATACAGTAAAAGGGCAAGAATTCTCTGTGGAAGAGACGGAATTGGCTGCCAAGGTATTCCGATATTTGTTTACTGACAATGATAAAATGGTTGTAAATAGCAAAATACAGATGGTAACCGGACAATTACCGATTCGTATGACGAAGAATCGATTCTTTGATTATTTGACGGATACATTGAATATTTATAACGGTTCGGACAAGTCGTCTGTGGATGATTTTGTGGCGATGTTAAAGTCTACAGCATTGTTAGAGTTACCGAATAACTTTGATGATGCGTATCCTGCTATTGTTGGTTTTATTAGAGAATTACAGAATACAGACTTCAAGACAATGAATTTGGAATTATATAACACTGTTATGGAACAATTTTCATTTGTTACAGAATATTTAACGGAATTAGTAAGTAATTACTTGTTGGTAATGGAGATTGTGAATGATTTGTATGCTGTATTGCTGGCATTACCATACGAGAAAAATCAAGATTGTGTGTCTGAGGTTTGTGTAAATATGATAAAGGGATTGCACGATGCATTTATCTCTGATGCAGATATTCCTGAGGTGGTAGATGAAGGATTTATGCAAATTGAAGGTGTTCAGGAGGAACTTGGGGACGATATTATGCAATATGAGAGCATTCTGTTCGAAGTGACACAGGAACATAAGGATACGATTTCTTGGATTATGTTGGATAAGATTTTTAATAGCTTATCTATGATTTCCAAATTAATGTCAAATAGTTTGTTTGTTGATTTGGAACACGAAGAAACACAAGAGTTAGCTGATACGGTCTATATAACTACTAAGAGAGATGAGCTTGTTGCGATGCTTACCAACTTTTTTGGTTCTCATTCTAAGGAAGTGAATCGAGCTGTTATGGCAGCATTATTTTCAAATATGCCGGTTCTTTTTAACTCTCAACAAGAAGTTAAGGATTATATTGAATATAGTTTGAACCATTGTAGTAATGCAGGAGAGTTGATGGCTTGTGCTAAGATTTTAGAAGATATGATGGAAGAGGATTAGAAAATAAAGTAGGTGATTAGATGGATATCCAGATTCACGAACAATTGTATAGCGAAGGAATCTCGGATAGAAAGCTTACTTCCTTTAAGAAAAAGTTAAAAAGAAAATCTCCTAAGTTGGATTTGTTTTTAGTAACATTACCATTAGGGGAAGAAGGAATATTGGAAGTATATTGGTATCCGGAATTGTTACAAGTATATTATCAAAAGATGGATGTTGAATTAGTTGTGGTTGGTTTGGCTACAACTAGAGATGCAGCATTTCATATGATTGAGCAGATTGTGTTGGATGTTGGATTGAAAGATGGGAAAATTCCAATTAAGGATTATTTTAAGGTGAGTTGATGATTTTATCCATATTGAAGGTAATCGGAATAGTAATTCTGGTTATTTTAGCATTGTTGATTTTAATATTGGGTATTCTATTATTTGTTCCGATTCGTTATCAGTTATCAGGGGAATACAAGGAAAATGCGAAAGCCGATGTATTGATTAAATGGACTCCGATTTTATTGAAGGTGACTGCAAATTATCGTGACAAGAAATTTGAATATATTGTTCGAATGTTCGGCGGAGTGGTTATGACAAATACCGATGTTCCTCTTTCCTGGTTGGGTAAGAAGTTTTTTGATTCTTCTAAAAAAGAGAAAGATGATAATTTCGATGACGGTAAAGAGGTGGTTAAGAAAGAAGTAGAGAGTCCTCTTGATGAGAAGAATAGTATTTCGAATGATGAATCAGAGTTAGTGATTGAAGCAAATGATAAGTCCGATGCATCGTATAAATTAAATGACGAAAAGCGGAAGATTGGTTTGGAAAAAAAGAAGCATCACCCTCATAAGAAATCGATTATTTATAAATTTCGAAAAAAGATTGGTGATGTTAAGGTTCGAATCAATCGATTTGTTCACAAACTTCAGAAACTCAACGATAAGCGTGAAGCATTAATAAAGGTTTACCATTCCAAGCGTTTTCAAGTAGCGAAAACAGATTTGATTTTGTATATAAAGACCTTATGGTTTATAATTAGACCTAAGAAATTGGAAGGTTATATTCATTTCGGGTTTGAAGATCCGGCTGTTACAGGTCAGGCGTTAGGCGTGATTGGTATGTTTCTTGCGTGTTATGATTCATTTCTGACAATTGCTCCTGATTTTGAAAAATCATGTATAGACGGATATTTGAATGGAAGTGGAAAATTTCGACTTTTTCCGCTTGTAAAGTTGTTAATTAAGATTATACTTAATAAAAATCTTATAAAAGTAATAAAGAAAGTACAAACTATAATAGAAGCGTAGGAGGGAAATAAGATGGCTAATGATTTTAACACAACTGTAGGTTCGCTTTTTCAAGGTATGGATAAGTTTTTATCGACAAAGACTGTAGTAGGTGAACCTACCACAATTGGAGATACAATTATTCTTCCATTAGTTGATGTAAGTTTCGGTGTAGCGGCAGGTGCATTTTCCAGCACAGAAAAGAACAATGGTGCTGGTGGAATGGGTGGAAAGATGACTGCAAGTGCAGTATTAGTAATTAAGGATGGACAGATTCGTTTGGTAAATGTTAAGAATCAAGACACAGTTACAAAAGTTCTTGATATGGTGCCGGATTTAATTGACCGTTTCCAAAAGAAAGGAAATAAAGACGTAATTACAGAAGAAGTTGAAGTTGCAGTTTCGAATGTTGTAACAAATGTAGAAAAATAAATTAGGAATAGAGTCACAAAGGAAGCAGAATCGGAATATACTATTTTATAATTGGTATGTGTTGAACACGGAGGGATTATGAAAAGAGTATGGGGTTTTGCTTTCTTTTGGTTTAGTGTTGGAATGATTGTAGATTTTTTGTTGAAAGGATTCTGGAATTTTGTAGTAGTGATAATTACGCTTGTTATTGCGTATGTTTTGTTTTGTAGATGCTGAGCATAATGGCATAAAAAAAGAGAACCATCAGGTCCTCTTTTCTTTCATAAACTATTAAGCTCTTTCTACTTTACCAGATCTTAAGCATGAAGTACAAACATAAATTCTCTTAGGTGTACCGTTAACATTTGCCTTAACTTTCTTAATGTTTGATTTCCACATCTTGTTGGATCTTCTATGAGAATGGCTCACCTTGATTCCAAAATGAGCAGCTTTATCACATACTGAACACTTTGCCATGACTTGCACCTCCTTGAATATATTAACCTATCGGTTTGCAACACGTCAATTTTAACAGAAGTATAATAAGAATGCAAGTACAAATTTAAAAAAATATTGCTTTTTTTCATTTCTGCTTGCAGAAGACTTATAGGAATGGTATTATTAGCAATAATAGACAATGGTTTATTTAATAAAATTATATAAAGATTATATGTAGGCTATATAGATTAGTCAGATAAGGAGGCATATATGAAAATAGAATTAGAAACCAGTAATGGTGAAGTGATTATTGAAAGTGAAGTGATTGCTCAATTTGCGGGACTTTCGGCAATTGAATGTTTTGGTATTGTGGGCATGGCAACTGTTAATGTGAAAGATGGATTTGTGAAGCTTCTTCGTGGTGACAGTGTATCCAAAGGAGTCAATGTAACAATTGGAGAGAACAATTCAATTGCAATTGATTTTCATATTGTTGTAGCCTATGGTGTAAGCATATCTACTGTTGCAGAGAATTTAATGTCAACGGTTCGATATAAAGTGGAAGAGTTTACAAGCATGCAAGTGGAAACAATTAATGTCTTTGTAGAAGGCGTGCGAGTGATTGATTAGGAGGTCTAAGTCAAGGTATGAGTTTTGATGCGAAAAGTCTTCAATACGCTTTTTTGTCGGGTGCAAAAAGAATCGAAGAGAAGAAAGAATATATTAATGAATTGAATGTGTTTCCGGTACCGGATGGAGATACAGGCACAAATATGACACTTACAATCACGGCTGCAGCAAAAGAAGTAGCGGCAATTCAAGAACCAACATTTTCGAGTGTTACGAAAGCTATGTCGACAGGTTCTTTGCGTGGTGCAAGAGGTAATTCAGGTGTAATTCTGTCTCAGCTGATTCGTGGTTTGTGTAAAGAGTTAGAGAATAAGAAAGAGATTAATAATGAAGATATTGCAAATGCCTTCAATAGAGCAATTGCAACAGCATATAAAGCAGTAATGAAACCAAAAGAAGGTACGATTCTTACTGTAGCTAAGGGGATGGCGGATAAAGCAACAGAGCTTAGCAGGTCTAAGAAGGACTTTTTGGTATTCCTTGAAGAAGTGTTGGTATATGGTAGAGAGGTATTGGATAAGACACCGGATATGCTTCCTGTATTGAAGGAAGCCGGAGTTGTGGACTCGGGTGGAGAAGGTCTTATGACGATTTTAGAAGGTGCATTTGATGCTTTGTCCGGAAAGGTTACTTATGATTTCTCTAATGGTTATGATGCAAGTGGTGCAGAGAATAAGACAGCTCCGGATGCGTCAGGTCTTAAACTTACCAATTCAGTTGGGATTGACCGTAAACAAATTGATACGTCTCATATTAAGTATGGATATTGTACGGAATTCATTATTATGCTTGAGAAAGAGTATAATAAAAAGATTGAGGAAGAATTCAAATCGTATTTGGAGTCAATTGGTGATTCTTTAGTTGTGGTTTCTGATGATGAGATTGTGAAGGTTCATGTTCACACAAATCATCCGGGTCTTGCATTTGAGCGTGGCTTGACATATGGTTCTTTAACTAGCATGAAAGTGGATAATATGCGTGAAGAGCATAGAGAGAAAGTAATTATGGAAGCAGAAGCTATGGCTGCTAATCAGGCAGCTGAAAGAAATGCTACGAAAGAGACAAAGAAAGAACCATTAGAAGAAAAACGTAAAGAATATGGATTTATTGCAGTTTCAGTTGGTGAAGGTATGAACGATATATTCAAGGATTTAGGTGTTGATTACTTAATTGAGGGTGGTCAGACTATGAATCCAAGTACAGAAGATATGTTGAATGCAATTGAAAAGGTGAATGCTAACACTATTTACATTTTACCGAATAATAAAAATATTATTTTGGCTGCGAACCAGGCGCGAGATTTGACGGAGGATAAGGAGATTGTTGTGGTACCTTCAAAAACAGCACCGCAAGGTGTTGCGTCGTTAATTGCGTTTGATCCGAATAAAAAAGGTGAGGATAATCTTGCCAATATGACGAAAGAGATGGGTAATGTGAAGACTGGTCAGGTTACCTATGCGGTTCGTGATACCAATATTGATGGTAAAGAAATTAATGCTGGTGACATCATGGGTATTGATGATGTCGGAATTAAGGCGGTATCAAAGGATTTGGACACAACTACTAAAGAATTATTATCTGTTATGGTAGATGAAGATTCTGAGTTGATTAGTATTTACTATGGTGCAGATGTGAAAGAAGAGGATGCACAATCTTTTGCGGATTATGTAGAAGAAACATATCCGGATTGTGATGTTGAATTTAACTATGGTGGTCAACCGATATATTATTACATTGTTTCTGTAGAATAGTATATAGTTGTTTAAGGACGGCAGGGTTTGTCGTCCTTTTCTATACAAAATTAATATTTGGAGATTAGGATGCAGATTTTTGATAGAGTTGACAGTTTGAAAGGAGTAGGTCCTAAGACGGCTGTCTTATTTGAAAAACTAAAAGTTCATACGATAGATGATTTGTTAAGATTATATCCTAGAACATATTTAAGTTATGATGAGCCGGTTAATATTGAGGAAGCAGAGTGTGGAACGCGTGTTACAATTAAGGCAACGATACAGTCTTATGTTGACATTAAAAAGATTCGTAACTTGAAAATTGTTACATGTATGGTTAAAGATGGAACAGGAACAGTGAAACTTATTTGGTTTAACTCTCCTTTTTTGAAACAAGTGTTTCATATTGGACAAACATACTATTTTGTTGGAATGATGTCAGTTCGTAATAATCAACGCGTAATGGAGCATCCGGAGTATTATACACAAACGCAATATATGGAAAAGTTGTCTTCTTTACAACCGGTGTATCCGTTGACAGAAGGATTAAGTAATAAAGTTGTAACAAAAGCAATGTATGCGGCATTACCGTTACTTTCAGAGCTGGAGGATAGAATTCCGGAGAAGGTACGTGAAAAGTTTGGGTTAATGCCGTTGGCTGATGCAATACAAGGTTCTCATTTTCCGGAGAATTTTGATGAGGTTATTGCCTGTCGGGAACGTTTGGTGTTTGATGAATTTTTCTGGTTTATTTTGCATATGCGGATATTAAGAAAGAAGACTGTTAAAGTAGAGAATCATTTTGTCATAGACAAATGGAAGGAAACAGAGGAATTTATAAGTCAATTGCCATTTGAATTAACGAAAGGGCAAAAAACAGCAATAGAAGAGATTCGAAAGGATATGACAGGAAGCACTGTTATGAATCGTTTGATTCAGGGAGATGTTGGGTCGGGCAAGACTATAGTTGCTGAAATTGCATTGTTGTCTGCGGTTAAAAATGGATATCAGGCAGCATTTATGGCACCTACAGAAGTATTAGCAACGCAACATTACAAAGGAGTGAAGAAAGATTTGGAATCCTTTGGGGTAAAAGTTGAGTTGTTGGTAGGTTCTACAAAAATATCGCAAAAAAGAAAGATATATGATGCACTTGCAAGAGGTGAAATAGATATATTAATAGGAACTCATGCACTAATACAGGATAAGGTTGTTTATAATAATCTGGCTCTTGTGATTACAGATGAACAGCATCGTTTTGGAGTTCGACAACGAGCATTACTTTCGGAAAAAGGAAATGAACCACATGTACTTGTTATGAGTGCAACGCCGATTCCGAGAACCCTTGCAATTATTATGTATGGTGATTTGGATATATCAATTATGAAGGATATGCCGGCGAATAGAAAGCCAATTAAGAATTGTGTGGTTGGACCTAAGTATCGCCCCACAGCATATAAGTTTATGCAAGATGAGATTAGTAGAGGACATCAGATATATATTATTTGTCCAATGGTGGAAGCAAGTGAGAACGTAGAAGCAGAAAATGTTGTAGAATACCAGGAAAATTTATTGAATGTATTCCCGAAAGATATTAGTGTTTCTTATCTGCATGGTAAAATGTCACCAGATGAAAAGAATCAGATTATGCATGATTTTTCAGAAAAGAAGATTGATATTTTGGTTTCTACAACAGTTATAGAGGTTGGAATTAACAATCCAAATGCTACAGTGATGATGATTGAAAATGCAGAGAAATTTGGTTTGGCACAACTTCATCAGCTAAGAGGTCGTGTTGGTAGAGGAGATGCACAGTCATATTGTATTATGCTTTGTGGAACAGAGCGTAAAGAAGCATTAGAGAGATTGAATGTTTTGAATACATCCAATGATGGCTTTCATATTGCAAATGAAGATTTGAAGCTTCGTGGACCGGGTGATTTTTTTGGAGTAAGACAAAGTGGTGATTTGCTATTTCAACTAGGTGACATTTATAACAATGCGAATACGCTAAAAATGGCAAATGATGCGATTGATTTTTTGGAGCAGGAAGAATATTCTTTTGAAATTCTTATGGAGGATTGTAAGTTGAATAATATACAGTTGTAACATAAAGGCTACATTAGAAGTTGATTGTATATTCTTAATGTTAAAAGTGCTCATCAGCATGGATTATTTCTACATAATAGAATAAGAATCCAATTGATGAGCACTTTGTCTGATAATCAAGAAATTACATGATTATTGGTATTTTGATGTGAAGCAGTTTAGTTTTCGCTCATAGCGCGTTCTTGTGCTTCAATCATTTTCTTAACCATGGTTCCTCCTACAGAACCGTTCTGGCGAGAAGTAAGGTCACCGTTATAACCTTCCTTAAGAGGTACACCAATTTCGTTTGCTACCTCAAATTTGAATCTGTTTAACGCGCTCTGTGCATTTTTCTTTGTTTGATTACTCATAACATTTGCCTCCTTTTTCTTTAAGTGTCTATTTGAAACAACATTTTCATGTTGTAAGAATATTATTTGGAAACAGGAGAAAAAATATACTAGAAAGACTTATCAAGAATTGAAAAATATTACAAAATTAGTTATACTTACATAAGTAAAATTCAAAGAATAATTTTACGCAAATGAAAATCTTGCAAATTATTGACATTTTTGTTTTTTCTAATACAATGAAATAGGAGTTATAACATGAGAGTAATTGCAGGTAAAGCCAAAAGATTACAATTAAAGACACCGACCGGTATGGATACAAGACCTACGACAGATCGAATTAAAGAGACTTTGTTTAACATGATACAGGATGAATTGTATGATATACATTTTCTTGATTTGTTTAGTGGTAGTGGTGGTATTGGTATTGAGGCATTAAGTAGAGGTGCAAAAAAAGCGGTTTTTGTAGAACAGAATCGCAATGCTTCGGATATTATTCGTGATAATTTGAAGTATACACATTTGCACGAGCAGGGTGAAGTTATGAATTGTACTGCATTATCTGCTGTTACAATGATGCAAGGGAAAGAGAAATTTCATGTAGTATTCATGGATCCACCATATGGAAAAGGATTAGAGAAAGAAATTTTGAGACTTCCGGCTTTTAGAGAAATTTTAGAGAATAAAGCTTTGATTATAGTGGAGGCAGATTTAGAAACGAATTTGTCAGATGAAGATATGATTGGATTTCAATTCTTAAAAGAAAAGATATACAAGACAAATAAACATATTTTTCTTGAAAAGATATAATTAAAATTACAATAAGAAATGAGGAAAAGAAATTGACTAGAGCGATATATCCGGGGAGTTTTGATCCGGTGACATATGGTCATTTAGATATTATTAAAAGATCATCCACGATGTTTGATCAGGTGATTGTAGGTGTTTTGAATAACAGTGCTAAGAATCCATTGTTTTCTGCGAAAGAAAGAGTGGATATGTTAAAAAAAGCGACAGAAGAATTGGTTAATGTTGAAGTAATCTGTTTTGATGGATTATTGATTGATTATATGAAACAGAATGATATTTCTGTTATTGTGAGAGGTTTAAGAGCGATTACAGATTTTGAATATGAATTACAGATTGCACAAAGTAATCGTAAAGTTAGTAAAGAGACCGTTGATACTGTGTTTTTGACAACTAGTATCGAATATGCCTATTTAAGTTCCAGTATTGTCAGAGAGTATGCAAGTTATGGTACAGATGTATCTGATTTTGTGCCGGAATTTGTTGTAGAAAAGTTGAAAAAATGTTTTCGTATAAGCGAAGCATAAGAAAGATGGAGGAAGTAAAATGTCAAAGAAGAGTATTGAAGATGTAATGAACGAAATTGAGGATTTTTTAAATAGCTGTAAGACTTCAGCATTATCATCAAACAAAATTGTGGTTCCGAGAGACGAGTTTGATGAATTGTTTGGAGATTTGAAGGTTAAGATTCCGGCAGAAATTGAGCGTTGCAAGAAGATTATGCGTAATAAAGAAGCAATTCTTATGGAAGCAAGAAAGAACGCAGATGGAATGCTTGCTCAGGCGTCTGCACAGGCAAATCAGATGGTTTCAGAAACAGAAATTATGCATATGGCAAATCAACAGGCATATGAAGTGGTTGAGATGGCGCGTGCGCAGGCAAATGAGATTCTTGCTCAGGCAACAGCAGAAGCCAATGAGATTCGTTTAGGTTCTATGCAGTATACGAATGATATTATGACAGGTCTTCGTAATTATATGGAAGCTACAATGGAAGCAGAGCGTGCTAATTACGAAAACTTAATTACAGCATTAAACAATGAATATATGATTGCAAATGCGAATTTGGAAGAGGTTCAGAAGCAGATAATCAGCTTTACCGGTGATCCTAACAGCATTCAGACAGCACCGCAACTAAAGACAGCAGCGAATGGAAAGAATGTACCAAACCCACCGAAAGCAAAAGCCAGTATGGTACAGAAAGTGAAACAAGCTGTTGGTGCTAAGGAAGAGAAAGTAGAGGATTCAAAGCCTGTGGTTAATATTCCTGATTTTATTGCCAGTGGTGAGAAAGTTGTTCCAAATGAAACATCATTAGAAGCGAAACAACCTACACAGAAGACACCGGTTCAACAACCAGCAAACGGAGCAAATCCTGTGACGGCAAATCAGAATGTCAACAAACCGAAAGCAGTAGTTGCAAAACCGGCTGAGAAGAAGATGGAGGGTGCAGTAACTGCGACTGAATTAAAAGAGGAAACTATTATTACAGAACAGATTGAATCAGATGGAACTAAGAAAATAAAGAAAAAGATTATTAAGAGACGAAACCCTGTGTTACAAACCCCACAAACTGCACAGGAAACGGTTGCTAAGACTTTAGAAGCTGCGGCTGCAACTAAGGTGGATAAGACCGTATATAAAGCAAATGGTGAGCAGGCGAGAGATGCGTCCACTATGGAAGGACGCGTGAAACGTGGACCGAGAGTGGGGCGTGCAATGGTAGAGGGGAATGGTGTGCAGGATAATGCATTTGAAGTGACAACACAATCGATGGATTCTGTGGTTGTTCCTGAAAATACAAAGTCAATGGGTGTCATTGATGATTTTACCATGGAAAAGAAATTTTAATATTCAATAGTTATAGATGTAGATTATAAGAAAAGTACCTGTGGATAAAGCACATTTATTCAACAGGTATTTTTTTATATCTGTATTTGAATATTCTAAAACTCCTTTGACTTGAAAGGCACTACATAATCCACCAAAAGAGCATAATGAACACAACAGTGCCATCTGAAATGGTTTGGTTAACGGTAGTGAATTTAAGAGTGGTAATCCGGTAGTGATTTCAAAAAAAGATAATATGATTTTTGCTGGGGTGAACTGGAAAAAAGGTAGAAGGGTGGTTAACAGAATGGAGAAAATGATAACATAAAGCCCAATCATAACCATAATTTCTACTGCATGCAAAAAGGTATCCTTTATATTGATTTTCTGCGTTGAAATACAATATATCGGATGAACATCTTTCGCTGAAAAAAGACATAAACAAGTATAATATATAATAGTTGGCAAATAGATACTGATTAAGAAAATCCCCAAGGAAATTTCTTTATGAAGAATATGGTTGTATACATAGCCCAGTAAAAACATTGGACTGGCCTGACTTGCAAGAGGTAACAGTCTGTTAGCCTGCTTGTTTGAAATGCATTGATTTTTGACGAAATCATTTAGGATTTTTCCACCGATAGGATAACCGCATAGATTACCGAGCAGAATTGCAATTATTTCATATGTTTTTTGGGGATGTATTTTTTGGAAATGTCTTGCTATAGAGTAGTAAGCGTTGGTTTCTGACATGGCATTGGTTACCAGAATAAAAGGTAAAAGAGAAGGGACTAATGTCTGGTACCATAATAAAAGACCATTTTGTGTGCCGGATATTACGGTGTCATGAAATATCAGTAACATAATTAGTAATGAAATCATGAGCAAAAATTGTTTCATAGGGCACAATCCAAATGGTCTTACTTTAATGTATGGATTTATTCTGAAATTATGACGGAATGTTCATACTCTGATGGGATATGGATTCCGTATTTGTTAGAGAATAATTGTGTATATAAATGATTCTGGTGAATTTCCTTTTGGAATAATAATAAGGCTTGTTCAGAAAGAATCTCTTTTGCATCCGCTACTTTATTGATGATTGGAACCTCACAATTATCTTTTATTTCTCTTAGAATGAATGATGAACTTTTACGAAATCCTAAGAGTCTGAGATAACGAATGAATTCATTATCTTTTGCATCATCCATGTCTGTTTTTCGAATATCTAACAAAATATGGAGAAGTGCTCGGTAAATCCTGGTGGAAGTGTATTGTTTGCTTGATAAAATATCAACTAACTCGTTCATTGTATTTGGATAGTTTTTTATGGAACGGAGTATGTTTGCCATATCTTCCGATACATCCAAATAATGTTCTAAACTATCTTTTGCACTCCATATAGCATATTGTAACATCGTATACAAATCAGATGTAAAAATTGGTTTGGAGAAATTACAATTTTGCAAATGTTGCAGAGAAGTAGTAGGTATAACATGTGAAAAATCTGCTAAATTATCTTTGATATTGTTTCGGATAGCAGTTGCGGAACTGTAGGTATTAGTAATATCTTTGTCGTGGTAACCGTTTCCGATTCGTTTGATAATAACAGGTGTAATGTTTGCATTACAATGTTCAATTGCTTTTAGATATTCAATTGCTAAGATGTTATTTGGTTGTTGCATAATATTTTCTATGTCTGTATTGTGAAGGAGTTCTTTTAGTGCCAGCATACGAGCTTTGGGAAAAGAGTTTCCTTTGCGAAGTCCTTCCTGAAGAAATAGCTTGTAATTACTTGGTTCTGTTATGAGTATATGAGCAATTTCTTTTAATAAATCTAAGTCATCTGTTTCGGCACCGAAACATAAGGTATCAATGACACCTAGCTTTTGAAATGCGTAAACGGAAGCATGCGCAAAGTATTCGGCGCTAGAGGTTGCATATAATAATGGAAGTTCAAAGACAATATCTGCCTGGGTACTTAGCGCACATTGAGCTCGCAAATATTTGTTGAAAACAGCAGGTTCTCCCCTTTGTACATAATTACCACTCATAAGAACAATAATATTTTTGTCGGGGTAGAGTTCTTTGGCTTTCTTTAATTGATATTCATGTCCATTGTGAAAAGGATTGTATTCCGCAATAATTCCGATATGTTTCATATATTCCTCACTTTTTATATGTTATCAGCACAATTCTATAATACTATTTACAAACTGTAAAGAAAATGCTAAACTGAAACCATCATTTTATTTCAGATTTCTTATATTTTTCCCAATTTATATTATTTTATATATTTTTTTGTGTTTGTGTCATAGTATGTCCAATGTGTATTGTATTCTTATCGAAGAAGGAGGGCACAGATTGTTAAAATCGAAAATACATTCGATTTTGATATTGACAATCAATGAATAATATATTATTATCAAGAAAGCGAACAAATGTTCATGGAGGTTTATGAAATGGCGAATGAAGATAAGATGAAAGCATTAGATGCCGCTTTGGCGAATATTGAGAAACAGTTTGGTAAAGGAACGGTGATGAAGCTTGGTGATCAGGCTGCGAATATGAATATAGAAGCGATTCCGACAGGTTCTCTTAGTTTAGATTTGGCACTAGGTATAGGTGGTGTACCGAAGGGAAGAATTATTGAAGTATACGGTCCAGAGTCAAGTGGTAAGACAACCGTTGCATTACATATTGTTGCAGAAGTGCAGAAGAATGGTGGAATTGCCGGTTTTATTGATGCAGAGCATGCATTGGATCCGGTATATGCAGGTAATATTGGTGTAGATATTAATAATCTCTATATTTCACAGCCGGATAATGGTGAACAAGCATTAGAAATTACGGAGACCATGGTTCGTTCCGGTGCAGTAGATGTTATTATTGTGGACTCTGTTGCTGCATTAGTACCTAGAGCAGAGATTGATGGAGAGATGGGAGATTCTCATGTAGGCTTACAGGCTCGTTTGATGTCTCAGGCGTTGCGTAAGTTAACTGCAGTAATTAGCAAATCGAATTGTGTTGTTATCTTTATTAACCAGCTTCGTGAGAAGGTTGGTGTTATGTTTGGTAATCCGGAAACAACAACAGGTGGTAGAGCATTGAAGTTTTATGCATCTGTTCGATTAGATGTAAGAAGAATTGAAACCTTGAAGCAGAATGGTGAAGTGACCGGTAATCGTACTCGTGTGAAGGTTGTTAAGAATAAGGTAGCACCACCATTCAAAGAGGCTGAATTTGATATTATGTTTGGAAAGGGTATTTCGAAAGAAGGAGATATCTTAGATTTGGCTGTGAAAGAGAATATTATTAATAAAGCCGGTGCATGGTTCTCATATAACGGAGAAAAGATTGGTCAAGGTAGAGAGAATGCGAAGATTTTCCTTCAAGATAACCCGGAAATTACAGCTGAGGTCGAAAAGAAAGTTCGTGAAGCGGCTGGTATTATCGAGGGCGAAACAACCATGATTATTTCAGACGAGGAAGAATAAAGTGATTGTTACACGACTTGAACAGGGGAATGGCAAGAAATATCGAGTGTATGCAGATGAGGAATTCTTGTTTGCATTATACGTTAATGAATTGAGACAATTCCATATTCAAGAAGGCAGAGAGATATCAAGTGATGTGATTGCGTATATTTTAGATACAATCATTTACAAACGTGCAAAAGAAAGAGCACTTTTTCTGTTAGAGAAAAGGCCCTATTCTGTGCATATGTTAAAACGCAAATTGAAAGATAATGAGTATCCTGTGAATGTTATTGATAAAGTAATGACTTTCTTGGAAAAATATCATTATTTGGACGATAAAGAATATGTGAGAATGTATGTCGAGTCTTACTCTGGACAAAAAAGTAAAAAACAGTTGGTTTATGATTTGTATCGTAAAGGTATTTCTAAGGCAATAGTGGAAGAGTTTTTTGAAGTCAATGATTATTCTGAACAGAATTGCTTTGAAAAACAGTTTCAAAGATATGTTAGAGGTAAGAATCCGCATGATTATAGAGACAGACAAAAGATATTTCGATATTTTTATAACAAAGGATTTTCTACTGCGCTTATAGAAAGATATATAAAAGAAGAATTATTACAAGTCTGACAGATAAGAAGCCTGAACAGAACTCTCAATCGTTAGATTTATAGTGTATATTTTGGAAAAATATTTTATTGATAAGGATTTACTTGACATAATGCACAAAAAAAGATAGAATTTAACTGTTGCACTTATGTTAAGTGCACCTAAAACTTAATAAGGAGGTGCTCCTGTGGTAAAGTATATCGTTTTTGCTATTATTTTAATCGTAGCTGTGGTTGTTACCTGGATTCTTGCTCTTACATATCGTAAGAATATTGTAGAAAAGAAGAATTCGGATGCAGAAGACAGAGCGAGAGAGATTATAGATGAAGCTGTGAAGAATGCTGAAGCTAAGAAGAAGGAGATTCTCCTAGAGGCAAAGGAAGAGTCGATTAAGACTAAGAATGATCTTGATAAAGAAATCAAAGATCGTCGTAATGAAGTCCAAAGAATGGAAAAACGTGTTATTTCACGTGAAGAGAATTTGGACCGTAAGTCAGAAGCGATTGAAAAGAAAGAGGCAAACCTTGCATCTAGAGAACAGGATTTGGAAAAGCAGAAAGCAAACGTTGAAGAGCTTGAGGCAAAAAGACTACAGGAACTAGAGAGAATCTCTGGATTAACCTCTGAACAAGCAAAAGAGTATTTATTAAAGACTGTTGAAGATGAAGTAAAACATGAAACCGCAGTTCTAGTGAAAGAATTAGAAACTAGAGCAAAAGAAGAAGCAAGTAAGAAGGCTAAGGAGTATGTGGTTACAGCAATTCAGAAATGTGCTGTTGACCATGTTGCCGAAACTACAATTTCTTTAGTACAATTACCGAATGATGAGATGAAGGGTAGAATTATCGGTCGTGAAGGTCGTAATATTCGTACTTTAGAGACAATGACGGGTGTTGATTTGATTATTGATGATACCCCGGAAGCTGTTATTTTATCAAGCTTTGATCCGGTAAGAAGAGAAGTTGCAAGAATTGCACTTGAAAAATTGATTGTGGATGGAAGAATTCATCCTGCAAGAATTGAAGAAATGGTAGAAAAAGCGCAGAAAGAAGTAGAACAGATGATGCGTGAGGAAGGTGAGAACACTACTTTAGAAGTTGGTGTTCAAGGAATCCATCCGGAATTGGTTCGTTTACTTGGTAAGATGAAATTCCGAACAAGTTACGGTCAGAACGCATTGAAGCATTCGATGGAAGTAGCTCAATTATGTGGTTTGTTGGCTGCTGAAATTGGTGTGGATGTTCGCTTGGCTAAGCGTGCAGGTCTTTTACATGATATTGGTAAATCTGTGGATCATGAAATGGAAGGTTCCCATATCCAGATTGGTGTAGACTTATGTAGAAAATACAAAGAGTCAGCATTAGTTATTAATGCAGTAGAAGCACATCATGGAGATGTAGAACCGGAATCATTGATTGCATGTATCGTTCAGGCGGCAGATACAATTTCTGCGGCTCGTCCGGGTGCAAGACGTGAGACATTAGAGACATACACCACTAGATTGAAGAAGTTAGAGGATATTGCTAATGGATTCAAGGGTGTAGATAAAACTTTTGCTATTCAGGCAGGTAGAGAGATTCGTATTATGGTAGTTCCAGAGCAGATAAATGATGCCGACATGATTCTTATGGCTAGAGAGATTTCGAAACAGATTGAAAGTGAGTTAGAATATCCTGGTCAGATTAAGGTTAACTTAATTCGTGAGTCTCGTGTTACGGATTATGCTAAATAATATGAAGCGCTAATGCGATGAGAATGAAAGGGTCTTGAAATTTGATTTTTCAAGGCTCTTTTTTGTTAAATACAAATATCAAAAAGAAAGTGAACGGATAAAAAATAGAATATGTAGTTGTTGGGATAATAAAACAATGATAAACTAAGCATAGTAGCTAGCGATATATGTTTGTTGTGGTGGTAGAGGACTCAATAATACAACATATATTCAAAAACTGCTATTTGCTATGAAAAATTATTGATTTTATGATTAGTACAGGAGATAAAGTATGAGTAAAACGATAGTAATGGGATATTGGGATTGTTCTTATTGTGATGCTGTTGGTATTGAAGGAACAAAACGTGATTGTCCTGGTTGTAATCGGCCTAGAGGTGAAGGTGTTAAATTTTATATGGACAAATCAAATGTTAAGTATTTGTCTTCGGAAGATTCTGAAACAAAGGGTAAGGGTCCGGATTGGTTGTGTTCATATTGTAATAGTTTGAATTCCTCTTTGGTAAATGAATGTACAAGTTGTGGAGCTTCTAGACAGGAAACTGAAAAGAATTATTTTACAATGAATGAGCAAACTTCTAAGTCTGTATATGGCTCAAATGATGTGGAAAATACAAAACCAAAAGTTTCGAAAGATGTTGACAGAAGTGGTAAGTTATCTGGTGTTAATTTGTTGAAACGTATCGGTATTCCATTAGTGGCTATATTTTCAATATGTTGTTTACTGTTAGCTATATTTACGGGAACGAAAGAGTTTACACCTACGAGTTTTTCTTGGGTTTACGATATTGATATTGAATCTTACGAAACTGTAGATGAGTCGGATTGGTCATTGCCGGACGGTGCTCGATTACAGTATACCAAAGATGAAATACATCATTATGACCATGTGGTTGATCATTATGAAACTAAGACCCGTACATACTCAGAGGAAGTTCTGGATGGATATGATACTAGTTATGAATATACTGATAATGGTGATGGGACTTTTTCTCAACATGAAGTACAAACGCCTCGATACCGTACAGAATATCGTGAGGAACAGTATGAAGAACCAGTGTATAAAGACGTTCCGGTTTATCAAACCAAGTATTATTATGAGATAGATAAGTGGATACATAAGAGAACAGTAACTACTAAAGGTAATGACAAAAATTCTTATTGGGGAGAGGTTGAACTAAAGGATAATGAGCGAGAAGGTAAGCATACTGAACAATATAATGTGTCTGGTAAGGTAAAGAATAAGTATAAAACATATGGTTGTACTAAAGATATATGGAACCAATTAATTGTAGGGGGCAGTTATAAGGTTAAAATATCCCATGGTGATATTGTTGAAATAAAATAATTGAATTATTTTTCATAAGATGAAAATGTAAAATAATGGTGGAAATGTTTTGACTGTAACGAGATAATGTTATAAAATTATATTGTAGCTGATAGAAAATTAGCGAATGAATCGAGATGCATTTTCATTGCTGCTAAAGTAAAATGAATTGCAGAAAAAGAATATGATTCAGGATGAAAAAGTTACAGTAAGTATTGAGGAGGGGCATAGTATGAGAGGTAAGAAAATTTACAAGGGTGTTTTGATGTTTGTTGCATTATTTGCCATGGTATTTATCAGTTCTACTACGGCAGAAGCAGCAGCTAAGCTTTCTAAGAAAAGTGCAACGTTGTATGTAGGAGAGACTTTACAGTTGAAGTTGACGGGTGGTTCTGGAAGTGCAACATGGAAAAGTAACAAGTCTAAGATAGCAACGGTAAGTAAGAATGGTCTTGTGACAGCTAAGAAAACAGGAACCTGCAAGATTTCTGTAAAACAAGCGGGAAATTCATATACGTGCAAGATTACAGTAAAGAAGCTTCCAAAGAATTATGCAACTGTGAATGGCAAGAGAGTGAAGGTTGGTAAGACCGTTACTTTGAAATATAAAATCAAAAGTAGTAAGCCAATTGCGACGATGAGTATAAAATATATTTATAACAAGAAAGCGTTGAAAATAACCAATGAAGAAGAAATGAGTCGTTATCCGACATGGCTTTGTAATGAGTATTATCCAGATAGTATTGTAAATAAAAAAGAGTGTGATATTGCTCATTTGATTCATTGTGATGAAACGAAAACAGATGGAATATATTACAAAAATGTAGATTGCAAAAACGGAAAGTTGTTTGAAGTCACGAAAGTTAAGGTTTTAAAATCCGGAAATTACAAGATGAATGTGGATGTATATAGTGCGATGAATGACGATGGCGAGAGTGTAAAGGGTTACAAAGTTACTACTACGATAAAATAGTGCTAGAAAAGGTTGAAACAATATTGATTTTTTTTGCTGTTTTCTTTGACATATTTCGCTTATGAAGAAGTAAAGTAATTGTAAGGGAGTGTCGTGAAATAAGGATTTCTAATGAAATTATCTTATGACATGACACTCTCTTTAATTTCGGATTTTTTTAGAAAATGTGTCTTTATACGGAATACTTATGTTTATTGTTATATTATTGTTTCGTGTTTCATATATATTAAAGTATTATATGGGGTGATGCTATGAATAAAAATGTACGGAAGTATAATATAGTTTGTACATATGGAGCTTTATTTTTTGGGATTTTGGTAGGTTGTTTTGTTTTGTTATTATCACTGGTGCTGGGATGTAATATATTAGCTGATAAAGGATTGGAAGAGTATAGTATTAGTTCAGTTATGAATATTTCAACAAATGAAATGCTCTTTTATGTTTTGAAAAAAAGAATAATTCAAATATTTATTTATTTTCTAATGCTTTTGATTCTGCCGTATGGCACTTCTTCTTTTTTAGCTTGTAGTTCTTTTGGGTTCTATTATGGTTTGGTGGTTGCAAATCTAATCATAAAATATAGTTTTGGGGGATTGTTATATGGGTTGGCATGTTTTTTTCCACATTATCTGATTTATTTTTTAGCAATATATTTGATTGGAAAATGGAGAAGCACTTCTTTAAATGTTTATTATCAAAATATGAAGTTTGTTGAATTTCTTGTTAAAATTTTTGTAATAATTTTTATGATAATAGTTTCTTTGGCGTGGGAAATTAATTTTCAAAAAATTTTTTTAAATTATTTTTTTCAACATCTAGTGTGAAAATATTATGTTAATACTCTATTTGGTGGAAAAGCACCGGATGCCTTGATTTATAAGGGTTTTCTGAAAAAATAATGTTTGATTTTATGTAAATTAGACATTATAATAGGGATAGTTATTACAGAACGAGGGGTTAGGAAATGTTACAAAAGATTGAAGAGTTCGTTGATTATTTAGATAATGTAAAACGGGCCAGTAAGAACACAATTGCATCATATAAGAGGGATTTGGTTAAACTTAATAATTATTTGACAGATTCAGGAATTGATAATTTGAAAGAAGTAACTAGTACAGATTTGAATTCTTATATATTGATTATTGAAAAACAGGGAATGTCTACTGCAACAGTTTCAAGAAATATTGCATCTGTTAAGGCGTTTTTCTTGTATTTATTAAAGCAAGGTGTGATATCAGAGGATCCGAGTGAAACTTTGAAACCACCAAAGATTGAAAAGAAGGCACCGGTGATTTTAACAATCGAAGAAATTAATCTTTTGTTAGAGCAACCAAATGGTTCTGCACCTAAGGAGATTCGTGATAAAGCAATGTTGGAATTACTTTACGCAACGGGAATTCGTGTCTCGGAGTTGATTAGTCTTAGAGTGAAAGATGTTAATCTTTCTATGAATTTTCTTCAATGTCGAGATGGCAATAAAGAGAGAGTAATTCCTTTTACAAATGAAACGAAAACGGCATTAGAACATTATTTATATAATGCAAGAGACATTATGTGTAAGGTTGAGCAGGAGTATTTGTTTACAAATTGTCAAGGTGCTCCAATGACCAGACAAGGATTTTGGAAGATTATTAAGTATTATTCGGCAAAGGCTGGTATTAAGAAAGATATTACACCACATACTATCCGTCATTCGTTTGCAATGCATTTGGTAAACAATGGTGCAGATTTAAAGTCTGTACAAGAAATGTTAGGTCATTCAGATATTTCTACTACGCAGATTTATGTAAAAACGAATATGAATACAAAGATAAAGGAAGTATATGACAAAGCACATCCTCGTGCACAAGTTTCGTGAAATGAAATAAATTATATATTATATTACATAGAACCAGATGTATGTTACATATATCTGGTTTTTTTTCAATATATTTCTAATGTGAAATGTTTGTATCTTTGGGGCTTTTGTTGTATAATAGGCATAGTTATGTAAGGGGATGAATGGTATGCTATACAAGCAGAAAAATAGAAATCTCGTTGTTAAAAATAGAACGATTGGATATATATTGATTCTTGCAATTGTTTTGGTGGGAGGTATCTATTATTCCGGTAAATCATCTTATGCGTATTGGATTGAAGAAGATGAAGGTAAGAAGTATATACAGTGGGATGGACAATTTGCAATTGGTTTTGTTGATATAGAAGAACAACGTTATTATTTTGATGCAGATGGTCATCTTGTGACGGGGAAATTCTATGTTGAAGAGGATGATGCCTATTATTATTCAGATGAGTTAGGGGTTCTTCAATATGGTGCGATTCAAACGGAAGAAGATTTTTTTATTACAGATGAGACGGGAAGGCTGTTGACGGGTTTTGTCGAATATGATGGGAAAAGATACTATTTCAATGAAATTGCACAAATGGTAGTTGGATGGTTTCGATATGAGAATCATTGGTATTATGCTAATAGTAGTGGCGTAATTCAAACCGGTTTTATTACGTTGGATGGATATCGTTATTATCTGAATCCAGATGGGACAAGAGTGAGTGATGTGATTTTAGAAATAGATGGGACTACCTATATATTTAACGAAGATGGAAGTGTTGATGAAAATGCAACTAAGACCTATCCCATATTCCAATATATTAATGATTTGAGAATGCAGAATAAACAATCCGCATTATTGTTGAATGATAAAGTTCAAGCATGTGCTTTGTTGAGAGCATCAGGACTGGTGAATGGTTTTTCTTTGGAAAATACAGAAAAGCTAGAATCTTTGTTAGCAAATCGTGGCGTGCGATCTTTGGGTGGATATGAATTTGCGTATGGGGGAATAGCAGATTATGATTTCCAAAGATTGATGAAGGATATGCAAAAAGACAATAACATGATGAATGCTATAATGGATTCTGGTGTTTCGGAAGTTGGAATTGGTATGTGTGAAGACAATGATGTTATGTATTATAGCATTATTTTTATAATGACCGATTCGTCGGCGTCTGTTCAGAGTGAAAAACAATAATACTTTATGTGATAAATATGTATTGAAGGGAGATATAATTATGAGAAAACTAAGAAAAAAGGAATTGATTAATAATAAAACAATATGGATTTTTACAATTTGTATGTTGTGTGTAATGATGTTTGTGCCGTCTCTTACAGCAGAAGCGAAGTGGTTTAAAGTCAGAAAGAATAAATATCGTTATACAACGAATGCATCTGGCACAAAATATTACAAAAATAAGTGGGTGAAAATCAAAGGAAAATATTATTATTTTGACAAGAACGGTTATCGTAAGACCGGCTGGCTGACATACAAAAATAATAAATATTATCTGAATAAAAATGGTGTGCGAGTTACTGGTTTTAAGACGATTAATAATAAAAAATATTATTTTTCAAACAAAGGTATAATGATTAAAGGATGGTTGAAATCCAAAGAGAATTATTATTATGCTAATAGTAAAGGTGTTATTCAAAAAGGTCTGAAACAGATTAACAATCAAGTATATTATTTTGACAATAGTGGTAAAAGAGTATCCGGAGCCCATATTGTTTTGGGAAATATGACTTATTATTTTGCAAATAACGGAACTCTTCAGTACATTGGAACAGAGGTTGAGAAAGCAGCGCAATATATTAATATCCAGAGAATGCTAAATGGATATGATCCTTTGACGTACTATACGAATTGTAATTTGGCATTAGCAGCATATACGCGTGCTATGGAATTAAGTGTAATGGCATCTCATACAAGACCCGATGGGACAGATTATAGTACTGTATTAACCGTTGATTATCCGGTATCTGTATATTGGAGTGGCGAGTGTGTATCGTGGGGAAAGAAAAAGACTGGTGATGTTGTAGCGATGAATTGGATGGCGAATAATAATTATCAAGTATTGATGCAGAAGGAAGCCAATGGATTTAGTATTGGTACATATACAGATAATAATGGAAAAGAGTATTGGACTGCCTTGGTGGTTCAGACTAAGTAATAGATTCTAAGGGATTGGTGTAATTACATTTGAGATGAATGAAATAAAAGGTGTTGTCTGGTAATCTGAGATGGGATTTTGACAACACCTTTTGTGTTTGTGGTAATTATGAAGATTTATGCGACTATGTCTTGGAATATTTATGCCTGATAGAATTTGCAAATTCCGTCTAATGTAGCAGTCATGTTAAGTAACAAAGAATCAAGAATAGTGATAGCTGTCATTGCTTCCACTACTACAACTGCACGAGGAACAATGATAGGGTCGTGTCTTCCTTTGATAGAAACCTCAATATCTTCACCGGATTTGTTAACGGTCTTTTGTGTTTTCAAAATAGAAGGGGTAGCTTTAAAGGTTGCTCGTAATACGATATCGGAACCATCGCTGATACCACCTAAAATACCTCCGGCATGGTTTGTTGTCTTTGTAACTTTGTTGTCAGTGCTCATTGTAAATCCGTCGTTGTCTTCAAATCCTGTCATGGTTGATACATGGATTCCGTCACCAATTTCTACGCATTTTACTGCACCGATGGACATAATTGCTTTTGCAAGATTTGCATCTAATTTGTCAAAAACGGTATCTCCAAGACCAGCAGGTACACCGTGAACGATGGCTTCGACACAACCACCGACAGAATTATGTTCTTTTGTCATTTGCACAACATAATTTCCTGCAAGTTTAGCGGCCTCAGAATCAGGCATGTATAATTTGTTATTAAATATTTCATTTTTATCAAATTTGGAATAATCGATAGATATTTCGCCTATAGATTTTGTATAGGTTGTAAATGTGATACCTAATTGATTTAAAATCTTGATGGCAACTGCACCTGCCGCAACTCGTGCAATTGTTTCTCTGCCGGATGAACGACCGCCACCTCTGTAATCTCGGAAACCATATTTGGAATCAAAGGTGTAATCAGCATGTCCTGGTCTATAGTAAGAAGCAATTTCGTTGTAATCTTTTGATTGTTGTGTTTTATTATGTACAAGCATAGAAATAGGAGTGCCGGTTGTCTTACCCTCGAATACTCCGGATAAAATTTCTACTGTATCATCTTCGTTACGTGGAGTAGAGTAGATAGATTGACCTGGTTTTCTTCGATTTAAGAAAGGTTGTATGTCAAGTTCGGATAATTCTAAGCCTGCTGGGCATCCGTCGATGACTACACCGATTGCTTTTCCGTGAGATTCACCCCAGGTTGATATACGAAATATAGTTCCAAAAGTTGATCCTGCCATTGTTTTGCTCCTTTATATAAAATAGTTATAAATGATGTTTCAAAAGGTTAAAAGCATTCAATTGATGAAGTAGTATAATCTTTTGAGACTTATATCATAACAGATTGTTTTGCAAAAATAAATATTTACAAGCAAATCCGTATATGGTATTATACCAAAGTATATGAACCATTACTCAGATTGAGGACACTCCGACCTTTGCCTGGGTGATTGGCGATTATTAATATTTATTTAAAGGAGGATGTTGTTATGGTAACAGCAGAGCAGAAGAAAGAGATTATTGAGAAGTATGGTCGTGGAGCAAATGATACTGGTTCTCCAGAAGTTCAGATTGCATTGCTTACAGCAAGAATCGTTGATTTACAGAGCCATTTTGCAGATCATCCAAAGGATCACCACTCAAGAAGAGGTCTTCTTAAGTTAGTTGGTCAGAGAAGAAATTTATTGGCTTACTTAAAGAAGGTTGATATTGAGCGTTACAGAACTCTTATCGAGAGCTTAGGTTTACGTAAATAATTATACGATTTACAAAACGAAGAAATAGTGGCTTGTATATTGAATATTTTCATATACAGGTCACTGTTTTTTTGATAATTATTCAGTGACAAGTATTTTCAAAGGAAGCTCTGAACAGTTACGTCTTTTTTTGCTTTTCAAAAAGAATATCCTATGATATACTTATTAAGATTGTGATAAGGCATAACCGAGACTTCTGAAGTGATAACAGATATGGATTGAATATTGTATTGAGAACGAATGTATCTGCGTTCAGTTCAGTTGTTTCGGTGTCTTACTCAAGATATCCGGAAGATTTAAGAACCGGAAATACCAATAATTTAAAGGAGAACAGATATGTATAAGAAGTTTGAAATGGAACTTGCCGGCAGAACACTTCGTGTTGATGTTGGACGAGTTGCAGCACAGGCGAATGGTGCTGCATTTATGCACTATGGTGATACTGTTGTTTTATCTACAGCAACAGCATCTGAAAAACCAAGAGAGGGAATTGATTTCTTCCCACTTTCTGTTGAATATGAGGAGAAGTTGTACTCTGTAGGAAAGATTCCTGGAGGTTTTAATAAGAGAGAAGGAAAGGCAAGTGAGAATGCAATTCTTACTTCTCGTGTAATTGACCGCCCAATGCGTCCATTATTCCCTAAGGATTATCGTAATGACGTAACATTGAACAACCTTGTAATGAGCGTTGATCCGGAGTGTTCACCAGAGCTTACTGCAATGTTAGGTTCTGCGATTGCAACTGCAATTTCAGATATTCCATTTGATGGACCATGTGCTACTACGCAGGTAGGTATGATTGATGGTGAGTTTGTTTTCAATCCGAATGAGGCACAGAATGCAGTTTCTGACTTGAAGCTTACAGTTGCTTCAACAAAAGAAAAGGTTATTATGATTGAGGCTGGTGCAAATGAAATTCCAGAGGATAAGATGATTGAAGCGATTTATGTTGCTCATGAATTGAACCAGAAGGTAATTGAGTTTATAGATCAGATTGTGGCTGAGTGTGGTAAGCCAAAGCATGCTTATACAAGTTGTGCGATTCCGGAAGAGTTATTTGCTGCAATTAAGGAGATTGTTCCACCGGAAGAGATGGAGCAGGCTGTATTTACAGATGAGAAGCAGGTTAGAGAAGAGAATATTCGCCAGATTACAGATAAACTTGAAGAGGCATTTGCTGATAAAGAAGAGTGGATGAACGTATTAGGTGAAGCAATTTACCAGTATCAGAAGAAGACTGTTCGTAAGATGATTTTAGTAGACAAGAAGAGACCGGATGGTCGTGCAATGTCTCAGATTCGTCCTCTTGCAGCAGAGATAGATATTATTCCTAGAGTGCATGGCTCAGCTATGTTTACTCGTGGACAAACTCAGATTTGTAATGTTACAACTTTGGCACCTCTTTCTGAGGCACAGAAGATTGATGGTTTGAATTTATTAGAGACTAATAAGAGATATATGCATCAGTACAATTTCCCTTCATATTCAGTAGGTGAGACAAAACCATCTCGCGGACCTGGACGTAGAGAGATTGGTCACGGAGCATTGGCTGAGAGAGCATTATTAGCAGTTCTTCCTTCAGAAGAGGAATTCCCATATGCAATCCGTACAGTATCTGAAACATTTGAGTCTAATGGTTCGACATCTATGGCTTCTACATGTGCATCATGTATGTCATTGATGGCAGCAGGTGTACCTATTAAGAAGATGGTAGCAGGTATTTCATGTGGTTTGGTTACAGGTGATACAGATGATGAGTATGTATTGTTAACAGATATTCAGGGTCTTGAAGATTTCTTTGGCGATATGGACTTTAAGGTGACTGGTACAAAGGATGGTATTACAGCAATCCAGATGGATATTAAGATTCATGGTTTGACAAGACCTATCGTAGAAGGTGCTATTGCTAAGACTAGAGAAGCTCGAATGTTTATTATGGATGAGGTTATGTCTAAGGCGATTGCTGAACCAAGAGCAACTGTTGGCGAGTTGGCACCTAAGATTTGTACAATGAAAGTTGATCCTGAGAAAATTGGTGAGATTATCGGTCAGAGAGGAAAGACAATCAACACAATTATTGAGGAAACAGGTGTCAAAATTGATATTGATGACGAGGGCACTGTTGCTGTATGTGGTGTGGATCAGGTTGGTATTGATAAAGCACTTAAGATTATTCACTCTATCGTAGATCCGATAGAAGTTGGTAATATTTACGAAGGTAAGGTTGTTCGTATTATGAACTTTGGTGCTTTTGTAGAGTTATCACCTAATAAAGATGGATTGATTCATATTTCTAAGCTTTCAAAAGAGAGAGTTGAGAAGGTTGAAGATGTTGTTAACATCGGTGATACAGTTAAGGTTAAGGTACTTGAAGTGGATCGTATGGGCAAGATTAGCTTAAGTCTTAAAGACGTAGAAGAGTAATAATTAAAGATAGGGACTACCATTGTGGCAGTCCCTTTTTTATCGAGGAAATAGAGTTCTAAAACTCTAAAGATAATGGAGAGATGAGATGGAGATCTTACAAATTTTAATTCATAATAAAATGTTTATGGCTCCCTTGTTAAGCTGGGCAATTGCACAGGTTGTAAAAACGATTATCAATTTTGCGATAACGAAAAAGTTTAATCCGGAACGATTGATTGGTAGTGGTGGAATGCCGAGCTGTCACTCGGCTACAGTGATTGGACTTATGTATGCCACAGCGTACTGTAGAGGCTTAGACGGTTTTGAATTTCCATTGGCTACAACGCTTGCAATCATAGTAATGTATGATGCCATGAATGTTCGTATGGAAACAGGAAAACAGGCAATGATTATTAACTTTTTTCTGAAAAATGAGGAGATTCGTAATCAGTTGAAACGTGTTGAAAAGGGAGAATGGCCGAAAATTATTCTTAAAGAATATGTTGGACATACACCATTACAAGTTGTAGGTGGTATCATTACTGGAATAATCGTTGGATATTTGGTGTGTCGTTTCCTATAAACTATTTTGAATAATTCAATATGATAGAGTAATACTAAAGAGGAAGAGAAATCTTCCTCTTTTTGTGTACACAATGAGCCAAGCGAAAGCACTTTGTGCTTTCGAAAGATAAGGAAATACTACATTGAGAAATGCTTGCATTTCGAAATGTAGAGTTTCCTTATCGAGTGAAAGTGCGATAGCACTTTCATTTGGCGAATGTGCAACACAGAGCATGCGTTTGCATGCGATGTGTGCAGTTGAGAGAAGTGAGTTTGGCGAATGTGCAACACAGAGCATGCGTTTGCATGCGATGTGTGCAGTTGAGAGAAGTGAGTTTGGCGAATGTGCAACACAGAGCATGCGCTTGCATGCGATGTGTGCAGTTGAGAGAAGTGAGTTTGGCGAATGTGCAACACAGAGCATGCGCTTGCATGCGATGTAAAAAAGAATAGATTGGAGAAGTATATGTATCAGGAAAATGTATGTGAAAAATCTTTTTGTAAGAAGGAAACAGAAGAAAAATGCAATAAACAAATTATGGAAATGGGGCAAATAGATTTATCTGAAAATGCATATGGATATCGAATACATTTACTTAATATTATTGGGGAAATAGAAGGTCATCAGTGTATGGGTCCAATGGTTAAAACAACGAAGTATGAACATGTATTACCGGAATTGGCAAGCGTAGAAGAAGATCAATCTATAGATGGTTTGTTGGTTTTGTTAAATACGGTTGGTGGAGATGTGGAAGCAGGTTTGGCTATTTCAGAAATGATAGCTTCGCTTTCTGTACCAGTTGTAACTTTGTTGTTGGGTGGTGGCCATTCTATTGGTGTACCGCTTAGTGTTTCCGGAGATTATTCGTTTATTGTTCCAACAGCAACTATGATAGTCCATCCGATTCGGATGAATGGAACGGTACTTGGAGTAAAACAGAATTATGAATATATTGATCGCATGCAAGAACGTATTATTTCATTTACCTGTGCACATTCACAAATTAGTGAGAAGGATTTGAAAGCACTTATGTTCAATACAAAAGAGTTAACAAAAGATGTAGGTAGTGTACTGGTTGGAGAAGAAGCGGTTAAAAAAGGAATTATAAAAGAGATAGGTGGGATTCATGAAGCTTTTTGTTGCTTATACACCTTGATAAATGAGAAAAAAAATAGTAGTATATAGATATTGTGGTGTTTTGTGCATATTAACACAAGGTATCGTTGTAAGATTCAATAATTACCAATGATGTGTTGTAAGAAATAAAAAGGAGGTTATCAGCTTGGCTGGTAGTAAGAATCAGAATACAAAAACAAATTCAAGGAAAGGCTCCCCGAATCAAACTTCGAAAAGAGGGACATCTACAAAAACGAAGACAGTTTCTAATAAGAAAGCAACAAAAAATATGCCTTCTCAGGTGGAAGAAGATTCTTTGGGGGTAGAAATAATTATTTGGGTTATTGGTGCAGTGATGTTACTGTTAGAACTTGGTAATTTTGGTTTATGTGGATTTGTTAATAATATTAGTAAATTTATGTTTGGCATGTTTGGTGTTGTGGAATACATATTACCAGTGGTGATTATGTTTACAGCATTTTTCTTGCATGTGAATGAGTACAAAAAACGAGCGGTACAGAAAGTGATATTAGGAACACTTGTATTATTATGTATTGGTATGATAGCACAGCTTACCGTAGGAATTGATGAGTATAATTTTGTCAGAATGTTTAAAGAAGGTTTTGAGGATAAAACCGGAGGTGGTATTTTCTGCGGTTCACTGGCATATTTGTTACATATGGCTGTTGGAGAAATTGGTACATATATCATTATTATTTTAGCGGCTATTATTTGCGTGATGCTTTTTGCGGAATTTTCGGTGATTGATTTCTTTAAAGGACTGGTATTAGACATGTCTTCGAGGAATGAGGATACGGACGAGCTTGATTTGGAAAATCGTCGTAGTAGTAATAAGAAATTATCAAGAAATAAGAAATCGAGTGATTTTACCGAAGTTGTGACAGAAGATTTCCCGGGTGATAAGGATGAAGTTTTCAAAGAAAGAAAGAAATCTTCTATTTTAGATAATATTTCTGTATTGCCTGCAGAAAGTGATAAAGGAATTTTACCTTCCACTCAGGTTGATAAATTACCATTGAATGAAGAGGTTCATGAGATAACGATGGATTATGACATTAATCTTCCGGGTGAGGATATGGCGGATTTTGTTATTTCAAAAGTAGAGGCAGAAGTTGTTAAGGAAGAGTCGAGTAAGCGTACACGAAAACCGAGAGCCAAAAAGAATGTTGTACCTGTAGTTTTGCCTGATGAACAAGAAACAACGGCAAAATCTTTAGTGGATTCAGAAAAATCGTCTACTAATACGATTCAGGATTTGAAGATGGAAAACAAAACGGTTGCGGCAGTGAAGAATGTTTCTGCTAAGGAAGTTGGAAAAAGTGATGCAGAATATCGCTTCCCACCATTAGAGTTATTGCAGCGAAGTAAAACATCAGCCACAACAAAAGAAGATACAATTCGACAAAATGCTATTAAGCTACAAGAAGTACTAAAAAGCTTTGGTGTGAATGTTACAATGACGAATTATAGTTGCGGACCGTCTGTTACAAGATATGAAATGGTGCCGGAACAAGGTGTTAAGGTTAGTAAGATTACGGGTCTTGCAGATGATATCATGATGAATCTTGCAGCACAAAGCATTCGTATTGAGGCACCGATTCCGGGTAAATCAGCGGTTGGTATTGAGATTCCGAATGGTTCAAGAAGTGGTGTAGGTTTCAGAGAGTTGATTGATACAGAAAAGTTTATTAAGCATCCATCTAAAATATCCTTTGCTGTAGGTAAAGATATCGAAGGAAATGTTGTTGTAGAAGACATTGCTAAGATGCCACATTTATTAATTGCAGGAGCTACGGGTTCCGGTAAATCAGTATGTACCAATACGTTGATTATGAGTATTCTATATAAAGCCAGACCGGATGAGGTTAAGTTGATTTTGATTGATCCAAAGCAGGTTGAGTTAAAGGTGTATAACGGAATACCTCATTTGTTGACACCGGTTGTAACCGACCCTAAAAAGGCTGCTGGAGCATTGAATTGGGCGGTTGCCGAGATGACCAAACGATATCAGATGTTTTCAGAATGTAATGTACGTAATATTCAGGGATATAACGATAAGGTCAAAGAGTTGGAAACTTCCGGTATGGTTGAAGAAGAAAAATTGGAAAAGATGTCGCAAATTGTTATTATTGTAGATGAGCTTGCGGATCTTATGATGGTTGCGAAAGCAGAGGTGGAAGAAGCGATTGTTCGACTTGCACAGCTTGCACGAGCAGCAGGTATTCATTTGGTGATTGCAACACAAAGACCATCTGTGGATGTTGTGACAGGACTGATTAAAGCAAATGTACCTTCGCGTATTGCACTTTCTGTTTCTTCAGGTGTAGATTCCAGAACAATTATTGACAGTGTTGGTGCAGAGAAATTGCTTGGTAATGGAGATATGTTATTCTATCCTACAATGTATCCGAAACCGGTTCGTGTACAAGGTGCTTATATTTCAGATGATGAAGTTGTGAATGTTGTGGAGTATTTAAAGGCACAGAATGGTGAATCGACTTATAGTGAAGAGGTTACCAGTCAAATAACATCTACTAGTTCCAATAATACTACAATGATTGGAGATGGTGGTTCTAATAATGATCGAGACGAATATTTTGTACAAGCAGGTAGATTTATTATTGATAAAGACAAAGCATCTATTGGTATGTTACAAAGAATGTTTAAGATTGGATTTAATAGAGCTGCCAGAATAATGGATCAGTTGTTTGAGGCAGGAGTGGTTGGTCCGGAAGAAGGGACAAAGCCTAGACAAGTTTTGATGAGTGAAGAACAATTTGAAGAATACATCGATGAATATTTTTAGTTTGTTTCAATGAAATAATGTAGAGTATTGCAAAATAAAATCTAATGTAATGAAATAAATTACTAAAAAATATTGACGAACAATAGAACAATGGCTACAATTACATGGACATTGAGATAGAACTATAAAAATTTTAGTCAAAGACAATGGATAACAAAGGAGATTAAGATGAAGACAGATATTCAGATTGCACAGGAAGCAAAAATGGTACACATTAAAGAGGTTGCAACAAAGCTTGATATTGCAGAAGAGGAATTAGATTTATATGGAAAGTACAAAGCCAAATTATCAGATGAACTAATTCGTCGTATCGAGAATAATCAGGATGGAAAACTTGTGTTAGTTACAGCAATTAATCCTACTCCGGCAGGTGAAGGAAAAACAACTATTACGGTTGGTCTTGGTCAGGCTTTGGGCAAAATGGGCAAGAAAGCATCAATTGCTTTAAGAGAACCTTCTTTAGGACCTTGTTTTGGTGTGAAAGGTGGAGCTGCAGGTGGTGGATATTCACAGGTAGTACCGATGGAAGATTTGAATCTTCATTTTACAGGTGATTTTCATGCAATTACATCTGCTAATAACTTATTAGCAGCAATGTTAGATAACCATATCCAGCAGGGAAATTCGTTAAATATTGATACAAGACAGATTGTATGGAAAAGATGTCTTGATATGAACGATCGCGTTCTTCGTAATATTGTTGTTGGAATGGGTAGCAAGATGGATGGTTATGTAAGAGAGGATCATTTTGTGATTTCTGTTGCATCAGAGATTATGGCGATTCTTTGTCTTGCGAATGATATGGAAGATTTGAAAGATAAGCTAGGAAAGATTGTTGTAGCTTATTCGGTAGATGGAAAACCAGTGACTGCTGCGGATTTAAAGGCAGTTGGTGCTATGGCTGCATTGTTAAAAGATGCATTAAAGCCAAATTTGATTCAGACATTAGAGCATACACCTGCATTTGTGCATGGTGGTCCGTTTGCTAATATTGCACATGGATGTAACTCTGTGCGTGCTACAAAGCTTGCATTAAAGCTTTCAGACATCGTTGTAACAGAGGCTGGATTTGGTGCAGATTTGGGTGCTGAGAAATTCTTAGATATTAAGTGTCGAAAAGCAGGAATCTCTCCGGATGCGATTGTTATTGTTGCTACAGTACGTGCGTTAAAGTATAACGGTGGGGTAGCGAAAGCTGACTTGAACAATGAAAATGTAGATGCTCTTAAGAAAGGTATCGTCAATTTAGAAAAGCATATTGAAAACTTACAGCAATATGGTGTACCAATTGTTGTTACATTGAACCAGTTTATTACAGATTCAGAAGCAGAACTTTCATTTGTTCAGACTTTTGTAGAGAATATGGGTTGTGATTTTGCTTTGGCTAAAGTATGGGAAAAAGGCGGCGAAGGTGGTCTTGCTTTAGCTGAGAAAGTTGTGGATGTGTTAGAAAATAAGAAAGCAGATTTCAAAATGCTTTATGAAGATGAGATGTCTTTAGAGGATAAGATTCATACAATTGCTACGAAAATTTATGGTGCAAATGGTGTGAATTACACAGCAGTAGCTAAGAAACAGTTGAAGACTATTACAGATTTGGGATTCGGCAATCTTCCGGTATGTATGGCAAAGACCCAATATTCTTTGTCAGATGACCAGACTAAGCTTGGAAGACCAACGGATTTTGATATTAGTGTAAGAGACGTATATGTGAATGCTGGTGCGGGCTTTGTTGTTGCAATTACAGGTTCCATTATGACAATGCCTGGATTACCTAAGATTCCGGCTGCAGAAGGAATTGATGTGATTGATGATAAGATAGTAGGTTTATTCTAATTGATATAGGATATAAAACATAGATTGAATAATGGTTTAATGAATGGAGGATAATATGGCACAGTTAATTGATGGTAAGTTAATTAGTCAGCAGATTAAAGACGAGTTAAAAGACAAAGTTGCTTCGTTAAAAGCGGAGGGGAAAGAGATTGGAATGGCAGTTATCCAGGTGGGTAATGATCCGGCATCTTCTGTATATGTAGGCAATAAAAAGAAAGCTTGCGAATATATTGGGATTCGTTCGGAAAGCTACGAATTGCCAGAGGAAACAACACAGGATGAATTGATTGAGTTGATTGAAAAATTGAATGCAGATGATAAAATTCATGGCATTCTTGTTCAATTACCAGTGCCTAAGCATATTGATGAGGATACAATCATCAAAGCGATTTCTCCGAAGAAGGATGTAGATGGTTTCCACCCTCAAAGTGTTGGAGCGTTAAGTATTGGACAGCCAGGTTTTGTTTCTTGTACACCTGCAGGCGTGATTCAATTGTTGAAGAGAAGTAACATTGAAATAGAAGGTAAAGAGTGTGTTGTGATTGGTAGAAGTAATATTGTTGGAAAACCAATGGCATTGTTGCTTTTAAGAGAGAATGGAACAGTTACCGTTACCCATTCTAAAACGAAGGATTTAAAAGATGTCTGTAAGAGAGCAGATATTTTGGTGGTTGCAATTGGAAGACCTAAGATGATAGATGCTTCTTACGTCAAAGAGGGTGCAGTAGTAATTGATGTAGGTATACATAGAGGTGAAAATAATAAGCTTTGCGGAGATGTGGACTTTGAGAGTGTAGAGCCAATTGCTTCTGCCATTACACCGGTACCTGGTGGTGTTGGTCCTATGACAATTGCAATGCTGATGAATAACTGTGTGGAAGCGGCAACGATGTTTGAATAATGCAATTATGGATTCTATTGTCTTGTGACATTATTGTGATTAGTTTCTGAGATTGATAAGTATTAGTAAAGGGTTGGATTTATTTATGATTCAGATATTGTTCGTATCTCTTGGTTGTGATAAGAATTTGGTAGATAGTGAAGTGATGCTTGGCTTGTTACAAGAAAAAGGATACGCGATTACAAATGAAGAAAAAGATGCAGATGTTGTCGTTATTAATACCTGTTGCTTTATTCATGATGCAAAGGAAGAGAGTATAGAAAATATTATTGAGATGGGTAAGCTGAAAGAGTCTGGCAAGTTAAAAGCGTTAATTATAACAGGATGTCTGGCTCAGAGATACAAAGATGAAATTAGAAGTGAATTACCGGAAGTAGATGCAATTCTTGGAACCACTAGTACAGAGGCAATTGTGGAAGCAGTGGAGAATGTGTTACAAGGAAAGAAATTTGAGTGCTTTGAGGATATTAACTATCTACCGCCAAGTCATGAAACGAGAGTGATTACTTCAGGAACCCATATGGGATATCTTAAGATTGCAGAAGGATGTAACAAACACTGTACCTATTGCATCATTCCTAAGGTAAGAGGTGATTTTCGAAGTGTTCCGTTAGAAGATTTGGTAGCACAGGCAAAGTTTTTGGTATCGAGTGGCATTAAAGAAATATGCTTAGTAGCACAGGAAACCACATTGTATGGAGTGGACCTGTACGGTGAAAAGACATTGCCAAAACTCCTTCGGGAATTATCCAAGATTGAAGATTTGGAATGGATTCGTTTGTTATATTGTTATCCGGAAGAAATAACAGATGAATTGATTATGGAGATTCGTGATAATCCTAAAGTGTGTCATTACATGGATATGCCGTTGCAACATTCAGAGGACAATGTCTTGAAACGGATGGGTAGAAGAACCACAAAGGATGAAATCAAGAAAACAATTCATCGCATTCGTGAATGGATACCGGATATGGTACTTCGTACATCTTTGATAGCAGGTTTTCCTGGAGAAACACAGGAAGATCATGAAGGTCTGCTTGCATTTATTGACGAGATGGAATTCAATCGCTTGGGTGTATTTACTTATTCGGCAGAAGAGGATACTCCGGCAGCAATGTTTGAAAACCAGATTCTAGAGGAGCAAAAACTACAATGGAAGAATGAAATCATGGAACTTCAACAGGAGGTTTCTTATGATTTGAATTCCACCATGGTAGGAAAGAAAATGCAGGTTATTGTGGAAGGTTATATGTACAAAGAACAGATGTATATGTGCCGATCTTATATGGATGCACCGGATATTGACGGTTGCGTGTTTGTATTTTCAGAAGAAGAGTTGTTGTCAGGCGATTTTATAGAAGTTGTAATAACAGATTTTAATGAATATGATTTGATAGGAGAAATAGTATGAATTTACCAAACAGACTTACGATTTTGAGAACGATATTAATTCCGTTTTTTCTTGTAGCTATGTTGTGGGACAAGGTTCCATACGGCAATTGGATTGCTTTGGCAATTTTTGCAGCGGCATCCCTTACGGATATGTTAGATGGAAAAATTGCACGAAAATATAATCTTGTTACGAATTTTGGAAAGTTTATGGATCCTTTAGCGGATAAGCTTCTTGTTAGTTCTGCCATGATTGCTTTTGTTGAACTTGGCAGAATTCCTTGTTGGATTGTTATTGTTATCATTGCAAGAGAGTTTATTATTAGTGGATTCCGTTTGGTAGCCGCAGATAACGGAATTGTAATTGCTGCAGGTATCTGGGGTAAAATTAAAACAGCAGAGCAGATGGTAATGCTTTGTATTTTGATTGCAGATTTTGCAAGTGTATTTCCTTCGGCTGCAGCTGTGATTTCTTTGATTGAAAACATACTGATTTATGTTGCATTAGTTTTGACAATTGTTTCGTTGTTTGATTATTTATTGCATAACAAAGGTGTTTTGGCGGAGAATAATAAGTAATATAATTATGAGAAAAATCACATAATAATAGTGCATTGATTCTATTAATAAAAAAAGATAAAATGGAGGTTTTGTAACAGAACTTCTGTTTTATCTTTTTTTACGAAAAAACAATTTCTTTTTGTGAGAAGTTTCGCTTGAAATTACAACGCAAAAGCGATAAAATATAATCGGCTAAAATTTGGTTTACTTATCGGGTAGGCCTTATAATAAATTTAAACGGAGGGCTAAAAATGAGCAATAAACTTATGTTGTCAGCAAGTGATAGAATCGCAGCATTACTTGATGACTCAAGTTTCGTTGAGGTTGGTGCGTATGTTACAGCTAGAACAACTGACTTTAACACACAGGATCATGAAACACCGGCAGATGGTGTCGTAACAGGTTACGGTACAATTGACGGAAGATTAGTGTATGTATATAGCCAGGACGCTAAAGTATTAGGCGGTTCAATTGGTGAAATGCATGCGTGCAAGATTGCAAAAATCTACGATATGGCACTTAAGATGGGTGCACCTGTAATTGGCTTGGTAGATTGTGCAGGTTTGAGATTACAGGAGGCAACTGATTCTTTGAATGCATTTGGAAGCATTTATTTGAAGCAGTCTATGGCTTCAGGTGTGGTACCTCAGATTACAGGTATCTTTGGTGTATGTGGTGGCGGTAGTGCAATTATTCCTGCATTATCTGATATCACATTTATGGTAAAGGATCAGGCAAAGTTATTTGTTAACACACCGAATGCTTTAGATAACAATTATATTGAGAAGTTAGATACATCAGCAGCTACTTACCAGGAAAGTAATAATGCTTTAGTAGATGAAGTATTAGAGGATGACGTAGCAGTTCTTGGTAGAATCAGACAGGTAGTTGCAATGCTTCCATCAAACAATGAAGATGATTCGAACTATGCAGATTGTTTGGATGATTTGAACAGAGAGATTCCTAACTTGGAAGGTCTTGCGGACGATGCAAGAGCGGTTCTTACTCATATTTCTGATAACAATGTTTTTGTTGAATTAAAGAAGGAATATGCAAAGGACATGGTAATTGCTTTCATTAAGTTGAATGGCATGACTGTTGGTTGTGTGGCTAATCAGGTTAATGATGGCGGTGATATGTTATCTACAAAGGGTGCATATATTGCAGCTGAGTTTGTTAACTTCTTAGATGCATTCAATATTCCTGTATTAACTTTAACAAATGTTAAGGGTTATAAGGCAACAATCGCTGAAGAAGCAGGTATTGCGAAAGCAACTGCTAAGCTTACCTTTGCATTTGCGAATGCGACAGTTCCTAAGGTAAATTTGGTGATGGGTAATGCAATGGGTAGTGCATATCTTACGATGAATTCTAAGTCAATTGGAGCAGATATGGAATATGCATGGAAGACAGCCACAATCGGAACAATGGATCCGGAAGCAGCAGTTAAGATTATGTATGCTAAAGAAGGTTATGATGCAGAGAAGATTCAGACTGCTAAAGCAGAGTATACAGCTAAGATGTCTAGTGCAGAAGCTGCGGCTAAGCGTGGTTTTGTGGATGATATTATCGATGGCGCTGCTACAAGAAAGCGTTTGATTGCTGCATTTGAAATGCTTTATACAAAAAGAGAAGACAGACCATTAAAGAAGCATGGTGCGGTATAAGAGAGGAGATTAGCTACATGAAAATGAAAAAAATCGTTTTGTTATTTTCGATGATTGCTGTTCTCTTTTCGATGACTGGCTGTAGTGATGGTCAGGAAAAAGTATCTTTTGAATATACAGAAACGGATATTATATCCAGTACATTGTATCAGGCATATCAATTTCAGAATCCAACTGATGCCTATCGTGCGTATTTAGCTGATTCAGAGGAAGAGTTAGCTAAGGCAACGCTAACAGGTATCTCTAATTTTGATACTATTGCAGAAGAATGTGGAGAATTTGAAGGATATCGTTCAAAAGATGGTGACAGCATAGAGTTTGATTTTAATAGTATAACAAATGCGCAGGATGAGGAGAGCTATTATGCGGCAGTGGCAGCGTATACATCATTTCTAAGTAACGTTGATGCAACTGTTAGCGAGGATGGAGATAATGTAGTAGTAGAAATTAAGGCTGTATATAGCAAGTGTGATGCAATCTACACATTCCGATACGAAGAGAATTCGGCATATGCGTATTCAGAAGAGTTACTTGGTCAGTCTGCGAATCCATATCAGATTCAAGAGGTTACAGCTTCTCCAGATTATTCATTTGGTGAGAAGATGGCAAAAGCAGGAATGAATACTTTGATGGGTATGGGAACTGTATTTGCAGTATTACTTTTTATTGCTTTCATAATTGGACAGTTTGAAAGAATTGATAAGGCGTTAGTAGCGTTTAGCAATTGGTGCGCGAAGATTGGTACGAAGATCAGAACTTGTTGGGCTAACCGCAAGAATAAGAGTGATGAAACTCCTGATGAGGTGGTTCAAGAATCGGTAGTAAACTCAGCATCAGTAGATGCTCCGGTAGCAGTGAACCCAATGGATGATTCACAGTTAGTAGCAGTTATTACAGCGGCAGTTGTTGCGGCTAGTACAGCGGCTGGTGGTACAGATAAGTTAATTGTTCGTTCCATCAAAAAAGCAAAGAGATAATATTAGGAGGACTATTATAATGAAGAATTATAGAATTACAGTGAATGGCGTAGCTTATGACGTAGCAGTAGAAGAATTAGGTGCAGGCGTAGCTCCAGTAGCGGCTCCAGTGGCAGCTCCGGTAGCTGCAGCTCCAGTAGCGGCTCCTGCGGCTCCAGCTCCAGCAGCAAGTGGTGCTGCAGGTGCAGTTAAGATTCAGTCACCAATGCCAGGTAAGATTCTTGCAATCAAAGCCAATGTAGGACAGGCTGTTAAGCAGGGTGATGTGGTAATGATTCTTGAGGCTATGAAGATGGAGAATGAAATTGTAGCACCTGCAGACGGTACAATCGCAGGAATTAATGTTGCAGTTGGTGATAGCGTAGAATCCGGTGATACACTTGCTTCATTGAACTAATTGATGTGAACGATTCATTTTAGACAGGAGGCAGTGAGAATGGATTATATTTGGACTACATTGCAGAACCTGGCTGGTCAGACAGCATTTGCTAATCTTTACTGGGGTAACTTTGTGATGATAGCAGTAGCTTGTATCTTCCTTGTTCTTGCAATTAAATTTGGCTTTGAGCCACTTTTGTTAGTTCCGATTTCCTTTGGCATGTTATTGGCGAACATGTTTCCTAGTATCATCGCTGAAGGCGGATTATTACATTATTTTTATTTATTAGATGAGTGGAGTATTTTACCATCCCTTATTTTCTTGGGTGTAGGTGCGATGACAGATTTTGGTCCGTTGATTGCAAATCCTAAGAGTTTCTTGTTGGGTGCAGCAGCACAGTTTGGTATCTATTCCGCATACTTCTTTGCGATTATGTGGGGCTTCAATGATAAAGAAGCAGCTGCAATTTCCATTATCGGTGGTGCAGATGGCCCTACCTCTATTTTCTTGGCTGGTAAGTTAGGAATGGGTGGAAGTTTGATGGGTCCGATTGCGGTAGCAGCTTATACTTATATGGCATTGGTACCGGTTATTCAGCCACCAATTATGAAGTTTTTCACTACTGAAAAAGAGCGTAAGATTAAGATGGAACAGTTAAGATCAGTTTCCAAATTAGAGAGAATTTTGTTCCCGGTTGTCGTTACAATTGTGGTTGTGTTGATTCTTCCTACAACAGCACCATTAGTTGGCATGTTAATGTTAGGTAACTTATTCCGTGAGTGTGGAGTAGTTAAGCAGTTAACTGAAACTGCTTCCAATGCACTTATGTATATTGTAGTTATTTTGCTTGGTACTTCTGTTGGTGCAACAACAACAGCACAGTCATTCCTTAATATTTCAACATTGAAGATTGTTGGATTAGGTTTAGTTGCATTTGCAATTGGTACTGCAGCAGGTACTTTGTTTGGTAAGTTAATGTGTTGGGCAACTAAGGGTAAGATCAATCCGTTGATTGGTTCTGCAGGTGTTTCTGCGGTTCCTATGGCGGCTCGTGTATCTCAGAAGGTTGGTGCAGAAGCAGATCCTACTAACTTCTTGTTGATGCACGCAATGGGACCTAACGTAGCAGGTGTTATCGGTACTGCAGTAGCAGCAGGTACATTTATGGCTATCTTTGGTGTATTCTGATAATTTCAATTATTATATTGCATACATTTAAGATGCTGTAATCTATAGGTATCAATAATAAAGTAAAAGATAATAGAATCGTGAAATAAAAATGGAGGAAATAATAATGGCAAATCAAGCTAAACCGGTTGGAATTACCGAGACAATATTACGTGATGCGCATCAGTCATTGGTTGCTACCCGTATGAGTACAGAGCAGATGTTACCTATCATCGAGAAGATGGATAAAGTTGGTTATCATTCTGTAGAGTGCTGGGGTGGTGCAACATTTGATGCTTCCCTTCGTTTCTTAAAAGAAGATCCATGGGAGAGACTTAGAAAGTTAAAAGACGGATTTAAGAACACTAAGTTACAGATGTTATTTAGAGGACAGAATATTCTTGGATACGCTCCATATGCGGATGACGTAGTAGAGTATTTTGTTCAGAAGTCTATTGCGAACGGTATTGATATTATTCGTATTTTTGACTGTTTGAACGATCTTCGTAACTTAGAGACAGCAGTTAAAGCTGCGAATAAAGAAAAAGGACATGCACAGATTGCACTTTCATATACATTGGGTGATGCTTATACAATGGACTATTGGAAAGATATCGCTAAGAGAATTGAGGATATGGGTGCAGATTCAATCTGTATCAAGGATATGGCAGGTCTTTTGGTGCCATCTGCAGCAACAGAGTTAGTTCAGGCGTTGAAGGATGGTACTTCATTACCAATTCAGCTTCATACACATTATACATCAGGTGTAGCTGCAATGACATATTTGAAGGCTGTAGAAGCTGGATGTGATGTGATTGATACAGCTATGTCACCACTTGCTATGGGTACTTCTCAGCCAGCTACAGAAGTTATGGCTAAGACTTTTGAAGGTACAGAGTATGATCCTGGATTTGATCAGAACTTGTTAGCAGAGATTGCGGATTACTTCAAGCCAATGAGAGAAGAGTGGTTAGCATCCGGATTGTTAGATCCTAAGGTTATGGGTGTTAATATTAAGACATTGTTATATCAGGTACCAGGTGGTATGTTATCAAACCTTGTTTCTCAGTTGAAAGAAATGAAGCAGGAAGATAAGTTTGATGAGGTATTGGAAGAAATTCCACGTGTTCGTAAAGACTTTGGTGAACCACCTCTAGTTACACCATCTAGCCAGATTGTTGGTACACAGGCTGTATTGAATGTGGTAATGGGTGAGAGATACAAGAATATGACAAAGGAATCTCGTGAATTGTTAGCTGGTAAATATGGTCAGACAGTTAAGCCTATGAATCCAGATGTTCAGAAGATTGCTTTGGATGCACTTGGTATGAAAGAGCCAATTACACATCGTCCAGCGGATGATATTGAACCACAGCTCGAAAAACTTGAAAAAGAAGTTGCACAGTATAAGCAGCAGGATGAAGATGTACTTTCTTATGCATTGTTCCCACAGGTTGCTACAGACTTCTTTAAGTATAGAGAAGCTCAGCAGACAAAGGTAGATGCAACGGTTGCAGATACAGAGAATGGAGTATATCCAGTTTAATTGAGCAATGAAAGGCAAATAAAATATTTCCAATATAGGAATGGTTTTATTTGCCTTTTCTTATTTGTTGAGAAATTTAGAGAAATGTCTCGTTTCTTATGATATTAGAAAGTACGTAGGTATTGGATTATATGAAGAACAGATATGATGTGATTGTTGTTGGCGGTGGTGCTGCCGGAATGTTGGCCGCAATATTTGCTGCTCGCAATGGAAAAGAAGTAGTTTTGTTGGAACAGAATGAGAAGTTAGGAAAAAAGTTGTTTATTACAGGTAAAGGAAGATGTAACTTTACGAACGCTTGTGATACTGAGGATTTGTTTCAAAATGTAGTGACAAACCCTAAGTTTTTGTATAGTGCATTTTATTCATTTTCCAATCAAATGGTAATGGATTTTTTTGAAGAAATTGGATTACCCTATAAGGTGGAACGAGGGAATAGAGTGTTTCCGACGTCTGACCACTCATCGGATGTAATTAAAGTGTTAGAAAGAGAAATGAAAAAAGAAAATGTTGAGATTTTGCTTAATACAAAGGTGAAGTCTCTGGTTATAGAAAATATTATATGCAAAGGTGTTGTTTTGAAAGATAAGAAACGTATTATAGCAGATAGTACGATAATAGCTACCGGCGGAGTTTCTTATCCGAGAACTGGAGCGTGTAAGGATGGCTATGATTTTGCAGAAAGTGCGGGACATAGTATTGTTAAGCCACAACCATCCTTGGTTCCGTTTGAATTAGCGGATTCTTGTTGTAAGGATGTTATGGGAATATCGTTAAAGAATGTTTCGATAACGATATATGCAGATAATAAAAAAATACATTCAGACTTTGGAGAAATGTTATTTACGCATTTTGGAGTCAGTGGACCGATTATAATTAAGGCAAGTGCTTATATTCATAAATATTTGGATAAACAGCTATCTTTGGCAATTGATTTAAAACCTGCCTTGGATGAAAAACAACTAGATGATAGAATTCTCAAGGATTTCAAGATGTTTCAGAATAAGCAGTTAAAGAATAGTTTGGATAAGTTGTTATTACATTCATTAGTTCCTGTGGTTCTTGAGAAGAGCGGATTAGATGGCGAAAAGAAGATTAATGAACTGACAAAGGAAGAAAGAAAAGTTCTTGGACAAACAATCAAGAACCTCTCATTTACCATTACAGGTCTTCGTGGTTTTGATGAAGCAATCATTACCAAAGGTGGTGTTAAGGTAAAAGAAGTTGATCCGGGAACGATGGAATCCAAGCTTGTTGGTGGTTTGTATTTTGCAGGTGAAGTGTTAGATTTAGATGCTTTGACCGGAGGTTTCAATTTGCAGATTGCATGGTCTACCGGATATTTGGCCGGGGTGAGCTGTTGATCTATTTCGTAATGGTGCATTGATGCAACCATTCTGCTTCGAAGTGTGTATGTTTATTGGTGGCTTATTCGATAGTTGGCTGATACAGTATATATAAAAATAGATGGATGGTGGATGTATGGCTGATGAATAAAATTGATAAAGATCATTTGTGGATTGTCTTTGGGTTATGTTTGATATTAGCGATTGCAATAAAGATTGTTTATTTGTCTCAGCTTGGGGACGAAAGATTGAAGCATACTGCTACCGGTCCGTTTTTGCCTGTAGTGGCTACGATGGATACCTATCAAGAATATGAAGTGGTAGAGCGAGAGACAGATGATGATGGATATACTAGAGAGTATCGCACGACCAAATATAATATTACATATGCTTATGTTGTAAATGACACCACTTATTACATGACGGAGTATGATAAAAATTCGTTAGTAGATAAAGTAGGAATATACTATAACTCCAATAATCCGAATCAAATCTCTTATTATGCAACATATGACGATAAGGAATCAAATAAACAGGAAAAGATGCTTAAGGCAGAGACAATAGCTTTTCCGGGTAAGAAGTCTACTGGTGATAAGTTTGAATTATACACAGAACAAGAATACAAGGATATGATGAAGAAGGAGAATGGAAATGTTTAGTAAGCTTAATAGAACAGAGTGTTTGGTCGCTTTTGGATTATGTTTGGTATTTGCCTTTGTTATGAAATCGAATTATGCAGCTCGTATAGAGGAAGAAAGAAGAGTACATGCATCAAATGAACGATTTGAAAGGGTTGTAGGTACGATGCATACATACGAGAAATATCGCGATGCGGAATACAGAGGTACAAGAAGAACAGGTCGTAGAGTACGTTATACAACAAAATATAATATTAAATATTCTTATATTGTTAATGATGTTGTTTATTACAAAACGGTCTATGATAAATCGTCTTTAGATAGTACAATAACCTTGTATTATAATCCTAGTAATCCGCAGCAAAATTCTTTCTATGCGACTTATGAGGATGCGGTTGAAGGATTTCAGATGGTTAAAACGATAAGTGATATTCTTGTAATATTAACTATATTAGTTGGTGGTGTTGCAATATATAGAATTTTTATATACAAGACGCCAAGTGAGCTTGCCGGAACAGTAGTCCAGGATGATTTTTCGTCATTTGGAGATTCGAATAAATATGATGACAATAATACATTTGACCAGGAAAAGATACTGAAGGATTATGGTGTTGTTGCAACGGATGATTTCGCATTTGTAAGTACGGTACATCCAAGTGTAGCGATGCCGGAGCGAGGAGAGAAACAGGTTGTAGATAAGGTGGAGACCATAGCCTTTCCGGGAAAGAAATCTACGGATACAAAGTTTGAGTTGTATACAGAACAAGAATATAAAGATATGATGAAGAAGGAGAATTGATATGGCAAGTATAGCAATTGATGGACCGGCAGGAGCAGGAAAGAGCACAATAGCAAAATTAGTAGCAAAAAGGATGGGATATATTTACGTAGACACAGGTGCGATGTATCGCGCAATTGCACATTTTCTGGTTACGAATAATATTGATATTGAGAACGAAGAAGAACTTGTTAAGGCATGTGAGAGTATCTCAGTATCCATTCAATATGAAAATGATGCACAGCAAGTATATCTTAATGGAGAAAATGTGACCCCATTCTTAAGAACAGAGGAAACTGGTAATATGGCTTCTAAGTCATCTGCTAAGGCACCGGTTCGTGCAGCATTATTAGATTTGCAAAGAGATATGGCAAAAGAATATGATGTTGTAATGGATGGAAGAGATATTGGAACAAATGTATTACCGAATGCAGAGGTTAAGATTTATCTTACAGCTTCATCGAAAGAAAGAGCAAATCGCAGATACAAAGAATTAATTGCAAAAGGTGAAAGTGCAGATTTTGATAAAATTGAGGCAGATATTATTGAACGAGATGAGAGAGATATGAATCGTGATATTGCGCCACTGAAACAAGCAGAAAATGCTGTGTTGGTAGACAGTTCTGATATGAATATAGAAGAAGTTGTAGTTGCAATTATGTCTCTTGCAGAGGAGCAAATCAAATGATTCTATCATTGTAGCTGATTTTCATGAATTTGCGAATCGTAACTATGAAAGTACTGTATAGTTATAATATTAATCGTAGATAGAGAGGTTATTATGGAAGTATTATTAGCAAAAACAGCAGGGTTTTGCTTTGGTGTAAAGCGTGCTGTGGACACTGTGTATGAACAGGTTGGAAAAGGGACCGTATATACATACGGACCGATTATTCATAACGAAGAAGTTGTTAAGGATTTAGAGAGTAAAGGTGTATCTGTTGTTAATAGTGAAGATGAAGTAAAGGCATTGGATTCTGGAGCGATTGTGATTCGATCTCATGGTGTAGAAAAAAGAATTTATGATGCAATTAAAGAAAATTCATTAGAGCTGATTGATGCAACTTGCCCATTTGTTAAAAAAATTCACAATATTGTAGATAAAGATAGTTCCGAAGGGCGTCAGATTATTGTTATAGGTAATCCAAATCACCCTGAAGTAATGGGAATTGTTGGTTGGTGTAATAACATTCCGGTTGTGCTAGAATCAATTGAAGAAGCGATGGAATTGAATATTTCTAAAGAACAACCAATCAGTTTGGTGTCACAAACTACATTTAATCATAAGAAATTCAATTCAATAGTTGAAATTATTCAGAAAAAAGGTTATAATATAACCGTTTATAACACCATATGCAATGCAACAGAAGAAAGACAGAAGGAAACAGCTTCTATTGCACAGCAGGTAGATGCGATGATTGTTATTGGTGGGAGAAACAGTTCTAATACACAAAAGCTATATGATATTAGCAAAAAAGAATGTGCAAATACTTACTATATACAGACACTCGTTGATTTGGATTTAGCTACTTTTGAATCCGTTGGTAGGGTAGGTATTACTGCAGGGGCATCTACCCCTAATCATATTATTAAGGAGGTTCATGGTAGCATGGCAGAAGATTTTGGAACAATGTTTGAAGCTAGTTTAGCGGAAGAGAGCAGAATTAGCGTAGGTAAAGTGGTGAAAGGAACAGTCATTGATGTGAAGGATGATGAGATTATTCTGAACATCAATTATAAGGCTGACGGAGTTATCACAAAGAGTGAGTACTCTAATGATATGAATGTTTCTTTGAAAGATAAGGTACAGGTTGGAGAAACAATCGAAGCTAAAGTTATCAAGACAAATGATGGCGATGGACAGGTATCATTATCTGTTAAGCGTGTGGCAGCTGAGAAGGCTAACGAGAAGCTTGAGGAAGCATTTAATAATGAGGAAGTTTTGAAGGGTGTAGTAACACAGGTATTAGACGGTGGTTTAAGTGTTACTGTTGAGGAAGCAAGAGTATTTATTCCTGCAAGCCTTGTATCTGATGTGTTCGAAAAGGATTTAACAAAGTACAAAGGACAGGAAGTTGAATTCAAGATTACTGAGTTTAATCCTCGTAAGAGAAGAATTATCGGTAACCGCAAGATGTTAATTGAGAAAGAAAAGAAAGCTGCTAAAGAAGCTTTATTTGCTAAGATTAATGTTGGTGACACAGTAGAAGGTACTGTTAAGAATGTGACTGACTTTGGTGCATTTATTGATTTGGGTGGAGCAGATGGTTTACTTCACATTTCAGAAATGTCATGGGGAAGAGTTGATAATCCTAAGAAGTTATTCAATGTTGGAGATGCTGTTAAGGCAATTATCAAAGACATTCAAGGCGAGAAGATTGCTTTGAGTCTTAAGTTTGAGGATAGCAATCCATGGTTGAATGCAGCTGAGAAGTATGCAATTGATAATATTGTAACTGGTAAGGTTGCTAGAATGACTGACTTTGGTGCTTTTGTTGAATTAGAGCCGGGAGTAGATGCATTATTGCATGTATCTCAGATTGCAAAAGAGCATATTGAGAAACCATCAAGTGTATTATCTGTTGGACAGGAAATTGAAGCAAAGGTTGTTGATTTCAAGTTAGAGGACAAGAAAATCAGTCTCAGCATGAAAGCTTTACTTCCAGAAGATGAAGTTGTAGAAGAAGCTGCTGATGTTGCAGAGGAAACTACAGAGGAATAATATGGATTTTAACCTCGCTTTAGGATTACTAAAGCGAGGTTTTGTGATATAGGTATTTATATAAGTGTGAAACACGGAGTTAATAATTTATAATAAAGTACTGAGAGAGATTGGGGTGACAGATATGGCTTATGATTATGAGAGTTTCAAGGGAGACATATACAAATTGACGAACATTAATTTGTCATTGTATAAAGAGCGTCAGATGAAACGTCGTATCGAATCGTTGATGAATCGAAAAGGATATACACAATTTGATGCTTATTTTCAAGCAATGAAAAAAGATGATGCTCTTTTACGCTCGTTTGTTAGTTATTTAACAATTAATGTTTCAGAGTTTTATCGTAATCCAAAACAATGGGAAGTGTTTGAAAGTCAGATGATTCCATATTTGAAAAAACAATTTGGAAACAAGATTAACATATGGAGTGCAGCTTGTTCAACAGGTGATGAACCTTATACAATTGCAATGTTATTATCCAAACATTTTCCGTTGAATCAGATTCATGTGTTAGCAACGGATATAGATGAAGATGTGTTGGCTTTTGCACAGGCGGGGTATTATCAGGCAAGAAGTTTAGAACGTTTGCCAAAAGATATGCTTAACAAATACTTTACCAAGAGTGGAAATGGCTATCAGATTAATGATGATATTAAGAAATGTGTAGAATTCAAAAAACATAATTTGTTAGAAGATAAATATCCAACAAGCATGCATATGATAGTATGTCGCAATGTGGTAATTTATTTTACGGATGAAGCAAAAGATGGTGTATATAGCAGATTCCATAAAACGCTAGAGCAGAATGGTATGTTATTTATTGGTAGTACGGAACAGATTATTCGCGCAAAGGAAATAGGATTCGAATCAACCAATTCCTTCTTCTATAAGAAAATATGATAAAAAACACTCTTCAAATTAGAGAAAAATTTGAAGAGTGTTTTTTATGTATGAAATTTGTGATTCAAAATCAGCATTTAATATAGAGTTTAGTGTACAGTATTGCTGTTTATCATTCATTTCTTGTAGAAATACTTCGCTGGATGACTGATTGAAACAACAAATAAAAAAGTCGTTTTTCTTAATGTAACAAGTTTTTTTTGTTGCTTTTGTTTTGTTAGGGTTTTCTACATAGGCAGCAACACTTTTATGAATAGCCATATCCTCTAAAGGGAGATAATAGTAGTTTTTGTAATCGGAAAAGAAATGCTTCAAAGTAGTTTTCAAAATTGGGATTTGCAATGTCCCGGTATTGTTAATTGCATTCAAATAGATTCCGTTTTTTGAAATAGTAATTCGTTTAGGTAGTGTAATTGAATTATTAAGTGTGAATTTTGCAACAAGCTGATTGTCTTTCGTTTTGAAATCAAGAGTTTCAATAGGCGGGATTTCTATGAAATGCTTGTAGTGCAAAATTTGGCTGACTTTTGTCATGCCGAGTAAATCATCATGATTATGTAATAGTAAGATTTCCTCGGATGTTGGATTAGGTGTGGCAATGTAACGCTGATATATATTGATAAGTTCTTTGCCGCTATATATATCTTGTCGCGTAATATCTAAAAAACGTTCAATGGATACCTGTTTTAGATTGTCTAGTGCAAAAATGTTTTTGAAGGGACGAATCTCCTTGTATATATCGATTTGTTTTATTGAAGTTTCGCAATCAAAAGGGATTTCTAGTTGATTTGCTTTTTGTTTCAGATACGGCAAATCAAATCCGAGACCGTTAAAATGAATCAAATAACAAAATTTCGAAATAAAAGAAGTGAACGAAATAATGAGTTCTTTTTCGCTCTTTCCATCGTCATTAAACCATTGGCGTATATGAATCTGGTTATCAGTAAACCATAAAACACCGATTAGGTATAAAGTAGTATTTTGAGCAACAAAGCCTGTTGTTTCAATATCAAAAAATAGCAGCTGCTCTTTGGTATAATGTTGTGATAAGTAGTCAGATGTTGTATATTCATTTGTACAATCAATTGTATAGTCAATTGTTTTCATAATTTATTCCTTTGAATGTAAGTTTTTTCTTTCTATAATAGCATAATAAGAAAGAATGTGCTATAATGTTCTTGCTTATTGAGGCTGATATTGCAATATTGATGCATCACAACACATGATGTTGTGGTTTTTGTTGAATCAATGCGAAAGAGGTTATTATGATTGGATATATAAAGGGAACCATTGAAGGAATTATGCAAGATGGTATATTACTTGAAAATAATGGAATTGGATATCGGATTCTTACTTCAGGAATGGTTTTGGATAGGATTGGTAATATGCATCAGGACACTATGTTGTTTACCTACTTACATGTGCGTGAAGATGAGATGACATTGTTTGGTTTTCCTACAACGGAGGAGTTAGATACTTTTAAACTTTTATTAGGAGTGAATGGGATTGGACCTAAGGCGGCATTATCCATATTGTCTGTTTTGACTGTGAGAGATTTGTCATTGGCGATTATGGCCGGTGATGTAAAGGCGATTACTAAAGCAAATGGAATTGGTGCAAAAGGTGCTAATCGTGTGATTATGGAATTGAAGGATAAGATGTCTTTTGACGATATGTTCGGAATGGAAGATGGTTATAATGATACTTCTGAAATTAGAGCAGTGCATAACAGCAACAATGTAGAGGATACCGTTTTGGCGTTAGTAAGCCTTGGTTATTCGGAATTCGAGGCTGTTAAAGCAATTAAGCAGATTCCAGATGCTGATCGGATGGAATCCGAAGAATTACTGAAAGCTGCATTGAAGAAAATGTTTTAACGGAATGGTGTAATATGATAGACAGAATGATTAGTACCAAGATAATGCCGGAAGATGTTAAGATTGAGAATAATCTTAGACCTACAATGCTGGAAGATTATATTGGTCAGGAAAAGGCAAAAAATAATTTAAAAGTATTTATAGAAGCAGCGAAAAATCGTGGAGAAGCGTTAGATCATGTGCTTTTGTATGGCCCGCCGGGATTAGGTAAAACTACTATGGCATCCATTATTGCGAACGAGATGGGAAGTCATTTGAAGATAACATCCGGACCGGCAATTGAGAAACCGGGAGAATTAGCTGCGATATTGAATAACCTGAATGAGAATGATGTATTGTTTATCGATGAAATTCATCGTTTGAATCGTCAGGTTGAAGAAGTGTTGTATCCTGCTATGGAGGATTTTGCGATTGATATCATGATTGGTAAAGGGCAGGCGGCAAGAAGTATTCGACTTGATTTACCACATTTTACGTTGGTTGGAGCAACCACAAGAGCGGGAATGTTGACAGCGCCTTTACGTGACCGTTTCGGTGTTGTGAATCGATTAGAATTTTACACAAATGAAGAATTGGCCAAGATTGTAGAACGTTCATCCAAGGTTTTGGATATCACAATAGACAAAAGAGGTGCTTTGGAAATTGCAAAGCGTTCAAGAGGAACACCGCGGTTGGCAAATCGATTGTTGAAACGTGTTAGAGACTTTGCTGAAGTCTCATTTGAAGGGCATATTAGTGAAGAGGTTGCGCGAAAAGCATTGGACCGTCTGGAAGTGGATTCCTTTGGTTTGGATCAGATAGACCGCAATATTATTCTTACTATGATTGAAAAATTTGCAGGTAAACCGGTTGGTCTGGATACTTTGGCTGCAGCAATCGGAGAAGATGCCGGAACGATTGAGGATGTATATGAACCATATTTAATCCAGAATGGTTTGTTATCTAGAACTCCGCGTGGTAGAATGGCTACTGAAACAGCTTATAAGCACTTTGGATTAGAATACTTGTTAGATAAAGGAGAATAATTATGGCAGATAAGAATGATATTCCTGTAGTGATTAATGGAAGAATTTATAATTTGAGTGGATACGAGGATACAGAGTATTTACAAGAGGTTGCGAATTACATGAACACCAAGATTGCAGAGTGCAAATCATCAGACGGTTTTCGTAGATTGAATGCCGAGTATCAGAATATTTTACTTGCTATTAATATTGCAGACGATTATTTCAAGGTGAAAAATGAAACAGGACAATTAGCAGCGAAGGATGATGAAAAAGAAAAGCAGATATATGATTTGCGTCATGAGGTGATTGAGACGCAGATTAAGTATGAGTCATCTATGCGCCTTGTGGATGAATATAAGGAACAGGTGAATGCTTTACAGAGAAAAATTATTCAATTAGAAGCAGAGAAAACAAGACAATAATTATATATAAGAGGGTAATATCATGCGACCAGAAATATTAGCACCAGCGGGTTCAATGGAAGCGATGAAAGCTGCAGTTCATGCGGGAGCGGATGCAGTCTATTTAGGTGGAGATAAGTTCGGAGCACGAGCATATGCCAATAACTTTGATGGTACTGCATTGATTGAAGCAATTGAATATTGTCATTTATACGGTGTTAAGGTTTATTTAACCATTAACACCTTATTTCGTAATGAGGAAATTTGTGAGCTTTATGAATATCTTGCACCGTTATATAAAGCCGGATTAGATGCGGTAATTGTGCAGGATTTTGGTGTTATGAGTTATGTACATCAATATTTTCCAGATTTACCAATCCACGCCTCAACACAGATGACAATTACGACAAAGTATGCATATGATTTGATTAAAGATTATGGGGTTACCAGAATTGTTCCTGCAAGAGAATTATCGATTGAAGAGATTGCGGATTTGAAAAAAGGAGAATCTGCACCGGAGGTAGAGGTATTTGTTCAGGGAGCATTGTGTTATTGTTATTCCGGGCAGTGTCTGATGAGTTCTATGATTGGCGGACGCAGTGGTAATCGCGGCAGATGTGCGCAAACCTGCAGACTGCCGTATTCATTACAGGAAGAAGATGGAACGCCGGTTAAGCACAAGGGCGATTATTTGTTAAGTCCGAAGGATTTGTGTGGTCTGGAGTCGATACCGGCACTTGTTAAGGCAGGCGTAGATTCCTTCAAAATAGAGGGGAGAATGAAGCGTCCGGAATATGTAGCGGCTTGTGTTCGTGCATATCGCAAATTATTGGATGCATGGTATAGTGGTAAATTTTCAGAACAACTTGTACAAAAATATAAAACAGAGTTGGCTGCTGTATTTAATCGTGGTAGCTTTACAGAGGGATACTATAATCAAAAAAACGGAAAACAAATGATGTCGACAGAGTATCCGGGAAATGTAGGTGTTACAATCGGTGAGGTTGTATCTGTGCAGAAGAATCAGGTTTCTATTCGGTTGGAGAAGGACATTTATAAGGGCGATATTTTAGTTATATTAAATGCACAGGATGAAATTACTTTAACTAGTAATGTAGAGGGTAAAAAGGGAAAAACCATTGTATTAAATGCACCTAAAGCACAAAAGATAAATAAAGGAATAAGTGTGAATCGTATATCCTTGTATCCTTTGATGAAAGAATTGGAGGAATACGTGGAACAAGAGCCAAAAGTATTGCTAAAAGGTAATGTTTGGCTGTTACAGGGAGAAAATGCAACTATTTCGTTAGAAGTTGATTTGAAAGGGCAAAAGTATTCTTGTGTATATACAGGAGAACAGGTGGAGTCGGCATCGGCAAAACCGTTGACGAAAGAGGTTGTCGAAGATAAGCTAGGAAAGCTTGGTAATACCAGATATGTATTTGAAGAATTAACGATCGATGTCAGTGCAAATGCATTCTATTCTTTGAAGGCACTCAAAGATTTAAGACGAAATGCAATTGAAGAATTAGAATTGATTATTTTGAAACAATCCGAAAGAGAAGACTGTAGTTTACAAGAGGATTTTACGGATGATGTAATTGATAAGGATAACATTCCGGTTTCGTCAATTGATGGGCACGGAATCAACACAGTTATGGTTTCAAGTGAGGAACAATATAAGAGCGTGATGGATTATGATTGTTTTGACTGGATTTATTTGGATATACAGCATTTTTCGGAAGAATCCTTGAAATCAATATTACATCAAAGTAAAAAGCATCAATGTGCAATTGTACTTCCGCCAATTATCAGGAAACGGTATTTGCAGGATGTTGAGAACATAGTTCGGTATGTGATGGAGAATCATCCGGACACAGGAATTGTGGTGCGCAACATTGATGGGCTGGCGTTGATTTCTTCTTTGGGCTTTAAGGGACAGGTGATTACAGATTATTCGGTTTACGCTATGAATGATATAGCTGCCGGATTTATCAGGAGTACAGTACCGAATGTTAGAATTACTTTGCCGGTTGAGTTAAATGCTCAGCAGATAAAGTTGCTACAATATACAGATAACAATTGTGAGCAGATTGTATACGGATATCAACAGTTGATGGTAAGTGCACAATGTCTGCAGAATACGGTTAGAGGTTGTGATAAAAAAGGAGCACATTTTTCTTTAAAAGATCGATATCTTAAGAATTTCTTTATTTTATCTGTTTGCAAATACTGTTATAATTTGATTTATAACGGAATTCCGACAGTCTTGTTTGATCTTGTGGGTGGAAAAGATAAGAAATCTGTGGTTAAACGTATTCATTTTACAATTGAGAGTGGAGATGAAGTAAAGCGGGTTGTTGAAGCATTTTTACAAGAAAAAGATTTGCAGGGTGAAAAAACAAGAGGACATTACAAACGTGGAGTAGAATAATGGCAATTATTATAATGAATATATCAAAATATATTATTTTGATATTGATGGCAATGTACACACTTTCTTGTTTTACGATATTTCAGGAGAGTAGTGAATTAGCAAAGAATCAAAAACTGAATAAACAGATTATATATGTATTTCTAATACACTTTTTGTCATATTTGACATTAGCATTAAATGATCCGGAACGGATGAAGGAAATTGTGATTTTCTATGGTGTACAGATTTTTGTTGCCATCATATATATGTATGTATATCACTACATTTATCCTTATTCATCCAGAGTGATTGCCAACAATATGAGCTTTTTACTATTGATTGGATATACGATGCTTAATCGATTGGATTTCGGACAGGCAAAGAAGCAGTTTGTCATAGCAACAGCTTCGTTGGTAATGGTTTCAGTTATTCCATTGATCATGGACCGATATAAGAATCTTCGCAATTACGGTATTGCATATGGAATTGCTGGTATTATGGCATTAGGTTCTGTTTTTGTAATTGGTGTAGAACAATATGGTTCCAGAAACTGGATTAGTTTGTTTGGGATTACTGTTCAGCCATCCGAGTTTGTCAAAATACTATTTGTCTTTTTTGTGGCAAGTATGTTGTCAAAGCGGAGAGATTTTAAACAGGTATGTGTTATAACGGCTTTTGCCGGTGTGCATATGGCGGTGTTAGCTTTGGAAAAAGATTTAGGAGCGGCATTGATTTTCTTTGTGATTTTTATATTCATGATCTATGTTGGAACAGGAAAGATACGATATCTGATTGCGTATGTTCTTGGTGGAATTGTGATGGTAGGTCTTGCCTATTTATTGTTTAAGGATCGACTGTTTGATCATGTAATGATTCGAGTAAATGTATGGAAGGACCCTTGGGCGGATATTAGTGGTGATGGTTATCAGATTACGCAGTCATTGTTTGCAATTGGTAGTGGTGGATTTTTTGGTGCAGGATTAACACAAGGTTCACCGGATGTAATTCCGGTAAGTGAAAGTGATTTCATTTTTGCTGCCATTGCAGAAGAGTTTGGTGTTTTATTTGCCATGGCATTAATATTAGTATGTTTTAGCTGTTTTATATGTTTTATTAATATAGCAATGAAGGTACGGAGTCGTTTTTATAAGACTATGGCATTCGGTTTTGCAGTTTGCTATGTATTTCAAACATTTTTGTCGATTGGCGGAGTTACCAAATTCATTCCGTCAACAGGTGTTACGATTCCGTTGGTAAGTTATGGTGGTAGTTCTGTATTGAGTTCTTTGATTATGTTTTCCATTATGCAGGGAATCAGTACAATAGAAAATAAAGAGGCGAAGAAGATTGAAGAAGAAAGAAGAAGTATCGAAGAAGACGCAAGAAAAGCGCAAAAAGCGTAAAAAAGAGCTGGATGTAACATTGCTTACACCGGAACAGCAGGCGTTTTTGGAGCGAGAAGAAAAAGTTAATAAAATTAATGACAAATTAAATGGACCTGTATTAGGTATTACTTATTTATTTGCATTTTTGATAATTGGCATGATGGCGTATATTCTTCATTTTATGATAGTAGAAAAGGACCAGGTGATTGCGAATGCTGCCAATAGTCGTTTGGACAAATATGCAGCAAATGTAATTCGCGGTGATATTGTTAGTAGTGATGGAAAGGTGCTTGCTACCAATAAAGAAGGAAAACGTTATTATCCGTATGACAGTTTGTTTGCTCATGCAGTAGGTTATTCCAAATATACCAAGGCGGGTATTGAGTTGGTTGGTAATTATTATTTGTCGGATAGTAATGCCAATGTTTTAGAACGTTTTGTAAATACACTTCGGGAAGAAAAAAATGAAGGTGACACGGTTGTTACTACGTTGGATTATGAATTGCAAAAAACGGCTTATGATGCGTTAGGTAATGCGGATGGAGCAGTTGTTGTGATGGAACCTGATACAGGAAAGATTTTAGCAATGGTTTCGAAACCTGATTTTAATCCGAATAATATTGACACGGTTTGGGAAGAAGCCAATAAAGAGGGATCTAATAGTTCTGTACTATTAAATCGTGCCAGTCAAGGATTGTATCCTCCAGGGTCCACATTTAAGGTGCTAACTACACTATCTTATATGCGACAAAATCCACTCAAATACAAAAAGTACACATATGATTGTTCGCTGGAAGAAGAAATATTTAATGGTGTTTCTGTGCATTGCTATAATCATAAAACGCATGGCGAACAGGATTTAGCTGCGGCTTTGGCAAATTCTTGTAATCAAGCATATGCAGACATAGGAATTGATTTGGATGTAGATAAATGGAGAGATGTTTTAGAGAAGTTTTTGTTTAATAAGTCGTTGCCATATACAGATGCAAGTGCTACGAGTAGATTCTATCTGGATGGAGATTCTGATAAAGGTTATATTCCGCAAACTGCCTTTGGTCAAGGTGATACGTTAATTACACCTCTTCATAATGCTATGATTACTGCGACGATTGCGAATGGTGGTCTTATGATGAGACCGTATATGATTGATAGTATTGAGAATTATAAAGGAACGCGTATTAAAAAGTTTTCACCATCATCTTATGATACTTTAATGATGGCGAAAGAAGTAGAGGTGCTAACTTCCTATATGCAACAAGTTGTTACGGAAGGTACGGCAGCAGCTTATTTTTCGGGTGTATCCTATGATGTTGCGGGTAAAACAGGAACAGCCGAATATTCAGGCGGAGAGCATGATTATTCGTGGTTTGTAGGTTTTAGCAGTGTAGAAAATCCCGAGGTAGTAGTGAGTGTTTTAGTAGAAGAGTCGGATGTAAACGGAATCAAAGCTACATCGGTTGCGAGAAAAATATTCGACCAATACTATAATTAATCCAACTTTATCTTGCGTTTTTATGTATTAATTGCTATACTTTATACAATTAATAACACACCTAAGTAAGTGAAGTGTTAGCACTTTGCATGAAGGAGGAACAGCTATGATAGAAGCAGTAAGCTGTGGTGGTGTGGTAATCTTCAGAGGCAAGGTATTGTTGCTTTATAAGAACTATAAGAATAAGTACGAAGGCTGGGTTTTGCCAAAAGGAACGGTAGAAGAAGGCGAAGAGTACAAAGAAACGGCACTACGAGAAGTAAAAGAAGAAACAGGTGTAAGTGCCCAGATTATTAAGTATGTGAACAAAAGTAATTATACTTTTAATACAGCATACGATGTAGTGAATAAAGATGTGCATTGGTATCTGATGATGGCTGACAGCTATTACAGCAAACCTCAAAGAGAAGAGTACTTTATGGACTCCGGATATTATAAGTATCATGAAGCGTATCATTTGTTGAAATTTCCAAACGAGAAGCAGATTTTAGAACAAGCTTATAGTGAATATCAAGATTTGAAACAAAGTAATTTGTGGGGATCAAAGAAGTATTTCTAGAGAAAAGTCAGAAGTGATTCTGACTTTTTTCTTTCTCTGCGAATCATTTATTTATGAGTAGGAATTGTTTGTTTATAGGAGAGTTGGATGATGAAAAAGAAAACAATAATGAATATATTAATGGTTATTTGTCTTTTGGTTGCAATTGGTTGTGGTGGTTATCTGGCATATTACTATTACACAAGTTCTCAAACAGAGCAGGCATTTGATGATTTGCGGAATATGATTACAGAAACGACGGAAGATATGGTTGTTGAATCAGAGAATGGTGATAAAGAAACAATGCCTGAAATGGTTTCGGTGAAGGGTGTTTCGGTCCAGAAGAAATTTGAAAAGTTATATAGTCAGAACAATGATTTTGTGGGCTGGCTTACAATTAAAGATACTTTGGTAGATTATCCGGTTATGTATACACCGAATGATTCAGAAAAAGGCGAGTTTTATATCCATAGGGATTATGATATGAACTATTCGGCGGCTGGTTTGCCTTTCATTGATCGAAATTGTATCATTGAGAACCCTACGGATAACATAATCATATACGGACATAATATGAATTCCGGTACAATGTTTCATAATATCATTAAGTACGAAAGTCAGGAGTTCTATGAGGGTCATAAGACCTTTTCGTTTGATACAATTTATGGCGATGGAACATATGAAGTTGTAGCTGCATTTTATGGACAGGTTTTCCCGGAGAATTCTGATGAATTTAAGTATTATGAATTTGTAAATGCCGGCAGTGAAGAAGAGTATATGGATTTTGTTAATCAAGTTAAGGGCATGTCTGTTATTGATACAGGTGTTGATGTGGAATATGGCGATAAACTGCTTACACTTTCTACCTGTGCGTATCATGTGACGGATGGTCGATTTGCAGTGATTGCAAAAAAGATTAATTAAATTTATATTTTAGTGTTGACAAAGTAGAAAGTATATACTATAATAACATTCGTTGGTTTGATTAAACCACAAGCCGATGTGGCGGAATTGGCAGACGCACCAGACTCAAAATCTGGCGGTGGTGACATCGTACCGGTTCGACTCCGGTCATCGGCATTCAATATTATTTGATGTAAAGTCTTGAATTTACTAGATTCAAGGCTTTATTTTTTTTGAATGAATTGTAGAAAAATAATGATGATAACGTTATAATGTCAATGTGTAGTATTAGGCTATTGTGAATGATTAGAGTATCGAGGAATGATTATGATTGTATTTGGGAAAGAAAATGATGAAATAAGTTAAGGTTAGCAATCAAAAGCAACATGAAGTTTCAGCTTTTCTACGGGTTGAAAGCACTCATGAATTTAATTTTAAGAAAGTGACGTGATTAATATGAAATGTCTATATTGTGAAAAAGAAATGGAGTTGGGGTATATTCAATCTCCATGTGGTGTGGTTTGGACCCCGAAAAAGCATCTTATAGAATCGTTTGCTGTTTTGGACAAGAATGGCATATCTCTTGCCAATGGGGCTGCTATTAATGCAGGAACAGTGTATGCGTATAAATATAGCGAATGCAAAAAAGTAGTTATTGATTTTTCAACTGATAGTACGATGGACGAATAAAAAGAAAATGGAAACTTTTCTAATTTGTTATCTAGATTGTTGGAAAGTGCTGGAATTTGTGGAAGTATACTTATGTTTTTTGCCGGAATACCTGTTGGAATTCTTGGGATTATTAAAGCAAAAAGATTGACGAAGGGGATGAAATTGTATGGAATTTAATATTTACGCAGGAATGGTCATAATGTCCATTATAATGCTTGTTATATTAATTGTAATAGGACGCAAACAGAATATTACAGAGTATTTGTTGATATTTGTTTCAATCATGATTTGTTGTATCGGATATTATACTGTCTCCATCTCGGAAAGCTTAGAGGCTGCTATTATTGGTCATAGGCTGGTTTATCTGGGTGGCGTATTTTCACCTGTGTTTTTGCTTTTTGGTGAAATGAAGCTTTGCAAACTCAAAATATATAAGATTCCGGTTATCGTATTGATAGCCTACAGTGTAGTGGTGTTGTGTTTTGCGTTTACTGTGGGAGAAGGAACGTGTTATTACACAAATGTGTCATTAGGCAAAGGCTTAGGAATGACATATTTAGTAAAAGAATATGGACCGGCACATATTTTATATCCGATTCATTTGATATGTAATATGGTTGCAATGTTCGGAAATCTGATTTATGCATTTATCAAGAAAAATGTATCTCGAAGAGTTACAATACTTTTCACTGTTGCAGAATTAATAACTGGTGGATTGTATTTTATGGGAAGAATAATTGATACACCGATCGAATGGTATGTGATAGCGTATTTTTTTGATGAAATTCTATTTCTTGTTCTTATCAGAAGAGTCGGTATGTATGATATGTCAGAGACGATAGCAAAGGCACTTAATGAAAATGCGGTTTATGGTTACATAGTGCTTGATGAAAAAATGCGATATCTGAGTTCTAATAGTGTGGCAGAAGAATATTTTCTGGAACTTAAGAAACAGAAAATCGATACACCATTCATACCGAAGAGTGCTCCTGTAATATGCGAAAAGTTTGGTGACTGGATGAATAATCCAAGGGAAGATTCTTTTAAATTTGAAATTGAAGATTCGGATTTATTCCTAAAATGTTCGATAAAGAGTTTGTATCATGGTAAATGGAAGAAGGAAATAGGTTATTTTATAGAGCTTATAGATGAAACGCAACAGCAGCGTTACATGACGCTTCTTAATCATTACAATGCGAATCTTGAGCAGGAAGTAATCAAAAAGACAGAGCATATCAATTTGATGCAGGATAAAATAGTACTTGGTATGGCAGATATGGTTGAAAATAGAGACAGCAATACTGGTGGTCATATTAAGCGAACAAGTCAGGTTATCAAAATATTTACAAAAGAATTGAAACAACACAAAGAATATGGATTTACAGAGAAGTTTCTTGAATATGTCGCAAAAGCAGCACCGATGCATGATCTTGGGAAAATTGCAGTTGATGACAGAGTGCTTCGTAAACCGGGTAGTTTTACACCGGAAGAATTCGAAGAGATGAAGAAGCATTCCGAAAAAGGAGCGGAGATTGTTACACAGATTCTAGATGGTGTTAATGATGAAGAATTTGTAGCGATTGCGCGTAACATTGCCCATTATCATCACGAGAAATGGAATGGGCAAGGGTATCCTGAACAGCTTTCCGGAATAGATATACCTTTAGAAGCCAGAATTATGGCTCTTGCAGACGTTTTTGATGCACTAGTAAGTAAACGTTGCTACAAGGAAAAAATGGACTATGATAAAGCTTTCGAAATTATTGAAGAGTCATTGGGAAGTCATTTTGATCCTGAATTAGGAAAGCTGTTCTTAAAGTGCAGGGAGAATCTTGAAGCATATTATGATTCTGTGGAGACGGAGTAATATATTTGTGTTAATAGAGTTTTGTGTATGGATGTGGGGGATTATTATGGCAAAAGGTACAAATCAGAAGTTAAAACTTATATATCTAATGAAAATTATGTTGGAGAAGACAGATGATAAACATGGTTTGTCTTTGGCGGAGATTATAACCGAGTTAGAACGATATGAGGTTACAGCGGAACGTAAAAGCTTGTTGGATATGATGCAGAAGCCGGTAAGGTAAAGCATTATCGTGTAGATAAGATGTTAAAAATAGGATTAACGACAGAGAAGCGTGAGGGAAGAGAACTGTTTGAAAAATTTGACCTTGTTGATTATGCAAAGAAGCATTTTGGGATGTTTGACGGAGAAGAGCAGACCGTGAAGCTTTTATGTGAGAATTATTTTGCCGGTGTAATTATTGATCGTTTTGGCAAGGACGTTTTTATGCGCAAAGTAGCTAGAAGGTGCTTCATACCTAATGATTGAAGATGACGAGGATGTTGTTAGATTTGAGCATATTAGTATTGATGATTTAACAAATTAACTAAGAAAAGAAATGGAAAGCATGCAAGAACTTGAATGATAGTGTCAAGTGACCTATGAAAAAAATGAGTAATGAAAAAAGGCTCAGATGAACCGTGAAAACTGTAGATATTATAGGTTGTGGTAGCTTGCCGCCACCCTTGACAGCACAGCAAGAACTGCTGGAAGGTCGTTACC
>JAFQOE010000083.1 GCA_017395635.1 Lachnospiraceae bacterium | reverse complement strand
CAGAACCTTAACCAATGAAGCCGGAAGAGTAACTGACCGCTACTCTTACGATGCATACGGCAACCTCTTAGAGAAAGAAGGAGATACGAAAAACGAGTTCCTATACACCGGGGAACAATACAATGCGAATACAGGACTATATTACTTAAGAGCCCGCTACATGAATCCATCTACTGGAACATTTATCAGTATGGACAGTTATCAGGGAAGCATCTATGATCCTGTTACACTTCATAAGTATTTATATGCCAATGCAAATCCTGTGATGTATACGGATCCGAGTGGATATTACTCTTTAGCGGAGTGTTCGATAGCACAGACAATAAATGGGATTTTGAATGAATCAAGAATGTTAAATGTGTTAAGAGGATTAAATTTTGCAAAAAAAGCAACAGTAGTTTGTAATACATTTAATATTGGAGTTCAAGTAAAAAACATTATATGTGCAGATAGCATTGGTGAAGTTATTGATTCATTTATAAGTATAGCACTTTCATGTGTAACAATAGTGACTACTGTAAAGGATGTAGGCTTTGTTGTATCAATGTTTGCGTCTGCAATAGGTATAGGAAATGATATTCGAGGGATTGTTTCAGCGGTAATGCAAAGAAACTGGAGCGATGTAGTATACAACCTAGGTTTTTTGTGTATAGATGTGATATCAATGGGAATGGGGATTGATGATCATAATTTTGAGAAAATATTAAAAGACTGTAAGTTTGTTCGTTCGTCCAATCAGGAAACACTAATCAGCTTAACAAAAGAAACTGTATTAGCGGATGGATTAACTGAAGCGGGTAAGGATATATTGTTTGATTGGTCGAAGGAATATGATAGTTTTGAAGATGTATGGAATCTTATATATCATTTAAAAGTAAAATAATTCTTAGAATGTTAGTAATAGGAAAATATTTTAATTATACTCTGAGAAAGTATTAATTTGGTAAAACAAGGTTCTTCCGCAGATGTTTGTATTGGTTCAATAATAGTGTGTGACTCATTCTCTGAATTTACATTTATACTAATAATTGCGGAAGGACCAAAAACAAATATCAGTTTTATGTAGAATTAAATAAGGAGTGTAGGGATGCAAGTAAGTTTTGATATGGTAAATATGATAATGGAAGTGTTGATTTCGTTGCTTTTAACAGTGTTGTGTTTTGTGGTGGGGATTCTTGATTTTAAGAAAACATATTCAACTCGTTATGGAAAAAAGCATGTAGAATTGGAAGGAAAAGTAGTCGGCGAAGATACAGTTATGACGAGGGGAGGGAGTCATAAATGTCCGGTGATAGAATTTTATTATAAAGATAAAAGATATGAAATTGCAGATACAACTTATATTCTTTTTTTTCATAATCTTAAATTAGGTGATGTTATGACTGTTTGTTTCAATCCGGATGTCAGTGAAAATGTAGTTATAATTAAACGAGGGAAATATAATTTTGAAACGTTAACTTGGCTCTATTTGTTGGTTTTAGGATTATTCTGCATGGTAATAACAATAATCGGAGTAAATTGGTTGATTGTAACAGTACGATGAGAATGGCAACATCACAAAGACCACTTACGCAGATGGCAATAGTGTTACTTCGAAGTATGATGCAAGAAACCGTGTGACGAAACAGGAAGACCAGTACGGTAACGAAACAACGTATGAGTATGATGGTGCAGACCGTCTTATTAAGGTGACAGATGCATATGACAACAGCTACTCTTATGGCTATGATGCCAACGGAAACCTTGTTACGGTAACGGATGCAAATGAGCATGTAACACGTTATGCATACGATGATGTGGGAAGGGTAGCAACCGTAACCAATGCCCTTGGAAAGACCATGTCATACAGTTATGATGAAACGGGAAATGTTATAGAATTCAATGACTATGCAGGCAATGTAACAACCTATTCCTATGATGATATGGACCGTCTGGTTGAAAAGAAGATTGGCACGGAAAAGACGGTATACAACTATGGTGATAAGGAACAGCTTACAAAGGTAACCGATAAGAGTGGAGATATT
>JAFQOE010000082.1 GCA_017395635.1 Lachnospiraceae bacterium | reverse complement strand
TTGGTGTTCGTTAGCTCCTTCTTGCTCGCATTGAGCATAATAGTCCTCAATCTGTCTAATCTTATCCTGATCGAGCGTTACACGAGCCGCACGTCCGTCATAAACAAGATTTACAGTAATGCCATCACGGACTGCTTCGGTCATTGTATATGCATCTACAACGCCACCAAAGACTTCGATAGTTGCATCTACCGGAGTTCCGGTAAAACCTACATAAGTTGCATTAGGTAGTGAATCGTGCAAATACTTTGCAAAACCGTATGTGCGTTCTACACCCGTATCTGTAATCTTTACCTTTTGGTCAAGGTTGATTTGGCTACGGTGAGCTTCATCGGAAATACAAATAACGTTGGTTCTATCAGTAAGCATTTGCAGATCTTCGGTGAATTTCTGAATAGTAGTCATATAGACACCGCCGCTTGTTCTGCCCTGAAGCTCCTGACGGAGTTTTTCACGAGAGTCGATACTTACGACAGTTTCATCACCGATATATCTTTTTGAGCCGACAAACTGCTTTGATAATTGGTCATCAAGGTCTGTTCTGTCTGTAATAATCAAAATTGTCGGGGAACGGAAAAACTTACTTTTCATCAACATACGGGTAAGGAACATCATAGTGTAACTCTTACCACAACCCGTTGCTCCGAAATATGTACCGCCCTTGCCGTCACCTTCGGGGCGTAAGTGTGCCTTAATATTTTCGTAGAGTTTGTTTGCAGCAAAGAACTGAGGATAGCGGCACACAATTTTCAGGTCTTTATCAGAAGCATCAGGGAAATAGATAAAGTCCTTGATTACTGCAAGTAGACGATCTTTTCGGAAAAGTCCTTGCAACATTGTTACAAGGGAATTGATACCGTCAAGTTCTACATCATTTGCTTCGACTTTTCTCCACGCATAGAAAAAGTCATACGGACTAAATAAAGAGCCGTATTTGTTGTTTGCTCCGTCACTAATTACGACAAAAGCATTGTATTTGAAGATTTCAGGAATGTCACGACGATAACGAACAGTAAGCTGAGTATAGGCATCCATAATGGTAGTGTTTTCTTTAATAGCACTTTTGAACTCAAGCACTACAACGGGAATACCATTAACAAATACGATTCCGTCAGGGATTCGCATTTGATTATTCATACCTACGATTTCAAACTGATTTACTGCTTTGAAAATGTTGTTTTCAGGGTTTTCAAAGTCAATCAGTTCAATAAAAATATCCTTTTGAGTTCTATCTTCACGGTTGAAGATAAAGCCGTCACAAAGCATTTTGTAGATAGCCTTATTAGCTTCATACAGAGTGCCGGAAGTGTTGCGGAGCATAAGGACTATACTCTCAACCTCGCTCGGTGTAATGCCATCTTTGGCATAACGAGAGTAGAGGTATTGCTTGAGATCATCAGCAAGTAGTACCTCTGTTCGTTCTCTGTGAATTTGGTCGCCACTTATGTAAGTGTAACCTTGCTCTTTGAATAACTGCATTATTGACATTTCTAATGCGTGTTCATTAAAGTTCGTCATATTTCACTTCATTCCTCTCAATGCTTTTTGGACTTCGCCTACCATATACGCTTCATCTTTATAACAAAAAGCGATAAACCGTTCAGCTTTTTCGATCATTCTTTGATTGATTAACGAAACCATATCCTTTTTCACATATCGAATAGTATTGTATTCTTCTACATCGTTAGGTTCTGTCAGAGAACAGACTATTGCAAAATGCGGCGATACGGGATATACATACTTTGCGTTTGTAAATTCATCAATAAGCACAGGAAAATCCCCAATACAAAACGCATCTGATTCTGCTTTAATTAAATAGACATTACACTCGCTATTTATAAAATCATATACAGTTGTATTTGCTTTGGTTTCACGGATATTGTTTTTTGCGTCCTCCGAAAGTGTAAAATCGTTATTATCCAAATAATTAAATCCACTTTCCGGAGAATCTATCACAATTCGATACATCGCATTGGTTTGTAAATTTCTTTCTGTACTATCCGCAATATTACTATTTGAGTCATAAAAGAGGTTTCGGATAAAAGGTAGGCGAACTAATTGAAAAGCCACGAGATCCGCCAAGCATTTAATCTGATAGCGACTTAACTTTTGCTTTTCATCTGCTCGCTTGATAATTTGGGGTAACTCTGTAGATAGCATCCCCTCAAAATCAGCAAAGTCTTTTTCAATGGCGTTTCTATCAAAGTAAGTTCCGTCATTGTTTTTAGTTTCATAAAGATTGCAGGAGTAAAACAAACTTGAAGGCAACGAACTGTAAGGTTCTATCGGTTCTTTACTCTTGTTGATCACTCGTACTTTTCCATTTTCATCAGTAAAATTTCTAATGATGAATTGGGATATGTAGTGTTCATCAACAGTATAATTGCCCATTGTTTTTCTCCTTTCTGTTCGATAAATGATAATTTAG
>JAFQOE010000197.1 GCA_017395635.1 Lachnospiraceae bacterium | reverse complement strand
TAGATTTTACCAACTTGCCGGTCAGTAATAATCTAAATTTACTTGAGGTATTTTTTATAGTCAAGTTTCTTAACTATTTATAGTATACAGGAAGCTTTCTATAGCATTTTATTTAGGTGTTTGCGAAACTCAAGTTTACATTATGAACGTTGTGCATATGGAACAAACCAACGCAGGACGTTTGCACTTGCCACAATGCGTAACTGTACTAAGTTCGACAATGTCTCACTAAGTACCGACGGATTGTGAAGCACCTGCTTATGGTACTTGTTAAACTTGCACAAGCAAAAAAGTTTTTGAGAGTTTCGCAAACACCTAGCATCCTATAACTTAATTAAAATAGATGTAACTATTCAGAGCCTCATTCGAAAATGCTTCGCATTTATCTCATGTGGGCTCTCGCCAAATAGATTATATACTTTGATTAAAAGGTTTTACCACATATACCTGTTGTGCAAGAGCATTCTTGCGAATAACATCCCTTGCTTTTTCAGCCTGCTCCTCTGTATCAAAAATACCAAACACAGTAGGACCTGAACCACTCATCAACGAATTAATTGCTCCATTTTCTTTCATGCAATTCTTAATTTCCTCAATCACCGGATAAGCCGGAATCGTAACGGTTTCTAATACATTTTCCATACGATCCGTAATCCCCGGTAAACTTCCCTTTTTGATTGCATCAACCATACCGTCAATATCCGGATGTCTCTCCAACTCATTCGCTTTCAAGTTCTCATATACAAATTTGGTAGACACGGAAATTGGCGGTTTTGCAATCAAAATATAGCAATCCGGCATAGGTGGTAAAGGTGTTAAAATTTCACCAATTCCTTCCGACAAAGCCGTTCCTCGCAATACACAATAAGGAACATCTGCACCTAACTTGACTCCTAATTCCATCAATTCCTGCTTGCTCAAATCAAGACCAAACATTTTTGTTGCTCCCACAAGAGCTGCCGCGCAATCCGTACTTCCACCCGCCATTCCTGCTGCTACCGGGATGCATTTGAACAGATCAATTTCCAATCCTTTCTTTACATCATATGTATCTTTCAATAGTTTAACCGCTTTGTAAACCAGATTATCTTCGTTAACAGGAAGAAATCCCAGATTCGTTTTCAATCGAATTTCATCCTCTTCCAAAAGACGAAATGTTAATTTATCATATAGCTTAATGGTCTGCATCACCATGCGAACCTCGTGATAACCATCTTCACGTCTGCGAACTACATCTAAACCCAAATTAATCTTTGCATATGCTTTTAATTGTAATGTATTGTCCATATTCGATTCTCCCTCCGTTAAAATAATTGTATACAGTATACCATTTTGGCATTGTTTTATCCACTTCTTTCCATGCTTTTTTTAAATCAATTAAAAATTTTGACTTAATTTAGAAATTGGTATAAACTTAATATATCTATATGTCGATATACTTAACAGAAACGATGGATTAGCATTATTTTGCGACCATTTTCTATTATGTGCAAATACATTTTTATAATTATTATGAACCAAGGAGGGTATCAATTATGTCAGTAGGAAATATTGGTAGCAACAGCTACACAAGTGACTTGATTTCTCAAATCAAGGGTAATACAAGCAAGGATGCGAAAGTTACAGATTCTACAACCAAGAAAACAGATGACGCGAGTGTCGTTTATGAACCATCAGGTGAAACTACAACTACATCTTCAACAAAAAGTAACAAGGTAGATGCAGACACAATCGCCAAATTAAAAGCAGATGCCGATGCCAAGTTTTCTCAATTAAGAGGAATTGTAGAACAGTTAATCAGCAAGCAAAGTAAAGCATCTGAAACAGTTAGTATTTGGGAGCAGTTCAAGAATGGTGTGTTGAACGGAACAATCGAAGTAGATCCGGCAACTGCTAAACAGGCTCAAGAAGATATTTCAGAAGACGGATACTGGGGAGTAAAACAGACTTCCGAGCGTATCTTAGACTTTGCAAAAGCTATTTCCGGAAATGATCCTGAAAAAGCGGAACAAATGAGAGAAGCAATCAAAAAAGGTTACGAATCCGCAGCCGATCTTTGGGGTGGCGAATTACCAGAGCTTTCTCAAAAGACATACGATGCTGTTATGAAAGGACTCGATGACTGGAAAGAAGAGGCAGAAAAAGCTGCTGCTACAACTAACATTCAAGCATAATTACATCAATTCATATGATGTTCTGGACCACCACAGGTGTACGGACTGTTTCCCCTGCAGAGCCGTTCTTGTGGTGGTCTTTTTATTATCCCTATCTTCATTTTCTCTTAACCAATACCGATAATATTAGTAAGAAGCTAGTGGCATTCTAACGTAATTTCAAGGAGGAGATTACCATGAATGCGCAAACATATACTCAGGTTGTGAATCCGGTAATTGCCGTATTAGCAACTCCAAAACAGCATCATCGTCACAGCAATCAAGAGTCTAAAGAAAAAAAACGCAAACCATCAACCTTTGATTCTTTATTTTCCGCAGCATGTGAATCCGCAGATGATATGTTACTTTTTAACGACGCCGGATGTTATGGCAAGGACGCTAAACTAGTCGTTGGGATGGTCAGTAGCTTCAACAAAACTTTATAGACAAATAAGCAGAATGGGTGTTGCTATTTTAGCAACGCCCATTCTACTTACCTTAATTTCTCCTTCAGAATTACTTCACATTTCGAACACATTATTTTCACATTTTAATATTATACTCTGTACTGTAAGAACTTTTCATAGAGTGCAATTAACAATTGCACTAATTCTCCCCCTCATTAGAAGAAGCGAAGGAATTTTCCTTCGCTTCTTTACATTTATTCTATAAATTCTAGTTTATAGAAATCTCCCTGATATTCAGAGGCCGAAAAATCCTACTATATGTGTGTGACACTTATAAAAACGAATTATGAAATTTGTTGAGCTCTACGGATATAAGATTTTCTAAACAATTCCGTTAGTTTA
>JAFQOE010000196.1 GCA_017395635.1 Lachnospiraceae bacterium | reverse complement strand
CGGACCAAGAGTTTGCCTACAGCTTCCTTCAGATTCCACCTCGCGATGGACACCCTTGCTGTTCAGCTATACACTTCCTCGTTGCCTAGGCGTGTTCGGGACTTTCACCCGTTAGAGCGCGCCCATGGCGCGCAAACAAATGAGGGTGCAGTCCATCACGAACTGCACCCCCGAAATAGCATTTACAATCAGCGAAGTGGTGTATCCTTATCCGGAACCTGTTCTCTTGTATCATTTGACACAGAACCTCTTGCCTCTTCCTGCTTCTGTTCTTTTGCCTGCTCATAGGCATCCTTTAAGGTATCGTAGAGCTTTTCACGAAACTCCTTTGTGATTGGATAGCAAACATCCTGATAGACACTCTTTCCATCTTTATCCGTCTGCTTTGTCTTGTAGGAAGGCATTGCCACAAACAATCCGTTCTTTCCTTCTAACAAAGATACATTTATCGATGCAAGGAAAAGCTAACCGGTTGCTTATTTCTTACAGGTATTATTCTACGGCTTTCTATGGACAAAGTCGTTCCCCTGTTATTGAACTTTTAATGCGGAAGTTTAAGGAGATTGAACTTTTGCAACAAAAAACAGCTATGAACTATGTTTAATTCATAACTGTTTACTCAATAGTCAACTATCAATTCATTCTGATTTACAATATGTATCTGCAACCGACTCTAGAAGCTTAAAATTACAATGATACTGAGCTACAATTCCAGATTCAATTTGCTTCTCATATATTTTTTTCGCTTTACTTTCAATCTGTTCATCATATTTTTTACAGAAAAAATATTCTTTTATCATAAGATTTCTTCTTTGTTCTTCTTCAATATCTGTTGCTTGTGTACTTAAATCAGCCAAGTAATACACACCATCAACAACAGGAAACATTTTCTTGATTTCTAGAACAGAAAGGATTCTTTTCTTAATCGCCAGCTGTCATGGTCGCTGATCACCAAACTTTATCGTCTCCCACTTATCGGCTGAGAATCACCAAACTTTATCGTCTCTCTCTTAAAAATGGTGGAGAATCACCAAACATAGCATTGATAATATCAAATATACTGTTTGCTATCAACCTTTTTCTTTGTCTTGATTATACTCTCTTTTTTATCAAAATTCAAGGAACATATGTTCTGTTTTGATAATTTTATATATTATATATATTCGATTATTTCTGCTTTGTTACTATCTATTTTGCAACATTTCACTAATCTTATACACACATTATTTTGACATAATATCATTTTTAATTCTACAAATCAACATTTTTTATCATTTCACTCTATATTTTCATTATTATTGTATTCTGTATTCTGCTTAATCGTTTCAATAATAGCCTCTTTCTTTCTATAATCCCCTGGAAATAATGTATTACACTCTAGTTTTGGAATTGCTAATTCTACAATACACTGATTATTATATTTCCAATTTAGAAAGTTTGTAATCTCAACACCCTCCGGTATATAGTTATTAGGCAAGTCTTCATACATTGTAAAACCAACTGGAAATACAGATATTTCAGAGAGCGATAATGCCAACATTTCACTGCTGTCTGGCTTCATATTAATCGATGCAGAAAATCCATTCATTCTCTCAATCGAACCAGCATGAATATGCATAAAAATACGATACCTTTTTAAATCAAATGCATACCCTCTCCTTAAAGTAAAAAGAGGAGACCCCGCAGGTTCTCCCCCGGTCGCAGGCCTCACAGGTTTCTGCAACGCGATCACTGTATTTATCTTACTTGACTTTACACTCTATGTCAAGTAATTTCTACAGCCATTTATATTATATGTTAACTTTTATCGTATCATACCACTATTCAAATAATGCTTTCAGCACCTTCAGTGCTCTCCTCAAATCAACCAATTTCTTACCTTTCAATAATTCATTTACCTCTTTTATTGTTGTCACTTTCAATTGCTCCTTTGTCCATGACTTCACTCTTATGGTTGGATATTTCAAATCTCGTGGCAGATACAGATGCCTCCGCCAGCTTGTCATAATCAATATCCGCATCCTTCACAAACTCCTTAGAGTAAACCGCTTTGTCCTGCTCATCATATAAGGTTAGTGTTTTCGTCATAGCCTTTTGCTCCTCTAATACTTGTTCAGATGCATTTTTAAGCAGGGCATCTATCTGGTCTATTGACTTTACCTCACAAAAAGCTGTAAATGTCTTTGAGCCCTCGGCCCTGCTTACTTCCTTCATATCAACTGGGATGTGAGCCTTCTTGCAGTGCTTCTTTAAAATCTCTGCCGTCCTCTCATCATTTACATCAATATGAGTCACATCCTTTCCTTCCCGGTTAAAAGCTTTCAATGAACCGTGAGTCTGTTTGTACTGTGATGTAACTTTATCCACGACTTTATCCATAAGCGAGTCCTTTTGCATAGCAGTAAGCTTCTTCGTCCTTTCCGACTCTCTACAAGCATCCGCTATGGCATTGATAATATCCACACTCACGGTCACAACCGCCTTACCGGTCTGGAAGGATTCTTGTGTTAAATCATCAACCATTACGGTTCCTCCTTCACTAATAACTTTTAGACATTTTGTCCAAAAGTTTTGTAGGTGTCCTTATCCTATACATCTTTATTCTCCTTTCCATAAACGCAAAAAAGGCAGTAACCAATTTCTTGATTACTGCCTTAACGCTGTTTTTTTATTTAATTTATATCATTATAAACGAATGTCCAAACTGATATTTTACGCTTTTCTTGCCACTACAATAGGTTGATAAAACTCTGTTTCATCAGGAAACTTCCACTCAACATTACTACAACCATGAGCAAGTAATAATTTTGTCATTTCTTCTCTTCGTGTAGCCCTATACTCACACTCAAATTTACTTACTTGTAATGTTTCTTCATCATCAATGATATACTGTGTAAGTTTATACTTATCATCATTCCACACCCATGTTTGAAATGAAACTCTTTGTCCTTTATCTGTTTTATGGATATATGGTGGCGAATATGGTGGTTTTTCCATCAACAAACTATCATAATCTCTAATACTTGCAACAAATATTCCATTTTCCTTAATCTGATTAACAATGCTTTTAATTGCTGATTCCAAATCATTACTTGTAAGCATATGTGGTAGTGCATTATCCATAGCAATAACAATATCAAACTTCTCTGTAAATGTATCTGATAATGCACAGAAATTAGCCTGCTTAAAACAAATTTCTACATTATTAGCTTTTGCTCTTTTTTCTGCTTCTACAAGTTCTCCTGTGCTTAAATCAGAAGCTGTCACACTATATCCAAGTGAAGCAACACCAATAGCCTGCGTTCCAATTCCACAAGCACAATCAAGGATTTTGGCTGTATTATCAAATCCATTATTCTGAAATATACGATTTAGGATTTCTGCCTGTTCCTTTGTTGTAGCTCGCCAATCAAGAAATAATTTATCATATTGAGTTGCCAAATTATCATAAAAAGTTTGTATTATGCTCATATCATTCACTCCGTCAAATTCAAAATTTCTCGAGTATTTTCTCAACTTTCCAGTATTTACGGGCTTTCCCGCCCATCAACATCTATGTAATTTGCACTTTTCCCTTATTTTTTCCCTTGTGAGGAAGCTATAAGGGAAAAAGTGTTGTTTTCGTCTTAATCGTTCCCTACTACCTTATCAAGAAGCCTTGCTGAATTTTTCTTGGCTTCCCTTGTAGCATGGGCGTAAATATTCATTGTGGTACTTACTGCGGAGTGTCCTAAGAGCTCCTGCACATCCTTCGGTGGTGCTCCATTTGCTAACAGATTGCTTGTGTAAGTATGTCGTAATGAATGGAAGTGGAAGTTTTCAAATCCTTTCAGGTGCTTCCTGATTGACCTGCACATCCAGTCCAGTGCTTCCCTTCCTAAGTACATTCCGTCCTGTCTGACACACACCAGTGAAATCTCTGTGTAGTTCTCCGGCACTTGCTGCGTTCCGTCCAATGAATACAGTTCGTAGTAAACTCTGTTCTTTTCTCTGACTTCCTTGTAGTAATTTCTCTGATAAAGCTGTCCATACTGAAAGCGTTGCTTGTGCTGTTCCTTTTTCGCCTTTCGTAAAATTTCAGCGAGGGTATCGCCAAAATCCACGATTCTGACCTTTTTACGCTTGGTAGGTCCAAGCTCCAGCTTATGCCTTGCATTGTTCCGGCTCAAGCTCCTACGCACTGTCAAATACTGTTCCTCTAAATTGATGTCATCCCAAGATAATCCGGTCACTTCCCCAATTCGCAGACCTGCATAATATGCTATCTGCACTGCCAGCAGTGAGGAGCTTTTCTTTTTGGTAAGATAATCTACGATTTCATTGTACTGCTGATGGGTAATGGTCTTTTCCTGTGAAAAATCTTCATCCTCCGTAGCGAACAAATCCACTTCCTGCGTCGGTCGTCTGATTACTACATACTGCATAGGATTGAAACTGATATACTGCTTTGGAAACACCGCATACCGGAAAGCCCTCTGTAACACTGCTGAAAATGAATGGATACGATCTATGCTTAATGGGTTTGCTTCCGTACCATCGGGAGCCGTTCCACCGAAGCTTAAATAATCCATAAATTCCTGCATGTGTTCACTTGTGACTGTCCGCAGCTTTCTTTTGCTTAAAGGGTGTCTCTTCATAATCTTCACCACCCCAAGATAAAGGGTTACAGTGTTATTACTAAGGGAACTGACTTTTAATTCCTCATCCACCCACACATCCAAAAGCTCTCCCAGTGTGATGTTCTCCGTTTTGGCTACGATTTTCTTACTTTCGTATTCCTCCATAGCCTTACGGAGCAGTTTTTCCGTTTCCGACTTACTTTCTGTTCCTACGCATTCCTTCTGAACCAAGTTACCACTGGCATCCTCCACATAATAGCGGTAATACCATTTCTTGCCTTTTTTCCTTACAGAACCTTTTGCCATAATCGTT
>JAFQOE010000195.1 GCA_017395635.1 Lachnospiraceae bacterium | reverse complement strand
TTCTGTAGTGTGTCAGTCTTATAAGAGGAGTATAACAAGAAATAGTAAAAGAATATAGAAAGAATAAGCGAAGCGAAGGAAACAGGGTTTTATGCCGCATTGGTGCCTTTCGCGGCGCGGAAAGGCGGAAAATAAATATGAAAAACGTCAGTATCAAGTAACGATTGAACGCATTTCAGTATATCCACAATGTTACGGAGCAGTTGCAGATCGGTTATATCTGTTTCCTCAAAAACAGTTGGTTGTAGATATCGGTAGTTGGACAGTAGATATCATGCCAATAATTAACCGTTCACCGGATGAGTCAGTATGTAACACACAACCACATGGCATTATTACATGTATCAAAGAGATAAACAAAGAGTGTGTGAAGCAACATACAAAAACACCAAAGAGTATGACTGTGAAAGTGCCTAAGAAGAAATTCAAAGAATACAAGTCTATGTTTATCAAACGTGGTGTGAATAAGAAGGCTAAATTTAGAAAGAGCTGATAATGAAGTTGATAATTTGTTTTGTTGACTGCTAAGGGCTATAAGGCCTTTGGCAGAGACAAGACAGTATATGTTTGTGTAAATTACTAATTTGACATTCGATGAAAAGAAAAGTGCAAATGCTTGACTATGAATAGAGAGTCCCTAACAATAAAAAAATTGTTAGGGATTTTTTATGAAACAAAAGCGGTCAGAATATTCTGATCGCTTTTATTGACGGAAAAACGGAATAAAAAAATGCATATTACGGATGGAATTAATATTACATTTTATGCTGGGACGAAAAGTGAATATACTGAAAGAGTACATTGGAATTATGAAAATAATGATAGTACTTTGATTTTGATTGATGCAAATGGTTTTGATTGGAAGTTTCAAAAGACGAGCATGAGTTTATTACCGGATTGCTTTAAGTAATGATATGTACACCTGATTAGAACAGAAGCATAGCACCTTTTGAGGACTTATTTTGTGCTAATATTATTAAGTTGGTTTGTAAGAGGAAAACTTATTTTCCGGCTTGGAGCTGGTTATTAAATGAAATAATCGAAAAAAACATTTCATACGGAGTGTTTTTTTGTTATAGGGACAATATTGAATCCGATTTGTATTATGCTGATAATGTCTGAAAATCATACGCGATGAAGTCAAAGATGTAAATAAGTGTTGAAAGCGTGGAAGAGAAGTGGTTATATGGACATTTTCATGCAAAATGGGTATAATATAAGCAAAGTAATATATTTAAGAAGATTCTTGGAACGAAGGTAGGTGGTAATATGCCAAACACAATTAGCAACATTATATATGGATTTTCAGTACAGTTAAGAAGATTATTAGGAAATGATTTATCAAAGGTCATCCTGTATGGTTCGTATGCTAGAGGAGATTTTCAGGAGAATTCAGATGTAGATGTTATGGTTTTGGTAAAAATATCTCCTAAAGAGATTGAGAAGATAGAAGAATCCATATTTGATTTAGCCTTTGATATAGAAATGGAGCATGAAATTCATATCTCTCCGATTATTAAAAATGAAGACCAGTTCGAGTATTGGGTAGATGTGTTGCCATTTTATCGCAATGTCAGAAATGATGGATTAGTGATAAATGAATAATTCAAAGAGATATATGTATAATCGTATGAACAAAGGATGAAAGGACGGGGTTGGAATGAAGGTACTTATATTAACTAAGTCGGCTAAGCATGGTGAATATTGTGTGGCAGGAATTAACTTAGATAATATGGCATGGGTAAGATTGGTGAGCAGTGATAAGTCGACAATGTATGCATTAACAAGAGAGATGGTTGAATATGCAACTGGAGAAGAATGTCGTGTACTGGATGTTATTGATGTTTTGACAGTAGAAGAAAAGCCTTTAGAAATACAGAGAGAAAACGTGTTGATAGATGAAAAATATTATTTTGAATATAAGGCGACTTGTTCGGCTGGCGATTTAGAACGTTTTGTATGTAACGATAGATATATTTTCGGTAACCATTATAGTTATATAGATAAAGAAACAGCTTTAGAATGTGGTTGCTCTTTAAGGTTATTTGAGGTTGAAAATTTAGAATTGGTAGAAAATACTAATAATCAGAACCAAAAACGTCGCAAGGTTAATTTTAGATATAATGGTCATGATTATAATGGGATTTCAATGACGGATTACGAATTTTACAATTATCCGTTAGGACATGTAGCGGATAAAGCGTATATTGTTGTTAGTATTCCAGAAGATGACTACAATGGTAATTATTATAAGTTTGTTGCAAAGATTTTTATTAAGGAGTGATTGTTATGAATACAATATATACAATAGGGCATTCACAACATTCAATAGAATATTTTGTGAGTTTACTAAGAAAGCATAATATTGATTATATTATTGATGTTCGTAGTACTCCATACTCTAAGTTTTCTTCGGATTACAATAAAGATAACTTGCAGATTGTATTACCTCGATATGATGTTTGTTATGCACATATGGGTAAATGTTTTGGTGCGAGACAAGATAATGAAAAATTATATACCGAAGAGGGATATTTAGATTTTGAAAAAATGATTAATAGTGATAACTATAGAAGAGGTCTGGAAAATGTCATGAAAGGAATGCAGCAACATAGAATTGCATTAATGTGTTTAGAGAAAAAACCTGTGGATTGTCATAGAGCAATCATGGTAGCGAACGGATTCTATAGAGCAGGTTGTCAAGTTGAACATATTTTGGTAGATGGTTCGATACAGACTCATGAAGAATTAAATGAAGAACTAATGAATATGTATTTTCCAGATAGGTTTCAGTTGAGTTTGTTTACAAATAATGCTGATATTGATTATTTAAGCGAAGCATATCGTTTGAGGAATAAAGACATTGGATACTATATTACAGAGAGGAAGGTTGTGTGATGTCAAAGATATACACGATTGGCTTTACGAAAAAAAGTGCTGAACGTTTTTTTGATCTCTTATTATCGCAGAATATAAATAAAGTAATTGATGTGAGATTGAATAATTCTTCACAGTTGGCTGGATTCAGTAAGGGTGAAGATTTGCAATTCTTTTTAGATAAGATTGGAAAAATACAATATTTTCATGAGTTGATTTTTGCACCCACCAAAAACATTTTGGATGGATACAAAAAGGGTGAAATGGACTGGACTACTTATGAAAAAGAATATGACAAAATCATGGTGGAAAGAGATATTCTTGCTTACATAGAGGACAAAGGAGCAGATTTTTGGAATGGTGCTTGTTTATTATGTAGTGAGGATGAACCACAGAATTGTCATAGACGATTAGCAGCGCTAGAAATATTAAGTGTATATCCAGAACTAGATGTTATTCATTTGCACTGAGCAAAGAAATGTTCTGACACACTTTGACATCAACCCTGACATCAACGCGAAACAAAACGTATACCAATCGGATGACACGATTTCGAAGAAACTACGCAAAATAAGCATTTCTTGGACTCACCAAAATCCAATAGACACTATATATTAGACTTAGGATCTAGTGGGAGACCGTGCAGATTCAATTCCTGTCATCCGCACGATAAGACAATCATTTAAAAGATGGTTGTCTTTTTTTGGTTTGCGCGCCATGGGCGCGCTCTAACGGGTGCAAGTCCCGAATACACCTAGGTAACAAGGAAGTATATAGCTGAACAGCAAGGGTGTCTATCGTGAGGTGGAATCTGAAGGAAGCT
>JAFQOE010000194.1 GCA_017395635.1 Lachnospiraceae bacterium | reverse complement strand
AAGGCTGTTATCCGTGCAGCTATCAATGTTAAGAAGGCTCATGCAGATTGGGATCTCGTTCCCGAAATCATGATTCCCCTTGTTGGCGAAGTTAAGGAGCTTAAGTTCGTTAAGAACATCGTTGTTGCAACAGCTGATGCTGAAATCGCAGCAGCAGGCATCGACCTCAAGTATGAAGTTGGTACAATGATCGAAATTCCCAGAGCTTGCATCACTGCAGACGAAATCGCTAAGGAAGCTGAGTTCTTCTGCTTCGGCACAAACGATCTTACTCAGATGACATTCGGCTTCAGCCGTGATGACGCAGGTAAGTTCCTCAACGCTTACTATGATACAAAGATCTACGAGTTCGATCCCTTCGCAAAGCTCGACCAGAACGGCGTTGGCGCTCTTATGGAAATGGCAGTTGCAAAGGGCAAGGCAAGCGGCAAGAACCTCCACTACGGTATCTGCGGCGAGCACGGCGGCGATCCCTCATCAGTAGAGTTCTGCCACAAGATCGGCCTCAACTATGTATCATGCTCACCCTTCCGTGTGCCCATCGCTCGCCTCGCAGCAGCTCAGGCAGCTATCAAGAACTGATGGAGAAAGATGCTTTGAAGATTGCCGAGCTCATAATTACGCTTGATGATGCAAAGAAATTTCTCTATGCAAAATCAACTAAACACAGAGTTCATAACTGGCGAGACATCAAAGTAAACCTCTATATTTAAAAATCACTCCCTCTGTTGGAAACAGCAGAGGGAGTTTTTGCGTATGCGGAATATTGTGGTTGAGAAAGTTAATAAGAAGTGATATAATTAAAATAATACATTCGCAAAAATTGCAAGACCTGTTATGATAACATAAAAAGGAGTTGTAATTATGGATAATATAATTAAACTTAATGCCAATCAGCAAGAATTGACATCGTCCACTAGCAACGAGACTAACGATTTACTCAACATAGCAGATGGAATGCTTTTTGATGTCAGATCAGAATTGCCTCAAGGCAGAAAAACGAGCGTACCTATCGCACAACTTTCTGCTCTTGGTGCAGGTGTCGCTTCTTTATTGCCAGCGTTTAGAACAGTATCACAATCTACAGAAATAAATGCCGCAAATCTGTATCGCTGGGTCAACGAAGGTGCAGGAAATACCTTGAAGGTTGCCAAAAACGGTAATCAGTGGGGGGCATATAAAACAGCAACCGGAACGTCAAAAATGGCTCAGTTTCAGGTAGCAGGACCATTGAACGCAACCAGCACAACAACATTGCCTATTAACCCTGCTACAATGATGATGGCTGTTGCGTTATTCTCGATCGAGCAGCAATTGAGCAATATAGCTGAAATGCAGAAAGAAATCCTCTCTTTTCTTGAAATAGAAAAGGAATCGGAAATCGAAGCTGATATTGAAACCCTTTCAAATATCATCACCCAATATAAACACAATTGGGATAACGAGCAATTTATCGCAAGTAACCATAAAATGGTTATCGATATTCAAAGAACGGCAAGAAAGCATATGATTTCGTATCAGAAAAGGGTCAGAGATGCGATAAAAGACAAAAAGCTGTTGGTTTTACAGTCGAAAATAAAAACCACTCTTGATGAGATGATTAAAGATTTCAAGTATTATAGGCTCTCGTTGTTTGCCTTCTCTATGTCCTCTTTTATTGAAATAATGTTAAGCGGTAACTTTAAAGAAGAAAATATACTTGCAATAAAAGAAGAAATACAAAAATTAGCATTTGATTACAGAGAAGTTTTTAATGAATGCTCCGTGTATTTAGAAAGAATGGAGAAATCATCAATTGAATCAAATGTATTAAAAGGCGTAAGTGCTACGAGCAAAGCTGTTGGAAAATTTATTGGCAGTATTCCTAAAATCAAAGACGGACAGATTGATGAACGACTTCAAGAGGCAGGAGAACGTGTAAGTGATAAAGCAAAGTCAATCGAAACAGACAGTATCGCCGATTTTGCGGAAATAAGCAATCCGGGCACAAGCCTGTTTACTGAAAAAATGGACGATATGATTATGATATATAATCATACAACTGATATCTGCTTTGATAATAACAATATTTATCTTATAGCAAACTGATTCATAGAATAAAAACTCCGTTTCCCGAGCAATCGGTAAGCGGAGTTTTTGTATGTGCTTCTGAAAATATATATTTTATAATGACTTGAGTGACCCCCTGCGTTTTGGAATAAACTTACAAAATTTAAAAGTAATTGCCGATTTCGGAATAAACTGTTGACTGTCGGAATAAAATATAGTATAATGACCGTACATTAATTCTGTAAGGAGGTACTTACTATGGTAGAACGCAAAGCTTATCTGGATTTGCTGAAAAAATGGAAAGATGATGAAGTTATTAAAGTTGTAACCGGTATTCGCAGATGCGGTAAGTCCACCCTGCTCAAAATGTATATGGAGTTTCTGAAATCGCAAGGTATAAGTGATGATAGAATTATTTTTATCAATTTTGAAGAATTGGAATATGAATACATTTCGGATTATAAAATTCTCTACAATTACATCAAAGAACACTTGCATCCTACCGAAATGACATATATTTTTCTTGATGAAATACAGCTTGTAGAAGATTTCCAAAAAGCTGTTGACAGTTTGCAGGTAAAAGAAAACACAGATATTTATATTTCCGGCTCTAATGCATATCTGCTTTCCGGCGAGCTTGCAACCCTTCTTTCGGGCAGATATGTAGAAATAAATATGTTACCTCTTTCTTTTGCAGAATTCTGTGAACTTAAATCAGGCGAAGATAAAGATTCGCTTTTTGCCGAGTATATGAAAAACGGCGGTCTACCGTATGTTTCCAAGCTGGACAATGATGACGAAAAAATCAATATGTATCTTGAAGGTATCTATAACACAATAATCGTTAAAGATATTGAAGAACGTCAAAAAAGAAAAGAATCCGACCCAAACAAAAGAAAAGTAAACGATATAGCTTTGCTTAAAAATATTTCAAGATTTCTTGCAAGTTCTGTAGGCAGTCCCATATCTGTAAAAAGTATAACCGATTATGTTACATCAACCGGAAGAAAAGTTTCACAGAATACGATAGATGATTATGTGGAAGCACTTGTTGAACCTTATATATTCTACCCTGTTGAACGATATGATGTTCCCGGCAAGCAGCTTCTTAAAAAGAATCAGAAAATGTATATCGTTGACCTTGGCATACGTCGGTATCTTCTTGCCAGACAGAGATATGATTTGGGATTCTCGCTGGAAAATATAATTTTTCTTGAACTGTTGAGAAGAGGATATAAAGTAAACATTGGTAAAATAGGCACAACAGAAGTGGATTTTGTCGCTCGTAAGGATGACCGTATTTATTATTTTCAGGTAACGGCTTCAATGGTTGAAGAAACAACTTTCAAAAGAGAAATATCACCTCTGATAAAAATACATGACAATTATCCCAAAACAATAATAACACTTGACCGATTTACTCTCGGCAACTATGACGGCATTGAGGTTGTCAACGCAATAGATTGGTTGCTGCAGAAATAAAACACATTGAGCGTACGGACAAAAATCTGTACGCTTTTTCTTTTTAATCCATCATTCTATGATTGGCAGATGGGTATTTTGTTATTACCAAATACAAGGAAGTCATTTTTATATTCATTACACATAATTCAAGAGTCTGTTCACAAAATAAGACCTTATCAAATTAGGACTTGAATGATATAATCATATCAGAAGCTTCGGAAAAACAAATGAAAGGTGAAAAATTATGAACAGCATATTTACTGAAAATCTTAAAAAATTCCGTCTTGCAAAGGGCTTTACTCAGGAGCAGGTTGCAGACACACTCAACGTTAACTCACAGACTGTTTCCCGTTGGGAATGCGGAGTTTCACATAGTTAAGGATACCACACCAAAACCCACGCTGAAATACTTTCAAAACAATAAATCTTGGAGGTATCCTAATGAATTATATTAAATCCTGGGGATTCAATATCGACACCGCTTGTGTTGAAGTACAACTTACCGATGGTTCGATGGTGTCAATCGACTGCATTGCTGTTGAAAACGAATATGCAAACAATATGTACGAAACATCCGAACTTGATTTTCTTATCTATAACGAACCGTTAGGCTATGCTGAATTACTGTTTAGCGGTAAGATTGAAGATTATTTGAAAAACAGTACAAACTACACACCTTTATCGATATGCGATAATAAAAATCGGGGCTGCCTCACATTTGTGAGACAGCCCCTTTTGCAAATGATGGTTATTTATGAAAAACTATTCAACCTTTATCATTCTGTAGCCTATACCTATGTGGGTCTGAATATATTGCGGGGAATCGGGATAAGACTCAATTTTCTTTCTGAGAGTTGCCATAAACACTCGCAGCGATGCAACATCGTTTTCCCAGCTGCTGCCCCATACATTCTGTGTTATATATGTGTGGGTAAGAACTTTTCCGACATTTTGGGACATAAGGCACAGTAGCTTATATTCAATCGGAGTAAGGTGAAGCTCTTCTTCTCCGATATATGCACAGCCTGCTGCAAAATCAACGGTCAGATTGCCGTTTTTGAAAACTGATTCATTCTTTGATGCTTCAGACTTTATCATAGCAAGCCTTCGCTGCGTTACGCGAAGCCTTGCGAGAAGCTCTTCAACAGAAAACGGCTTTGTAAGATAGTCGTCAGCGCCGTTATCAAGAGCTTCAATTTTGTCCGCATCTTCGCTCCTTGCGCTTATAACAATAATCGGCACATTAGACCAGCTTCTGATTGTTTTGATAACCTCAACCCCGTCAATATCAGGTAATCCTAAATCAAGAAGAATTATGTCGGGATTTCTTGTTGACGCCTGAGTTACGGCATCTTCCCCGTTGACAGCAACGGCATATTTATAATCATGGACTTTAAGTGTTGTTGTTATGAGATTCCTTACGGCAGTATCGTCCTCAACAACAAGTATCATTGTTCTGTTCATTTATTATCACCTCATCCGAAGGCAAAGTAAAAGTGAATATACAGCCGTGAGGCTCATTATCTGAAAGAGTTATTTCGCCGCCGTGAATATTTATTATTGACTTGCAAAGTGCCAATCCGAGACCAAGACTGCGGTGGCTGTCAGCAACCGTGTTTTCACCTGTAAAAAACATTTCAAACACATGAGGCTTGGAATTTTCGGGAATTCCCTTTCCGTCATCTGAAACGCTTATATAAATTATGCCGTTTTTTTTCTCGGCAGTAATTCTGATTTCAGAGCCTTCGGGTGTGTATTTTATTGCATTGTCAACAAGGTTGAGAACAACCTGGATGATAAGCCTTGCATCCATTCTGGCAAGCATAAGCTCATCTTTATATTCGACAGAAATTTTGTGATTTTGATTTTTTCTGCCTATATGCTTAAGCGCCTCTTCAATAACATCCTCAAGAACCTGAACGGACATATTGAAATTCATTCTGTCCTCTTCTATACGGGTTATGGAAAGCAGATTTTCTACAAGGCTTATGAGCCATTGCGAATCGTCAAAGATATCGTTGAATATTTGTTTTTTTGCATCTTCATCAAGCTTTTCGTAGTTTGAAATAAGGTTATCGGCGTTGCCGGAAATAGATGTGAGAGGTGTT
>JAFQOE010000193.1 GCA_017395635.1 Lachnospiraceae bacterium | reverse complement strand
ATGTTCAAGAAATGGCTCTGTTACATAGCTAAGTACCCGTAATCTCCGAATTTTTGATTTCAACCTTTTATATCAAAAATTCAAATTTCAAGGAGATTACATAATGAATAACATAATTATTTCTGCTCTTGATGAGCAATTTTACATTGACTGTGAAGTTATTGAAACGAAATACGAATATCCGCAATATACGGGTATTGAGAAATGGATTATTATTACTAACCTGACCGAAGAAGAACTGAATAACAAGTATGCAGAGCAAATTGCTCCGTTAAGACCGTTCATCGTTCTCTCTCGTTCTTTTGGCGAAGTACGCAATGCTTATAGAAGAAATGAGAAAAAGCACCAAATGAGAGCTATCAGGAGTGTAGATATTTTCTCGTATGAGGATGGAGAAATAGAAACTCACCATCCCGAACTGCTTGCAAGGTTAAAGGACTTGTGTTGGGAGCTTATTGAGTTCGATGATCTTCACAAAGCTATTGAACTGTTACCCGAAACGCAAAAACGCAGATTGAAATTATATTACTTTACAGGTTACACCGAGAAAGAAATAGCAATTATTGAGAAGTGTTCTTCTGTTGCAGTCCACAACTCAATAGACAAAGCAAGAAATAATTTGAAAAAGTTTCTTAAAAGGGGTTAGTAAATGGCTTCTCTCAGTGGGAATAAGTGAAGGGACTCTTATTTGTAATCCCTTCAAATAAAACATTGAGAGGTATTACAGATGGAAAAGAAAGACTTATCTAAAATCAAATGGGGCGAGATTTATACTTGTGATCTCGGCAAAATGAAAGGTTCGGTTCAATGTGGTGTACGCCCTGTGTTGGTCGTGCAGACTAACAAACTGAACGGCAGCAGTCCTACGGTCGTAGTGGCAGTTATTACATCGGTTCGTAAAAGAGAAGATATTGCTTCTCATATTCCGTTGGAAACGGATTGTGGACTCAACGAACCGTCTATGGTAATGCTTGAGCAGATAAGAACTATCGACAAAGCCGAAGAACTGATTTCCTATATTGGAAGAATTGAGGATGGCGAAACAATCGCCAAAATCAAAGATGGTATCCGTTATCAGTTCCAACTTATGAGAAAGAGAAAACCAATCCGCACGGGATATATTCTCAGCCTTTGTCCGAAGTGCCGTGCAGAGTTCTTCAGCGTGCCGCAGAACATTCTTAGACGAGTAGATCCTTTACAGGTCGAAAAAGAGCCTTGCGATAAGTGTCAGGTTGGCTACGGATACGATTACTTAATCACAAAGCGTACTAAACGATCTAATAATGGCGGAGGTGGTTTAGATGTTTGAAGATAAGGTTGCCGACTTAAATCGACAGACTACGACACATCCCCTTTCCTATGAGAAGCGAACCTACACCGTTGCGGAAATTCAGGATATTCTCGGTATAGGAAGAAACGCCGCATACGCTATCGTGAAAAAGGGTTATTTCAGTACGGTTCGTATCGGTGGTATTATCCGTATTTCAAAAAGGAGTTTCGATGCTTGGCTTGATGAAAAGAGTAAATCTTGTCAAGTATGCGATGACACCTAATCGCATCATTAACAAAACTTCCGATTTTGAGTACCATATAGCCAAGCAAAGCAGCTTGGCTATATGGCTCAGAAAAAGGAGGTTCAATGATGAGCAAAACAAGTATGTCTGTAATGGAGATGGGCAGATCTCTCGGCTTATGCAAAACAGAGTCGTATTGGCT
>JAFQOE010000012.1 GCA_017395635.1 Lachnospiraceae bacterium | reverse complement strand
TTTTATTAGTTATACCCTGATTTGACTATTCGGTACAAGATACTAGACTATTCCACACTTTTGGCTCGTTTGTTAGAGGTAATAAAGTAAACAAAAAAGCTTAAAAATAAAGTGTTTTAGGCTTGACATTATAGGAAGGAGTTAATGTATGGAACTAAAATATGATGGACAAAATGAATATTTACCACTTCGAGATGTGGTATTTCAGGCATTGCGACAAGCAATCATTACCGGTGAGTTTTCTCCGGGAGAGCGTTTGATGGAGATAAAACTTGCGAACAAATTAGGTGTAAGCAGAACACCGGTCAGAGAAGCAATTCGTATGTTGGAGTTAGAAGGCTTGGTGGTGATGATTCCAAGACGCGGTGCGGAGGTTGCCAGAATTACAGAGAAGGATTTGAGAGATACCTTGGAAGTGCGTACTGCAATAGAGGAAATGTCGGTAGAGCTTGCCTGTGCCCGAATTGATGAGGAGGGCAAGGAAAGGTTGAAGCGCGCATGTATGGAATTCAAGGAAGCCATTGACACGAAACACGTACAGAATATTGTGGACGGTGATGTGAAATTCCATGATGTGATTTTCGGACTGACACAGAATGAACGTTTGATTAATCTTGCGCATAATTTGCGTGAGCAGGTATATCGTTACCGCGTGGAATATGTGAAGGATTTCTCCTATCATGATATTTTGGTAAAGGAACATTATGATATTACCAACGCAATCCTGATGAATGATGTGGCGACAGCAAAAGAGATTATGAGAAAACATTTGTACAATCAGGAATTGATTGTAATAAAGAATTTGAAGGACTCTTTGTAAGAGGGCATTGTGGTCCACAAGCACGTGAAGGAACAGACAGCTTAATCAGATAGAGTTCGAGTAACGGATGATTTGGCTCGGAGGTCCTATTTATAAGGACTTCCGAGCCTTTCTTTGTTTAAATGGCTCTAATTTGGCTCTACTTTTGGGGATGTGAGATAAGTTCCCAATCTGGCTCCAGAAAGGAGCATTGTATGGAAGATTTAAAAGAGGTAATTGTAGAAAATGGAATAGAGTATCGTTTGGCGAAGAATGGTTGTTATTATCCTGTTATCTGACGTATTTTAGTATTAGGAAGTATGCTTGTATGAGGTTAAGAAATGGAAAGGATATGTACTTGGATAAATTCTTGACAAGATACAATCATTGAGTTACTATTATTTAGAATTTGTGAAGGGAGATGCGAGAAGTGAAAGAAAAATTATACGAGGATGAATATATTAATGTTTATGATGAAGATGCAAAAGAAATGTCTGGCAAGTGTAAAAAAAAGAAATTTTGCTGGTGGAATTTTTTAATATCGCTATTGGGTGCTGGATTTAACATGTATTTTATGCCTATTCCTGGATTTTGTTTACTTGTTTTATCTTTGATACTTTCAATAGTTTTCAGGAAAAAGTATAAGATATCTCCTCAGTTGGTGATAATAGTATTGTCTACAGCGTTACATTTGTTTTATACTTATGCAACCAGTTTGCCAGGTGTAGAGGTTATTTATTAAGCTATATGCTGATGGTGTTTTATGTTATATGTGAAAAATTGTAAATGGTTTAACAGAAAACAAGCAGATGCCGAATCGCCGAATATGATGGTGACTCGGCATTTTATATTGACATATAAATTAAAAAAGAATTATAAATACGATATTAAGTTGCTTGTATAATGGAGACATTGAAAGAGTTTTTTCTAAATCCATAGACTAATTATTCAGTGGAGAAAGAAATAATCAGTTGACTTTGAGTATAGAAGATTTATCTTGACTTTTTGGATAAATATGGTACGATAGAGTACGTGAATATTGCACATAAGGAGGATTTGAATTATGCAACGTGTGAATGAACATGAGTTGAGAAATGTAGTTGGAGGAGCAACTTATACATTTAGATGTTGTAACTATTACACTAATTGTTTGAAAAAGTACAAAGGTGGAAGTTGGTCAAAGGGAAAAGTGAAGTTTAAATATTCTAATCAGTTGACTTTTTCAATTAAGTATGCATTGAATAAGAAGCATTATTATGCATGTCATGATTATGATTGTAACAATCAATAATTGATGAATGAATTTTCTTAAAAGAGTATATTGCACAGAATATTAAAAAATGATGCAATAAGGGCGTTGATAAGTTGATATTAGACTGAAGACGCCCTTTTTATGTTTTGTATCATTAATTTAAGTTATTGTAATAATGGGTAGAAAGTATGTCGGTTGATTGTTATAGGAGATGAAATAAGTGAAAAAATATGTTTTTTTATTATGTATAATTATTTTAGTGTGTATAATGGGTTTGTATGGATACAATGAATTAATAGCAAATAAAACAGTAGCAGATATGGCTCTTGATTCAACTAATACTGTTGTTACGGGAATATGGGATAGTGAGAATATATCAAACTATAAATACTTGGCAATTCCTGATGCAACAACCAAAGTATTGTCAAATTCTGGGTGGGAATGTATGTTTGCGAAGGTTACAGGTGTTGGCGAAGGTGCGTTTCAAGGGAATATATGGATTGAGTCTGTATATATCCCCATAAATATTGTACATATTCAAAAAAATGCGTTTAGTGGATGTAGTTCTATTAAAGTTGTGAGATATGCGGGAACTGAGCAACAATGGAAAGACATTGTTATTGATACGGGAAATGATGTATTGAAAGAAGTCACAATAGAATATAATGCTACGATGCCACAATCTAATGATTTTAATTAAATTTAAATTTTTTTAATGTTCTTTTTGCTTTGGTTATATGCTGTGATGTGTGATTGATATTTGTATAAAGATATGTAGATTTAAAGGGGATAAATATGAGATTTCCATTTGTAAGACAACATGACGAGATGGATTGCGGGGCTGCCTGTTTATCTATGGTTTCAACTTATTACGGATTAAAAATGCCATTAGGCAGATATAGAGAGTTGGTAAAAACTGATGGTGAAGGGACTACATTATATGGCTTGATTCAAGGTGCATCGGAAGTGGGACTGAAAGCTGATGCTTATAAATGTGATATAGATGAACTAATTAAGAATTCTGAAAATTGTCCGTTTGTTGTGCACACTATTAATGAAGATAGATTTTTGCATTTTGTAGTTGTGTATCAGATTCGTAATGGATATTTTTGGATTGGAGATCCCGCAAAAGGAATTGCTAAGATGGATGTTGATAGTTTTTGTGAACTGTGGACTGGATATCTGGTTACTTTTGAAAAAACAAATAGATTTCGAAAGGATAATTTATTAAAATCCGCATTAGACAGGTATGTAAATGAAGTCTATGAACAGAAATGGCATTTGTTTTTGATGATTTTCTTATCACTAATTATTGCAGTTATAAGTATGTTTGGAACAACATTATTTGAATATATTGTGGACGGGTTGTATAATGCGGACAATGTACATGAGTCTGGAAGGGGATTGATAAGTATTTTTTTCTCCGATATGCCCTCATTGAATGGGATGTTTAGTGCAGTCATAGTTTTATATGTGTTTCAAGCAGTGATACAGTATGTAAGAGGGGTTATTTCAATTAAAGTATCTAAAATGATAAATCTTCCTGTTGCACTAAAGTATTATACAAAATTAACTAAGTTACCTATTTCGTTTTTTTCGGGGCGTAAGACGGGTGAGTTGATATCAAGATTTTCAGATGCGTCGCGCATTTGTCAAATGATAGTTGACACAATATTTACGATTATAATCGATGGTATATTGGTTTTATTTTATGGATTTTGTTTGCTGTCTATAAATCCGGTTTTATTTGTAGGTGCGATGGTGTTGTTGCTGTTCTTTGGTGTTATTGTTTTATCATTTAAGAATATAATTAAGCATGTTGAAATGGCTGTCATGGAAGAAAATGCAAAAGTAACATCATATTTGAAAGAGAGTTTACAAGGAATGGAAACCATAAAATCATATAATGTTGAAAAGCGAATTTGTAAAAAAATGATTTCATTGGTTGAAAAGAATGTAGAGACTATTTGCAAAGCAGGTAGAGTATCTAATCTGCAGGATACATTGGTTGATGTTTTGGTTTCGGTGGGTATTGTCGTATTGTTATGGGTAGGTATGATGTTATGTGATACTGGTGAACTGTCGGTGGGTACTTTAATATCATTCTATGCTATCTTAGGTTGTTTTTTGTCGCCAATGCAGAATATAATCAGTCTTCAAACGGATATACAAAGTACGTTTGTTGCAGCGGATCGATTAAATGATATCATGGAACTATCAGCAGAAAATAATGTTAAACAAGATTTGGTGATTGGAGGAGATATTAAGATTTGTGATGCAACATTTCGTTATGGAACACATGTAGAAACGATTAAGGATTGTTCGTTAAATATAAAGGACGGCGAAAAAGTTGCTTTGATTGGTGAAAGCGGAAGTGGGAAAAGTACTTTGGCTAAATTAATAGCAGGATTTTATGAGTTGGAAAATGGAAGTATTTTTATAGGTGATTTTGATATATCAAAAGTATCTAAGTATGATTTAAGAAAAAACGTAAGATATGTTGGTCAGCAAGTTTCTCTTTTTTCTGGCACGATAAAGGACAATATTTTCCTTGAGAAGAATGAAATTGATGAAAAGATGTTTGATGAACTTTTAGAAATCTTTGAGTTTAAACAGCGTTTTCCTTTTGGATTAGATACGATAGTAGAAGAGAATGGTAATAATATGTCAGGAGGGCAAAAACAGATTATTTCTTTTATTAGAGCGGTGCTTAGTAAACCTAAGATACTTATTTTGGATGAGGTCACAAGTAACATTGATGCTGTATCAGAAAGAATTATATTGGATTATATAATGAGATTAGATTTAACAGTTGTAATTATCACGCATCAATTAAGCAATATATTGGAATGTGATCAGATTTTTTATTTGAAAGAAAAGAAAGTGTATGCAAAAGGAACACATGACGAACTTTTGATGAAATGTGATGAGTATAATAAAATATGGAATGTGTATAGAAATCGGTAATAAGGAAAGAGCTATTTCAATAATATTATCAATAGATAGTTTTTCCATACATTCCTATAAAATAAAAGAAAATAGGCGGTGAGACTTGAATGGAAGCTATTTTGCAGTTAAGGAATATAAAAAAAACATATTTTATAAATAAACCAAACGAGTTAAAGGCATTAAATGGTATCGATTTAGATGTATATGAAGGCGAGTACATCGCAATTGTTGGTGAATCGGGTTCAGGAAAAAGTACACTTATGAATATATTAGGATTGGTAGATTCTTTTGATGGTGGTGAATTTTTATTTGACGGAATTAATATCAATGAGTTTACAGATGAACAATTGTGTGAATTAAGAAATGAAAAAATCGGATTTGTATTTCAAAATTTTAATTTGATTCCAAGACTGACAGCACAGCGAAATGTGGAATTGCCTATGCTTTATTATGGAAAAAAACGAAAAGAAAGAAAAGAAAAGGCAGAGGAACTTTTAGGACTTGTTGGTATGGAAAAAAGGGTAATGCATTATCCTAACCAGCTATCGGGTGGGCAGAAGCAAAGAGTTGCAATTGCGCGGGCTCTTGCTAACGAACCATCTATTATTTTGGCAGATGAGCCAACGGGATCACTTGATTCAGAAACTAGCAAAAAAATCATGAAGATTTTTTCAAAACTTAATAAACAAGGCAAAACAATTATTGTTATTACGCATAGTAGTGAAGTTGCTAGATGTGCAAATAGAGTGATTAATTTAAAGGATGGTAAAATTGTAAAGTGAGAATAAAGACATAACAAAAAGAAGTTGTTGTAACAGTTATATTAATTGTGTTAGATCGGAATTAGTACATAAATAAAAGGATAAAATGATTGGTGAAATGATATGGATATAATAAAGACAATAAAAAGAATTTTTGCTATGGTATTGCTTTGGTGTGTATGTATAGGAAATAGCGGTTGTAATAATGGGGCGGAATTGCCTGTTGTGGCTGTTGATACGGTCACAATAGGAAGTGTAAAAAAGACATTATGTGTAGATGGAGAAGTAAAATCGGCGGGTTATACTAAAACAATTACAACAGATCTGGTTACTTGTCCGATTAAAGAAATATATGTTCAGCCGGGGCAATCAGTTGAAGAGGGGCAAATAATTTGTTTGTTAGATACATCAAAAGTAAAATTAAAGCAAGGACAATCTCCAGAAGTTGTTGCAATAAGAGATGGGGTTGTTACAGAAGTTTTTGCAGTTGAAGGGCTTTGTTCTACAGATGGTAAAATTGCAAGTCTAATAGATGATGAAAATTTGTGCGCAGAAATATGGTTGGATGAGGTAAATATGCCGTTTATAAAAGAGAATATGAAGGCACAAATTACTGCTAAGGAATTAGAAAATATCAGTACGAGTGGTAAAATCACAATGTTATCACAGATTAATGAAGAGAGCGGTTTTAGAGCAATTGTAGAGTTGGATGATAGTAATGATTTTAGATTAGGCATGGATGTTACGATATGTTTTGATATTTCTAAATGGGAAAATGTTTATAAGATCAATTCTGATTGTATTTTACAAATAGATGAGGCAAGCTATGTGTTGTTAGTAAATGAAGAAGAGAATGGGATATATAATGTGGAGAAATGTAATATAGAGGTTTTGGGAATCGGAGATGACTGTGTTGCTGTTTCGTGTGACAGACTGACGGAAGGGGGGTACATCATTTCGGATGTAGATATGTATACACCAGGGGAAAAAGTAAAAATTCAAGTAAAGAATAGGGTAGATTAATGAAAAAAATTTTTATTATAGTACTGCTTTTGTTATTAGTGCTCGGATTGTATGCTTGTAAAGAATCAGATGAGCAACAAAGTATAATTAGTATACAAAAGTATGAATTGAATAAGATTAGTATAGATTCATATGATAGTTTTGTTGGACATGTATGTGAAAAAGAAAGATGGCATCTTGTAGGAGAATATGGTGGTCTGATTGTAGATGACGTAAAAGTAATAAAAGGACAAAAAATAAAGAAAGGCGATATAATATGCACTTTTAATCAGGATGATTTGGAAAGTAGAATTTTATATTTGAAAAAATATTTGAGTGGTAACATCGAGGGAATAACAGATGCTGAGATTTCACTTTATGGTGAAGATTATTTAAAATTAGAATCCATTAGTCAGATAAAAGAGGAAATTGAAAAGTTGAAATTAATACAAGATAAACCATACATTGAATCTGATTGTGTCGGAGTAGTTTTGGATTTAAATATAGAGAATGGAGCAAAAATTACAAATAATATTATTGCGGATATTGGTATAGGAAAACAAATCTTAATATATGTATCGGATAAGCAACAGGTTGATTATTTTACAGGCATGTGTGTACGGATTTTTTCAAAGAGTCATTCGGAACAATATATTGAAGGAGTAGTGACAGAAATTAGCAATTATAAAATGCAGAACGGTTATCCTGTACTTATTGAGTTTGTGTCAGATGATTTATTTATAGGTTCTCAGGTGGGAATTCAATTAATTACTGATTCTAGAGAAGATGTATATGCTGTACCGTATTATTTTTTGCAACAAAATGAAAAGGGGTCTTATATAGTTAATGAGAATAATCAAAGAATATATGTCAATGTAGGACTTGTTACAGATTATTATGTTGAGATAGAAGCAGAGGATTTAAAGCAGGGTGATTTTGCAATAATGTCAAATGAAGAGTAGTAGGTGGAAAATTGGTTATAGAGTTATTAAAAGATGCGATATATAACATATATTTGCAACGAAAAAAAATGATTCTTGTTTTTTGGGGAATTGCAATATGCGTATGTACTATTGTTGTTATTTTTTCGATAAAAAGTGCAGTGGAAAGTGCAATGAATAGGTATGTTTCGCTAAAATATACGATTTCTAAAAGTATATCATGTCGTATTAGGGCAGTGGATGAAAATGTGCATGATTATGGTTTGACTAAGGAACAAATTGATGGAATTGAACAACAGTTATCGTACATATGTGATAAAGTGGCGTATGAATGTCCTTCTAAAGTACATGGCTGTGTAAATGATTTGTCTGTTGATTTAGTTGGTGTTTCAAATCAATACATGGAAGTAATGGATTATGAACTAGTAGCAGGGCGATTCTTTACAGAGGTGGATTATAACTCTCCCTATGCGGCAATTGTGATATCTGAAACTGTACTAAAAACAAAGTTTGATGCGCCTGACGATGCAATTGGGAAAGAAATAGTATTTAATACTGCTGATGGAAAGTATATCAGATGTTATATTATTGGTGTTTTTAAAACGCTTGGTATAAATGAGGGTAATCAGGTTCATGAGAATGAATATAATGTGTTTTGCTCAGATGTTTTTATGAATTATTTATTAGAAAAAGAGAATTGCAAATATCGAGACATTTATATTAAATTAAATGATATGTCTGATGCAGAGAGCTATACAGATTATTTTAAAACAATTATAGAAGAGAAACTGTTGTCAGAGCAGTATTTAGTAACAGTTTATTATCAGAATATAAACAAAGACGTAAAAAAAATAACGAATCTGATCGCTGTATTTTTTTTGGTTATTGTAATTATTACATTCATTGTTGCGGGTGTTAGTATAATGAATATAATGTTTATTAATGTTCGGAGTAGAACGAATGAAATTGGAATTATAAAAGCGATTGGATGTAAAAATGTTTGGGTGTTGTTCCAGTTTTTATTAGAATCAATTATTATTGGGATTGGTGGAGAACTATTTGGGTTATGTTTAGGCTTTTTCTTTGTTAAATTAATACAGAATAGCTGGAAACAGATTGCATTAATGTTTGTTTCGAATGAAGTATTGCAATGTGTAGAAGCAGGTATAACGTTTATGCCCTCTTTCTCTATGATTATTATATCATTGATATATTGTATTTTGACTGGCATAATATTTGGTTATTGGCCTGCAAAAAAAGCAGCAAATTTAGAGATAGTTGATGCTTTGAGATTTAAGGCATAGCGAAGGAGAATGATGTGAGATTGGTGGAGATGATTGTAAATGCGATTGAGAGTTTATTGAGTGATAAATTAAGAAGCACTCTCTCAGTGTTAGGCATTATTATTAGTATGTTTTCAATCATTCTGATTCATATATTAGGAGTATGCGTGGCAAATACTGTTTCGGATGTGATTGTAGAAAAAAATGAATATGTAAAGGCTGATTTATCTGTTGTTCCTACCGAGAATAATACTACTGTCAAGGTGGATAGTCTAGGTATTTACGATGTTCCTGATGAAGTGAAACTGTCTGATAGATTTATGCAAAATATGGAAAATGAATTTGACGATGAGGAAATGCAAAGAATATATTCATTTGAATATTTGAATACTGAAATGATACAGCGAGATGGAAATGTTGGGAAGTTGTCAATTGTTGGGTGTACGCAAGCATATTTGGAAGACTCATGTTTGGACGTTGTACAAGGTCAAATGTTTGATAAGTTGTCCGCAAATGATGTAAATGTAGCGATAGTTCCTGAACGTTTTTTGGAAGAAATTGATGCGGAAAGGACTCACCTAAATCAGTATTGGAGATATTTTGATGGAAAATACTTTTTTGACTTCAGAATTGTAGGTGTATATAAAGAGGATGAGTATGATGTGAAAATGGATGAAACAATGCAGATTTATATTCCTATAGATTATATAATGTCACGTGATGGATTAATAGATGAGAGACTGGATACTATTCAATATAAAGTGAAAGATATAAATGACGTTGAAAAATTTAGAAATGATTTGATCAGTTATTATGATTGTTACCATGCGAGTGATGAGTGGACTCTAATGGTAAGATTTGATATCGATCAAAGAGAAACCATAAATAAATATATTCAACTGGCTGTTCAAATTGTTACCATAATCGGAATGTTGACATTTTTAATAGGTGCCATGTGTGTTATAAATATGATGGTAATTATGGTAGACGAAAAAATGATGGAGTTAGGGATAAAAAGGGCATTAGGAGCACGAAAAAAAGATGTTTATGTTGAAATTCTAATTGAAGCACTTGTGTTGGTTATTTTTGGCGTTCTTTTAGGAGTTATTCTCGGCTGTGTAGGTGGATATTTTTGCATTTATATTATATCTTATGTGGATAAATCATTAGTTGATATGAATTATTTTAGAATACCTTGGGAATTAATTTTAGGTTCAGTTGTCGTGTCGTTTGTTATAGGAATAGTAGCAGCAGTTGGTCCTATTATAAAAGTGAAAGATCGTTCGATTTGTGAAGTGTTGAATCATGAGTGATTAAAAGACGAATACAATTGTAAAAACATGTGACAATGAAGATTGGGATGTTATCATTTTGAACGGATGCACAATTAGGGATTGTAGTGTGTTGTGACAGTACAAAGAAGTATTGGAGAATTATAGTTTTACAGATATAATAGGTAAATAATAAGAATTTGCGCAAAATTCATGTTATATTTTTATTTTTATAAGACATTCAAGTAATAATTTGATTTTGAATAATCTAAGAAATTCTTTTGTTGAAATGTAACTACTTCTTGCCTAGAGCTAAATTTTATCTTATAATAAAACCTAACCGTACAGATACTTGATTTTGTTAGGAAAATCAATTTGTTTGGAGAAAATGTACTGGCTCTATTTTGGCTCTAAAAACTTTTAGAAACCACAAGTGGCAGAATAGAAAATTTAGAAAAAATGTAGAAAAAGTACACAAAAGTGTATTGAAAATAACGAAGAAGATGCCTTCGGGTCTAGAGTTCGAGTTGTGGCCGTGCTAGCACATAAAGGAACAGACAGTTTAATAGGATAGGGTAAGATTAGCGAATCGTAGCCGGAACACAGTTGAAAAGTTACGAATAAATGCAATTAACCTCACGCATACTAGATGCAAAGAAACAAGCTTTGTAATAGTGTGTGTGAGGTTTTTTTATGGAGATAAAATATAACGCGGCAAATGAGATAGAACTGCCGGTGTTTGCGAATCTGGATGATAATATAGATGCGTTAGAATCAATATTTGCAGATTGGGGAGACATCGTAAAAAAGAAAATGGTATTGGAAAGGAAAGAAGGATTTCTTTCAGTGTACATTATATATATTGATGGATTGACGGATAATGAAATGGTAGAGCGTACCATTACAAGACCATTTTTGTTTGAGTGGAAGGAAGAATGTGAAAAAAGGCTAATAAAAGCAGATGAGACTATCTTTCGGACATTGTTTCACAACCAGGCAGAAGCAATTGACCTGGTGGAAAAGAAAACCATGATGGATGTGATAGATGGGGTTTTGAAAGGTGATACAGGGATTTTTGTGGATGGCGTGGAAAAGGCTATGTTGCTGTCCACCAAGAAGCTTCCTACCAGAGCGGTGAACTTTCCTCAGAAGGAAGCAGGTCTTAAGGGGCCACGTGATAGTTTTCTGGAGAATTTTCGAATCAATACAGCGCTTGTCCGAAGACGAATTAAAGACCCGAAGATGAAATTAAAACAGGGCTTTGTGGGACAACGTTCCAGGACGTTATATGGTCTGATGTATATGGAAGATTTGGTGTATCCTTCGTTGCTTTCTGAGATAGAAAAGAAGATTCACAGTTTTGAGATAGACGGGATTTTTGATAGTGGGATGTTGGTACATTTGTTGGAGGAAAAATGGTATTCGCCATTTCCCCAGGTGCAGACAACGGAACGACCGGATAAAGCGGCTTCTGCCATTATGGAGGGACGAGTGGTTTTGATTGTAGATAATTCTTCCGAAGTTATCATACTGCCTACAACCCTCAACACATTTTTTCAGGCGGCGGATGATTATTATAATCGTTTTGCGGTGGGGAGCTTTGCGAGATGCCTGCGCTATCTGGCCGCATTTATTACGGTGCTGTTGCCGGGGTTATATGTGGCGGTTACCTGCTATTATCCCCAGGTGCTTCCGGCTAATTTGCTGTTAGCCATCGCCGGTGCACGAAATGATGTCACCTTTCCGATTCTGGTGGAAGTTTTATTGATGGAGCTGTTATTTGAATTACTTCGGGAAGCAGGAATACGGTTGCCCGGTCAGATGGGAAACACCATCGGTGTGGTGGGTGGACTTATTGTAGGTCAGGCTGCGGTGGAAGCTTCACTTGTCAGTACCATTGTCGTCATTGTGGTGGCACTTACGGCGATTGCGTCTTTTGCGATACCGAACGAAGATTTTTCTTCTACCTTTCGTCTTTTGAAGTTTGTCATGATAGTTCTTGGGGCAGTCTGGGGATTATACGGGATTGTACTAGGTGTTTTGGTGCTGATAATTCATCTTGCAAAATTGGAAAGCTTTGGAATTCCATATATGATGCCAATGGTCTCGGGAAGTATTGACGAAGAAGCTGAATTTCAGGATTTTGTGGTGAGAAAGCCTATTTTTACTATGACACGAAGACCACTTTATACTCGCAGAGGACATCGCAGAAGGTTTTGGTGGAAGTAAAATGGATGGTTGTAAAAATGAGGTAACGAATTGTTACTAAGAGGGTTTGAATTAGTTGAAATGGTATATAAACGGATAGGTGGTAGTAGAGATGTTTAGTAAAAATGGGAAAATTTCAGAAAAGCAGCTTGGGCGCATGTTGATTCTTTCCGTATTTGCAAGTACGATTTTCGTGTTGCCGTATCTGTCGGCAAAGATGTTTGGGGAAAGTGTGGTAGTTGGACTATTGGTGTTTTTGGCGCTTTCCGGAATTTATGTTTTGTATATAGATGTTTTAGGGATGAGGTACGAGAAATGCAGGGCGAAGTCGGGAAAAGAAGGATATGTGAGTGTGCTTACAGAGACGGGGTTGCCCGGAAAGCTTTTGGCAGTGGTACAGTTTATAAGAATTGTGATTCGTCTGGCATTTTATATTTTGTTGGTTATAGCAATTCTAGGCGAAGCGCAGGTTCCGTTTATGTTGAAGAGCAATGAAGAATTGTGGTCGAATCTGTTAGTTGTGTTGCCTTTTTTGCTGATTGGGGTTTATGGCGCAAATACAAAGGTGGAAAAACAGGGACGAATTCATGAAATGTTGTTTTGGATTTTATTTATACCATTTGTTTTGATGATATTGTTTGGTTTAAAGGAAGTAGATTATAAGGTGTTTGTTCCGAAGATAGATATCTCTTTTGGAAGGTTGATGCTGTACGGATATGTTTTGCTAACCGTTATTCTTCCGATGGAAAATCATCTGTATTTGCGTCCGGAACTGCAAATTCATAAGAAGAAAAATTGCACGGGTATTGCTGTCATAGCTGCAATTGCCTTTGCAATTATCATTACCCTTTTTATTTTGGGGATTTACGGAGTAAATGGTGCTTGCGATGAACCCATGACGACAATAGCAATTATGCGTTATATTCGGCTTCCTTTTGGGGTGTTGGAACGCTTTGATGTGCTGATGATATGGTTTTTTGTAATAGGATGTTTTGTTCTGATTTGCCAGATGCTTTTTTTTGCAGGGTTTATTTTCGACAAAATGAGTAAAGGTAAAAATAGCATATGGATATTGTTTTTGGTATTGTTTCTGTCTTTGGGGATTGTTTGGAAAGTACGAACATATGAGAACGGTTGGTTGCCTTTCCTTTGTTATGGAGCAGTGTTAGATATTCCAATATCTGTTATTTTGCCATTGTTGGGTCTTTTGGTAAATCGTTTTTATGTAAGGGAAGAAGACACCGGAATGGTATCGGAGGAGAAAGAATCATGAAAAGAAGATTAGCAGGAAGAATGATAAGTATGTTGACTGTAATGATGAGTCTGGTATGTTTGTGTGGCTGCAAATCCGGTGTCAAACTGCAAAGTGATATGCAGAATGTGGAGCAGCGAGATTATGCAACGATACTGTTGGTGGCGCAGGGAAAAGACGGAAAATCTTACGAATTTTCTTTGGGAATTGCGGAAGAAAAAAAGGTGGGAGAGGAAAGCCAGACGGAAAAAGTGAGTGTTTTTTGTGCCAATGACTTTGAAGAACTTGCTAAGATATACCAGGATGTGAAAGGAAAATCATTGTCCCTTGTTCACTTGAAAACCATATTGCTTACCAAAGAACAAAAGGGTGTGTTAGAAGAGCAGGGAGATATCATAAGTCAGATGGGTGAGAATGAGGAGATTGCAAAAACCTGTCCGGTGCTTCAGGTTACAGATAAGGATGCATTTTTGGAATATGTGCAGGATGCAAAAGAACCGGTGGGAATATATCTTAGCAATTTGATCAAATTGAAGGAAAGGCAGGGATATCATGTACCCTGGTTAAAGGATTATTTGAAGGTGCTTCGGGAGGAAATGGATTTGCAGATTTATTTTTTGGAAGAGGAAAAGGAAGGCTTACAGGTGCAGTGCAGGGCAGAGGTGAGTATCTCTTCTTAATATGAATGTCGCAATTGGCTTAATGGGAAATGTTTTGATGGAAATAATGAATAAATTGAAGTGTAAATATTAGCGTGATATAATGTTAGATATTGTTAGAGTGTGGGAGACAAGAATGAAAAACGTATTACGTGTGGGTGTTTGCGATGATGAAAAGGTCATATATTCCGAGATGAATAAATATATAACTTTTTATTCAGAGCAGAGAAGGATTGCGGTTAAGACAAAATATTATCAGTCCGGGATAGAGTTAATTGAAAATAAAGATATTGCTGACTTAGATATTCTGTTTTTGGATATTGATATGCCGGAGTTGGATGGAATTGAAACAGCTTATCAACTGAATAAATTCATGAAGAACTGTAAAATAGTTATGCTCACAAGCAAAACGGAGCGCTTCAAAGAGGCGTTCAAAATAGGAGCGTTTCGTTTTGTAACAAAACCAATTGAACAACAGGAAGTATTTGATGCAATTGACGATGTACGGGATCGAATGATTGGAAATAAAGAGTTGACATTATTTCGAGACGGTAAGAATTATATAATTCAGCAAAAAGATATTCTATATGTGATGATGGACAAGACATCTGCTTATATCTTTACAGAGAAGCATGATTTTCGAAGTAATGAACCGCTATCATGGTGGGAACAGGAATTAGATGAAAGACTCTTTGTTCGCTGTCATAAGGGTTATATCGTTAATCTAAGCAAAATAGAAGAACTTGAAAAAAATATGATTCGATTAGTTGGTGGAGAAAAGATTCCGGTTGCCAGAAGAAGGAAAGAAGAATTAGAATTAAGATTTATGAAATATGATACAAAGTATCGATAGGGGTAAGGAATGGAAAAAGTATGGTTGCTTGTTATGAATGCTTTGACTGTTGTTGAGTGTTTGTCATTTTGTTATGTTGTTTTAAATAAAAGGAGTAGAGAACCTAAATCGGTTGGAGTTGTATGTTTAACAGTAGTGTCATTCATTTTAATTAGTAGTATTATGATATGGGGTACAGATTATGGTTTGTTTTATTTATTGACGTTTCTCTTCGTATATACTTTGTTTTCAAAAAGTATCATCGAGGCTTTGAAAATATGGTTTCTTGCATGTGCAATTATAATAGTTTTAGAAAGTTGTGTTGGATGTATTCTTACAGTTTTTTCTCTTAACATATCTGATATAGAATTGGTAAGAGTAATAGAATATCAAATAATAGTGAATGTATTATTATGGTTGTATTATGTATTCATAGGACGCAGATTGCGGAGAGAGGACATGAATTTACCTAAAAAAGTCTGGAGACTGTTAGTAGGAATATTATGCATAATAACATTAATGATGACATTCTTTGCTTTCATTGTGGAAAACGTACCGAATATAAAGATGGTCAAGATTGGTTCTGTATTTATTTTAATGGGAGGTATGGCTATCTGCGGAATGATTATAGCAGTCATCTATTATTTTAATGGTACAGAGAAGTATAGACTGCAAAATGAAATGGCAGAGAAGTATAATGAACAACAGAGAGAATACTTTACACGATTACTGGAGAAAGAGCAGGATACAAAGCAGTTTCGTCATGATATTATTAATCATCTGTTAGCTATGAAGGATATTGCAGATAAAGAAGAATCGTTTGTGTTACAAGAATACGTGCAAGGGTTACTGCAGGATATTAATTCTCAGAAATACAATCAGTATGATATTGGAAATGATGTGGTGAATACTGTTTTGAATTATTATCTATTGCCTATAAAAGATAATTGCATAATTACATTGAATGGGTATATGGAGGAGAGAGGACATTATGATCAAAAAGATTTGTGTACGTTGTTCTCTAATATTATCAAAAATGCTGTGGAAGCAGTTGAGAAAGTGGAAGAAACGAATCGAGAAATACATATTTGTGTCAATCAAGGAAAAAAGTATTTAAATATTGAAATAGAAAATACAATGTGTCAGGAGCTTGTGTTAGACGAGAATGGGTTTCCGCTGACATCAAAAAATGATAAAACAAATCATGGGTTGGGATTGCAAAATGTAAAAAAAGTTGTGGAGAAATATAATGGTACATATGAAATAAAACTAGAAAAAACCACATTTATTACAGAAATATACTTAAAAACTTGACCGTTCGCAAGACGATTTGACCGTTCGCGAGAATGCCTATTGCCTTGTGATAGAAAAAAGGGTAGTTTATCAAATGAAATCGATAGCTATCTTTTTCTATTTTACAAAGGAAAGGGGAAATAAGTATGTACTATTCAATAGGAATGGATTTGAGAAATTTCTGGAAATGAATGAGTGGATAAGTGGAAAAAAGGACATTGTTAATATTATACAAGGGAGGAAGTTTTTGATGAGAAAAGGTATGTGCAATAAGGTAGTATCAGCGTTATTAGTCGTAAGCTTGGTGTTGTCATCTAGTAATATGAGTTTTGCAAGAACGAACAATCAAAAAAAATTATATGTGGATGGCGGCAAAACATTACAAGCTAAAATTGAGGAGAACCACAGAAAGGAAAAAGAATATATTGATAAGTATGTCGAAGAGGAAAAAGAGGTAATAAAAACATACAATAACTTGATGCAGAGTGTTTATAACAAAAAAACTGAAGAATATGATGAAAGTTATGCAGGTAGTTATGTGAATAACAAAGGAGATTTGGTTATTCAAGTAAGTGATTCGGATGATATGCATCAATACAACGACATTAAGAAAAATAGTAAGCAAAGAGTAAGTATTAAAAAGGCAAAGCATTCATATAACGAGTTAGAGGATGTTTACAGTGGTATTAGTAAAAAAATAGAAAAAAAGAATTCGAATAAAAATAGCATTTTAAATAGTATTTCGGGTGTGGAAATTTCGGAAGAAGACAATAAAGTTAAAGTTTATTTAGAGGATTGCAGTGAAAGTAGTATATCAGAATTTAAAGCTAATATATCAAATGCGGAATGTATTGAATTCGAGGAAGAGGAAGTTTTTGTTCCGACGGCAGCTAAGTCGGTTTATTCAGGACAGAAGATTTTAATTGGTGATGGGTATTATAGTATGGGAGTAAGAGCGTATTATCTAAATTCGTCAGGAAAAGAGGTGAAGGGTTTTCTCACGGCAGGACATAATGTTAAAAAGGGGCAGACAGTATATGTTTGCACATCGAGTGGAACGTTTCAAAAAGTAGGAACCGTAGCATATGCAAAAGTAGGTGGTAAAGTTGATGCGGCGTTTGTGAAACTTACAAATCAGGATTATAGTATTAGTAAAAAGGTATACTATAAAGCAGCTAAGGATTGTGCTTCGGCTAGTGGTATTACCCTTGATACAGACAGTTGGTGGTATGATATTCCTGTAGGAAGTACAGTATATAAAGCAGGATATAAAGCAGGATATAAAGGGTATTGTACAAAAGGTACTGTGAAATCTAAGAAAAACACAATAAGTTATGATTTAAATGATGATGGAGTAATTGATGTAACAATATCAAATATGATAAAGGCAACATATAAAACACGAATGGGAGATAGCGGAGGAATAGTGTATGCTACTGATAAATCACCCGTAGGTATCCAATCTGGTGTTGCAAATTCAAGTTATGATGCGTCTACAGGTTACTATAGTATTTCGTATTGTAGTAATATAGACAACATTTTATCTTTAAACTGGGGTAGTGATGAACTTTACTTATATTAAAAAAATAATTATTATAATATCATTATTTGCTGTTACGATAGGTACTTGTGGTTGCGGATCAAAAGGTGAAAATGCTAAAGTAAATACTATTGTGTTGAATTATTTGGAACAGCAAGGTGTATCAGAGTGTTATATTAATTCTTGCGATGAATCTTTGTATGATTGTATCATTTTTGAAAAAGGTAGAATTCGTTGGGATGTGCTAATTCAAAAAGTAGAATATGTTATTTCGGAAGAACAAGTTGTAGAGTATAGTGTCAATGTTGTTAACAATTATGAGTATGTTGCAAATTTATATGGGTTGGATTTGAAAGATTATTATATCAATATACTTGGATTAGGTGAGGAAGATTTTTATCAGCAGTGTTATTCAGAGGGGTTATATGATATACAAAGAGCTTTACTTGTAGGATACATTGCAGAAAAGGAACATATTTTGGTTTCAGAAGAGGATATTAAACAGTTCTGCAATAGAGAAGAATATGATATGATGCAAAAGGATCCTAATTTAAAAAATAATCTAATGTTTGGTGCACTTGAAGAGAAAGTAGTAGTTTTTTTGGAAGGTTACGAATAGGAGGGAATGCTAATGGAAAAAATGAAACGTGTACTTTTACTAATTAGTTGCTTTGTAGTTATGTTTAGTTTTTCTAAGGATGTTGAAGCTGCAAAATTAAAATCCGGTGATTCTGGTGTGTGTGGTACAAATGTAGTGTGGACCTATATTGACGATGAAACAGTTGCGATGCCTGGTTTATACATCAGTGGAACCGGAATGATGTATGATTATGATAAGGGCAAAGCACCTTGGTATATGTATCGTAACGAGTTGAAGAATATTATTATATGTGAAGGCGTTGAGAATATTGGGAAAAATGCGTTTTATAATATGAAAAGTATGCAAGGAATCTGTATTGGTGAATCTGTGGTTTCGATTGATAAAACGTCATTTAAAGGATGTAGTGAATCACTAATTATTTATGTATCAGATGAGAATTCCTATGCAATGACATATGCGATAGAAAATGACTATTTGCATGCAGTAGACGCAACGGTGTCTGGAAGCCTTTCTTTGAAAAAGGGTAGTATAGTTAATAAGGGAAATCTCAAATATAAAATAACAGATACTAAGAAGAAAACAGTTTCTGTTATAGGGTATTGCACAGAACAAGAACAAATAGTAATTCCTTCGGTTATTAAGATTGGAAAGAAGAGTTATACTGTAAATGCTATTGGGAATAAAGCATTTTACCAATGTACCAAACTTAAAAAAGTAGAGATTTCCTCTACAATAAAAAAGATTGGTAAACAAGCCTTTTATGGTTGTAACAAGCTAAAGTTTATCACCATTAAGAGTAAGGAGCTTGTTGCAAAGAATGTGGGTAAACAAGCGTTCAAGGGAACGCATAGTAAATTAAAAGTGAAAGTACCGAAGAGCAAGAAAAAAGAGTATAAGAAGGTTTTGAAGAATAAGGGAATGAGCTCTAAGGCAAAGGTAATATAAGAGAGAGACTAATCCTTATAAGTAATATTCTTATATGTCAAGGAGGAGTTATAAATGTTGACAAATGATTAATACGGTGCTATAGTGAAGTGGTTTTAAAGCACATTACTAAATTTTAGGAAAGAGAGGTAAGAAAAATGATGCGAACTAGTAACGTTGTGAAATGGAACAGAATATGTCATAGTATTACCTCGATGTTTTTGGTGTGATAGTTATAATTGGTTGTATTGTCATTTGTTTGATATGAAATCATAAGTAGGCATTGAACGAATAATTACCGTGGTGATTCTATGAATTACCACGGATTTTTTTTACTATTTGATGATGAGAAGATTAACTGTAGTGAAAGAGTCCGCGGATGCGGGCTTTTTTTACTTTATAAAAAGTTTATCTGAAACTGCCTTGTAAAGTAAAAACGCTCCGCAAGGGTGCGCAACTTGCGGAAAAGAGATATGTCTATATATGATTGTTATCAAAACGCATCGAGGAAAGACGATTGAAGAAGGAAAAGGGGAATAAATAATGATTAGAGTAGAAAATGTAAAGAAAGAATTTGTATCAGCAAAGAAATATCCGGGCTTACGAGGAGCCCTTAAAGGATTAGTATCAAATGAGAAGGTACGAAAAGTAGCAGTAGATGATATCTCATTTCACATAAAGAAAGGTGAAATCGTGGGCTATATCGGAAGTAATGGTGCCGGCAAATCCACAACCATCAAAATGATGACTGGAATTTTGACGCCGACAGAAGGGAAGTGTCTGGTAAATGGTGTGGATCCTTGTCAAAATCGTAAGAAAAATGCAAAAAATATCGGTGTGGTATTTGGACAGAGAACACAGTTGTGGTGGGATCTTCCACTGAGTGAGTCCTTTACGATTCTAAAGGAAATCTATGATGTGAGTGATGAAGAATACAATGAGAGAATGGAGTTTTTGAATCGAGTTTTGGAGTTAAATGAGTTTTTCTCTCAGCCGGTTCGAAATTTATCCTTGGGACAGCGTATGCGTGCGGATTTGGGTGCAGCATTATTACATAATCCGTCCGTATTATATTTGGATGAGCCGACCATTGGACTTGATATTGTTGTAAAGGATAATATTCGTGCAGCGATTAAAGAAATCAATGAAAAATATCATACTACAGTTGTGCTTACCACCCATGATATTCAGGATATTGAAGAACTTTGTAGTCGAATTTTGATTATTGATAAGGGCAAATTAATTTACGACGGTAGTTTGGTGGACTTAAAAGATAAGTATGGAACCACTCGTAAAGTGATTATGGAAGTACAGGATGTGAATCGTGCAAAGAACATACCATTAGATTCCTATTTGTCGGTGGATAAAGAGGATTATGAGATTACAGTGGATGCGGAAAACAGTAGTGTTACGGTTTCTTTTGATAAGAATAAGCTTCAGGTTTCAGATGTGATTGATCAGATGTTGAAACATGTAGATGTGAAAGATATTAAGGTAAAAGAAACGGAATTGGGAGAAATCGTTATGGCGATTTATAATCACGATATCGTGCAGGAGGGATGACATGAGACAAAAATTGAAAATATATTGGCCGTTTTTAGAGAACCAGCTTAAGAGTAATCTTGCTTATCAGGGAAGCTTTTATCTCTTTATTGTTTGTAGTTTGTTTGGCCCATTTATTTCTTATTATTTATGGATGGCGATTTATGGAGGTTCTTCAGATGGAGTTCTTGGTGGACTTACACAGGAGCAGATGGTGGTATATGTTTTTATGACGTACATTACATCCAGTCTGGTGATGATAGGAATTGCGGAAGAGATATCCTATGATGTGATGGAAGGTTCTGTAGTTATGGCGTTGTTAAAGCCGATTGATTATCGATTAAGCTTGATTTCCAGATCACTTGGGGAAATGTTGTATCGTTTCTTTGCACCCGTTATTTTTGTTTGGATAGGTTTAGAAATCTATAAAGTGACTGTACTTAAGATGGGAGTCACACCAATTCAGAACATTTTGTTGTACATAGTAAGTTTAAGCATGAGTTATCTGATTTATGTGCTGTTTGACTTTTGTTTTGGAATGTTTGCGTTTGTAACAACCTATATGTTTGGATTGGATATGGCTAAAAGTGCACTGTTAGGATTTCTTAGTGGACAAATCATTCCAATCAGTTTTTTCCCTGCAGTGTTACAGAAGGTGTTTGTATTTTTGCCGTTTTCGTCCATGGTATATACTCCGGTAATGGTATATCTGGGTAAGTACTCCGGAGAGGAAATTGCCTTTGTTTTGGGAAGACAGTTTATATGGATCATTTTATTATATGTATTGGGGTCTTATCTTTGGGGAAGGATAACCAAACGTTTAGTTGTGTTAGGAGGTTAAAGGGATGAAAGTATTGAAGCGATATGCCAGATTATACCGAGTGTTTGTGTCACAGTTTTTTAAGACAATCGTACAATCGAAAGCTAATTTTTTCATTGGATTAATAGGTTTCTTTTTGACACAGATTACAGGAATTCTGTTTTTATATCTGGTATTTGAACAGATTCCGGTTTTGGCTGACTGGAATTTGGATCAATTGATTTTTATATATGGGTTTGCACAAATTCCAAGAGGAATTGATCATTTGCTTACAGATAATCTGTGGATGTTGGCGTGGAATCTGGTGGTGAATGGAAAGTTTGATCGTTATATGTTAAGACCAATGAATCTGTATATGCAGGTAATATTCGAAAAATTGCAACCGGATGCATTAGGGGAATTATTGGTTGGCAGTATTTTGATTGTTATTTCTTTACAAAAAGGGATTGTGATTATTAGTGGTGTGAATATTTTGCTTTTTGTAGTATCTGTTTTAGCAGGCTCCGTTATTTATACAGCAATCAAATTATTGTTTGCATCCTTTGCGTTTTGGATAAAGGTTAGTGGTCCGGTACTATATACTGCATATCAGTTTGCAGACTTTGCGAAGTATCCAACAGGGATTTATGTTAAGGGAGTACGTTTCTTGATTACCTGGATTATTCCGTTTGCGTTTGTTGCATATTTGCCGGCCGCATACTTTTTAGTTCCTAATGTAAATGCTTTTTCTACAATTGGAGTGGAATGTATTTTGTCAGTAGCATTTTTTGTGTTTGCATATGCTGTATTTATAGCGGGAACGAAAGCATACGAAAGTGCAGGGAATTAAGCATGGAGAAAATTTCGGTTTAAGGGGTGATGGATGGAATACGGAATTGAATAATTTACAAAGTGAATCAAGGCTCTTGTTAGTGTAATAAATACATTAGCAAGAGCCTTTTTATGCTTTATTTTTTCCATATTTCGAGTGTTTTTAACAACTTTTCTTTGGTTTTCACATCTAACTTAATAATAGCTTCATATAATTCACGGTCAAGGGCAGTTTCAGAATACTCCGGTTCCAGTTCGCCCACAAGAGAATCTAAGGAGCACCCCACTAAACGCGCATAATAAGTTAGAATGCGTAGCGACATAGCGGTACGATTATTTTCCACGTTGCTGATGTAGCCTGGGGTGACGCCCAGTGCTTCAGCTACTTGGTTTTGGGTTAAACCGTTTTGTATTCTTAAGTTTTTTATTAAAGTTCCGTAGTTTTCAATTTCCATAATGTGACCTCAAAAGGAAAAGGCGGTCGTCGATATATGCCTTACGTGTTTACTGAGCAAGGAATTGCTAATGGCACATATTTTTTACTGATTGTGGGCATATGTTCCCCTATCTCCCGCATACAATGTAAAAAACGCATTTTGCGAGGGTACATTGAAGGATTATATAGAAGAAAGAGCAATCAATATTGCCATGTATATTATTGAGAATGACGCGACAGTACGACAGGCAGCAAAGCATTTTGGGGTGAGTAAATCTACGGTACATATGGTTGTAACAATGTGGAACGATGGAAAGGTAAGGTTGTTTGGGTGATTGAATAGGGGTAAAATAGGAGCACTCTCAGGTGGAAACTTGGGGGTGTTTTTGGTATAATAAGAAACATGGAAATCAGGTAGTGTTTCAGAATTACCTGCGTATTAGTATGTTAGAAAAAGATGGAGGTACTTTGAGTTGGTAGAAGTTCGATTTTATGACAGCATAGATGATAGTCTGCTCAAGTTTGCGGTTATTATTGCAAAAACTGATAATAAATGGGTGTTTTGTAAACATAAAGAACGTGATACATATGAAGTGCCGGGTGGACATCGAGAAGATGGTGAAGAGATTTTAGAAACTGCGAAGCGTGAATTAAAAGAAGAGACAGGGGCAGTTGAGTTTGATATTAAGCCGATATGTGTATATTCGGTAAAAGGAAAAACAAGAGTAAACGAGCAACTTGATGATGAATCTTTTGGAATGCTTTATTATGCAAACATTGCTTCTTTTGAAGAATTACATAGTGAAATTGAAACTATATTGCTTACAGATAAGTTGGTGGACAATTGGACATATCCTTTGATTCAGCCAAGGTTAATCGAAGAAGCACATAAAAGAGGATTCATATAGACGAAGGACAAAAAGTAATGAAGATTTTATATGGCACAACGAATAAGGCAAAATTACAAGCGATGCGAACTGCATTGGAATCATTTGATATAGAACTTATAGGATTAACCGACATAGATAGTGAACTTCCAAGCATAAATGAAAATGGAAAGACTCCATTAGAAAATGCAGAAATAAAGGCAAGAGCATATTATGAGGCATTTCAGATTCCGGTATTTTCTTGCGACAGTGGATTGTATTTTGATGAATTACAAGATGATGAGCAGCCGGGACTTCGTGTGAGACGTATCAATGGAAAAGAATTAACAGATGATGAAATGAGAGAATATTATGCTGCATTAGCTGCAAAGCACGGTGGAAGAATAACCGGTCGATACAGAAATGCAATTTATTTTATCTTGGATGAGGAACATCATTATTCCAGTATGGATATGTCGATTGCTACGGAACCATTTATTTTAGTAACAGAGCCACATCCAAAGAGAGTAGAAGGATTCCCGTTGGATTCTTTGTCTGTCGATATTGGAACCGGTAAATACTATTATGATTTGGATGTGAAAGATGTAAGCACATCTGTAGATGATGGTGTTCGCGCATTTTTTGGGGCGATTGAAAGCATCGCGGAGTTAAGGAAATGAACTAATGGAACAAATAGAACTGATTGAGGTAAATGTTGAATACGCAGATGATATATGGAAATTTCGACAAGAAATATTAGAATGTGATGCAGAAAGTGAAGACCAGTTCGCAGGATGTATGTCGCTTGATACTAGCGAGTCTGCGGAGGATTGGATAAAGATATGCGAGCTTAGAAAGAGCGAAGAAACCTGTAATGAAGAGCGTGACGGAATAATATGCGGAATGGTATGTGTGGATTATGTAAATAAACCCGAAACACCATACTCTAAAGCAAGGGATTTCTATCATGTACAAGAAATTGCAGTAGATGTGAATCACAGACGACAGGGCGTGGCAAAAGAACTACTTGAATTTATGATTGCTGATGCGAAAAAAAGAAATCTAGGCAAAATTGAACTTGATGTATGGGAGTTCAATGATTCGGCAATCGAGTTTTACCAAGCAGTTGGTTTCAGACAGACACGAAGATGGATGGAATACGAAATTGAATAATTGATTTGTTTAGAATCAATAAGTAGTACACCGGTGAGATTATGATAATGTAATTTTGCCGGTATTTTTATACCTTGAGGACATAATGTCCTCTTCTGTCCGGGGAATGAATTTGTTGGATTAGAGGTCTAAGGATACTTCCTTTCGTGGATGCCATGGGCAGACAGTTTTGCGCCGATTTTGTATGCAATAGTCGGCGTATCCTGTCTCTTTCGCCAAATATTGGCGGAAGCAATTTTATAAGTTGATTTCAGGTTCAAGAGTGAACCTTGAGGATGAAATTGAATAAGTTTACTGTAGATAGCAGTTGTGCTAGGCTATGTTGCCGGAAGGCACCGATTACCAGATGAATATGTGGAAGTCGGTGCCTTTTGCTATGCCTTCAATGCACGGCTGCCAGTCTCTGCAGTCAACTTATGAGAAAAAATTATGAATTTTTTGCAATCGTCGATTTCGAACCCTAAGAACCTATTGTAAGTAAACATTTTTATATTTTAGGCAAAGGTAACGAGTAATACCACAATATAAATGTAAGCTTATAAATTTAGGAGAAAGCAAAAGGAGGAGAACATATGCAGTCAGAAGAAATAATGAAAAAACTCGCAGATAATTTTGGAACATTAGTAATGGTAGCTAAGCGGCATCCAAGTTCTATGTCACGATTAAAGAATTTGCTGATATCGGAAGGTGTATCGGAAACGTCTGCTCGAAGAAAAATAGCAGACTTAGATACAGAAGTTGGATGCTTAGTGGTAGAGGAATATGGAAGCCTAAAACTCGATCAGAAGTTGCTTTCACAAATGTTTTTACAACTAGAAAACGAGTTAAATATTCCAAATCATTTTGAGTCGGAATACAAACAACAGGTGGCAGTATTGGAACGCAAGTATGAATTGATGAAGAAGGAGAATGCAGATGAGATTAATGCATTAGTAGCTGAAATTGAGCGGAAAAATAATATTATTAAAAATGTAAAAGAAGATGCAGAGAAAGAGAAGAACTTGCGTGAGTGGCTAGAAAAATTTAATTGGGAACGCTATCAGGAAGCATCCGGAAAACTTGAGGTGGCAGAGGAGAAAATTGCCCGTATGAAAAAAGGTATATTTTCGTATTTTAGGGTTTGTATGGAAGACCGGAGAGCCGCGCGATTAGAAAAGAAGCGTATCAAGAAAGAGGCGAAGGCGCGACAAAAGCGTTATGACGAACTTGAACGAAAAGCGAAAAAGGAAAGAAAGATATAGTAAAAAGTTAGGTCTAACTTGAGAACTGTTCTCATAGTATTGAAAAGAAAGACAAGCAAGAGAAGGAGGTGGAGATTCCGCTTGAAACAGAAGAAACTAAATTATCGTTTTCATAATCCGAATTCGGCGGAAGATACCGCTGACTTCTTGTGTAAGCTTTTGATTGAAGCAAATGCATGTAAGGTGGAACGAGCGATTGAAGAAGCTGCATCAAGGTGTGCAGAGGAAAGTGAGTACATAGCAGAGTCGGAGGATAAAGAAGTGGTGGAAGAACCGGTGAATATAAGACGGAGAAAAGCAAGGTAGAGATGCCTTGCTTTTTCTGCGAATGAGAAAATGTTAAATAGGAACTGAAATGTTTTTTGAGAAATTTGATTTGTTTTTGAGTTGATAGAAAGAAAATGAAAGGAACTCAAATTATTTTATATCAAATTTAAGTTCCTATTTGAGTTCGTGAATATTTTTAAGGTACGTATTTTCTAAGAATGGTCAAATGAAAAAGTAAATTCCACTTAAAATCATTTTGACCTTGTATTTTCGATTTTGAGCAACTTTTTTTAAGATACCCTATACAAAAGTACTCTGAAAAGTGCTATACTTCGTGTTATGAAGTCTGTTTGTTTACATG
>JAFQOE010000192.1 GCA_017395635.1 Lachnospiraceae bacterium | reverse complement strand
AGAACTGCCGGATTTGCAACAATACCGCAACAGAATCTGACAAATGCCTCTGCTACTGTTTCGTTATTGTTGATGTTTATTGGTGGTTCCCCGGTAGGAACAGCAGGTGGAATTAAAACTGTTACAATTGCTGTGTTAATCTTTGCCGCATTTGGTACGATAAAGAACAAAGAAGATGTAGTACTTTTCCAGCGAACAATCCCAAAACAGGCAGTTAGTAAAGCTGTTGCAGTGGTATGTATGTCGTTTATGATTATGTTTATATCAACACTTCTTTTATCAGCAGTTACAAATGCGAATGCACTTGACATTGCTTATGAAACAGTAAGTGCAACTGCAACAGTAGGTCTTACAAGAAACTTGACCCCAATACTGAATATATGGGGAAAACTGATTATTATTGTAACCATGTATCTTGGACGAGTTGGACCTATATCACTTGTGATTGCGTTTAATACAACGAAAGAGAAAAAAAATATTATTAAAGAGCCTACCGAGGAAATCAGTATTGGATAATCTATTGTGAAAGGATGAAGAAAATGAGCATAAATAAATCATATGCCATATTTGGACTTGGCAGATATGGCAGGTCTGTTGCAAAAGAACTTGTGGAAAACGGAGCGGAGGTACTTGCAGTTGATATTGATGAAGATATTGTGAATGCGGCAATAACCGAAATTCCATATTGTAAATGTGCCGATGTTACAGATGCTGAAGTAATTAAACAGCTTGGTATTGCAAATGTTGATGTAGTAATAATTGCCATGGCAACAAATTTAGAAGCAAGTGTCATGGCAACCATGTTATGCAAGGAAATAGGCGTTAAAACTGTTATTGCAAAATGTGCAAGTGAAATGAATTGTAAGATATTAAGTAAAGTGGGAGCAGACCGCATTGTATTTCCAGAAAGTGAATCAGGAATCAGATTAGCCAAAAATCTTCTAAGTTCTGGTTTTGTTGATATTATAGAACTTTCAAAAGATGTTTCCATGGTAGAGCTTGAAGTGAAACCGGAATGGGAAGGAAAAAATTTATTAGAATTAAATCTAAGAAGAAAATATTCTATCAATATTGTAGCTATTATTCAGGACAAGAATATCTGTGTTAATATTGATCCGGAGAAGCCTTTGAAAAAGACAATGAAGCTTATAGTGATTGCAAATACAGCAAGACTGGGTAAGTTGAAGTAATGACTATTTTTGGAGGTTGAACAGATGAAAAAACAGAATGTTGGATTTGCCTTTCTTTTGTTAGGGGTGATTTTCGCACTTGCACCAATGCCCTTTTTCTGGTGGATTGGCGTTACATTAGGTATCAGCGGCGTAATTGTTGTATTTAGCGGTGCTAAGGATGATTAGTTAGATAATTGAGATTTTAGCGAGGTGATTATGTTGAACTCACATAGAAAGAAAATGCTTCCACCGATTGTGGTATCGGTCATTATCATACTTTACTATGTTGTTTACTTTGGCATTTTAATAACACTGCTTGAGGGTATATGGAAATATGTTTTAGGTATTGTTCCTCTTATTTTTTCGGCAGTAATGGTCAAGGTTTGCATAGAACGAATAAAAGAAATTAAGGAGGGCGAAGAGGATGATATTAGTAAATACTGATTACATCAGCGGAAAAGAACTGGAAATGTTGGGACTTGTAAAAGGTAGCACAATCCAATCAAAGCATGTGGGAAAGGACATTACGCAAAGTTTTAAAACTCTGGTAGGTGGAGAATTAACTGCTTATAATGAGATGATGAACGAAGCAAGAGCAATTGCTACCAAAAGAATGGTTGCAGAGGCTGAGGCGCTTGGTGCAGATGCCATTGTGAATATTCGATATGCTTCTTCTGCTATTATGCAGGGTGCCGCAGAGGTGATTTCGTATGGTACGGCAGTAAAATTTACTACTCAGTAAAGCGAATTTTAGCTCAAATAAAACTTAAACGAATCCGATACTAGGGGCGATTATCTCGCCTCTTTATCTCTGCCTCGGTAAGGTTGGCTGGCGTTCTGTCTGTCAACCTTTTCTTTATACCTTTGTATCTTTTCGTGCATGGTTTCGGCTTTTGGAGTGGCTTTCTCTCCGTAGGCTTCCTCCCACTTGGCACATTCATTCTGATATGCGTCCGTGGCACGCTTTGCGGTATAGAAGGCTGTGTAGAAATCCTGCACCGTTTCAAATCCATGTTGTCTGACGATACCGGATAATCTGGCTTTGAGGGTTAGGATTTCCTCGTTTTTGGCGGCAATCCTGCTTTCAAGCTCCTTTTTTCTGGTGAGCCTTGCAAGTCCCTTTAAATCGCTTAATTCAATCTCCAACATATTCCGTTCACGTTCTGCTTCAAAGATAAGATGATTTTGCTTATCAAGCGTAACCTTGATTTTTTGAAGTTTGGGGAAAGCGGCTGCTTCCGGTGGCATAACCGGTCTTGGTGGTATCTGTGGTTTGGGCGGTTCTGTAACCTCTGTTTCAAGTACAGTTTCGGTAATTATGGCTACTGATGGCTCATGTTCAGTTATTACTTCCTTAATCGGAGTTGTAACAACTTCTGCGGTATCCTCTGCTTTTATAACAGCTTTACTTCCGTATTCTTTTTCAAGAGATTCATAAAACAGCTTGTTTTTCAGTTCCCTTGCGGCTTTCAGTACATCGTGAATCAGAAGTGCCAGTCGGTTGGTTGCTCCTCGTATGATATTGGCAAGCAGTTCCGGACAGTTGCCCCATGCTTTGATGGAGCTACGGATACGGTCTGTGATAAATTCATTCTTTATCTGTCGTATCTTTGGCTCCGGCACTTGGCTAACCAAGGCTCGGTCTACTTCGTGATTCCACATCATACGCACCTCATTATCTTCCTTTATCTGTTCTGCTTTGGGGTTATTCTTACCGATTTTCTTGGTGGCAAGGTACAATCCGTTTTTATCGAATACATGGAGCTTATTCTTATCATCCTCTATCAGAAGATTGATGAGGTCGGTATAGAAGCGTTTCGCTTCATCTAAATAATGCTCCTGTTTGAACAGTTTGTTTTTGGCGGTAAATAAGGTTCGCTCATAGACGTCGCCTTTTTTGATTATCTTACAGCCCTTACGGACATTTCCACTATCATCCAGTATTTCTTTCTTGGTGCGTACATGCTTTTTCTGTTCATTGTAGAACATATTGCGTGTTGCAATCTTTTCTATGGGTTCCGGTAACAGTTCCCTTTCGGAAAAGATGAGATGGATATGATAGTTGGTTTTGCGTTTGTT
>JAFQOE010000063.1 GCA_017395635.1 Lachnospiraceae bacterium | reverse complement strand
TGACCGATAGCCAAACTCATTTCCCGTGCGGATACATTTTTCTTTTCACGCAGTTGTGCTAACCGCAAAGCAAAATCCTTTTCGTCCATAATCTCACCGCCTTTTATTATATTTTAACCTATACAAGCCATAAAACTATTGGTTGTAAGGCGGTAAAGATATTGCAATATTGGTTTATATATGTTATAATGTCAAAAATATCGGAAATAAACCTATAACCGATCCCGAATGACCGCTATACACACATATTTTTCGGCATCCGCCTTGTGGTACGGTATATCCAATCCCTTCGTGGTGTAAGACCGTTAGTTCCATTGGGACTATTTTTGATGATAGCCGAGTCATTGCAGGATAACCCATCGGACGTATCGGTTCGGTGGGTATTTTTTTAGGAGTGAATGTAATATGCTGGAGATTTTCACGGTAGCTTTTTTCGGCCACCGAGAAATTGACAATCCGTTCAGGATAGAGGAACGGTTGGAGGAACAGATATACAAACTACTGTCGGAACACGAATACGTGGACTTTCTCGTTGGTCGTGATGGTGAGTTTGACCAATTCGCATCGTCAGCGGTTCGGCGTGTGCGGAAGCGATATAGGGATGATAACAGTTCCCTTATTTTAGTATTACCTTATCCGAAAGCAGATTATCTCAACAATGTGGAATATTATAATGACTACTACTCAGATATAGAAATTTCCCATATAGCATCGGCAGCACACCCAAAGGCGGCAATCCAAATTCGCAACCGTGAAATGGTTGACCGAGCCGACCTTATATTGTGCGCCATAGAAAGGCAAAGTGGTGGAGCGTGGCAAACAGTTCAGTATGCCATTAAGCAAGGTAAACCGACAATTAACCTTGCGAAAGATACAGAAGAATAAAGGCGGTGAATACAAATGAACTCAAAGACTAAGAAGATTATAAAACAAATAGCTACGGAACACGGAGTTACACCGGAACAAGTAGAAAAAGATATGCGTGAAGCTATCCGAGCAGGTATGGCATCAACTGATCCTCACGCACAGGCTTTGTGGAAACAGATAGCACCGGATGGTAAAGAACCGAGTATAGAACGCTTTTTAGAATTTGTTTCGGGTAGAGTAAAATCGAAAATGAATTGATGTAGAGCAGAGATAGGCTTATTTTGCTTTATCTCTGCTTATTTTATATCCGAAATATTTGTGAACTTGACAAATACCGTAGAAATTTGAAACAATTTGTGATATAATATAAATTTAGAAATAAAAAGCAAAGGAGATGTCGCTATGCCCAAAATCTTAATTGTGGAAGATGATGCGGATATTGTAGAAAATCTATCCGTCTTGTTGCGAGACAATGGGTTCTCTTTTTGCCACGCTCCCGACACAAAAGGTGCGTTGGATTTATTGCATACCGAAAACATAGATCTTGTGCTTCTTGACATTACCCTTTCTGATGGTAATGGATACTCAGTGTGTACCGCTGTAAAGCGTTTGACAAATGCTCCAGTTATTTTTCTGACGGCTATGACAGATGAATCCAGTATTATTACGGGATTTCAACTTGGTGCTGACGACTATATCACAAAACCATTTAAGCCTATGGAACTGATTTGTCGTGTGCGTAATGCTTTGAGAAAAAG
>JAFQOE010000191.1 GCA_017395635.1 Lachnospiraceae bacterium | reverse complement strand
CAATTACAAGCAGTAAAAGAAATTTTACACATACTCAAAAGAGTGTGGGAGCAAAATTCTGGTACTCATATCCGAACAGTTTGTCAGTTGTAGCTTGCGATGAGAGTTGAAGAATCTAACGATGAAGATGGAGCAAGCAGGCTTAAATGGCGCAACCACTATGTTATATACGGACGCATTAAGTAATATAGCAGAGGAATATGGGGTTAATTATTTTCATTTTATGTTGTCTTCTATCCATGAATGTATGATTATGCTGAACAGTGATGATACAGAGTTTATGAAATCATTGGTAGAAGAGGCAAATCGAGATGTTGTAGGTCAGATTGATTATCTTTCCGACAGTGTCTATCGGTATGATTTGGAATCAGACATGGTGGAAATTGTTGTGTAGGAAAGAAGGAATCCAATATGATTTCAAAAGAGAATATGGTAAAGCTTATCAAGGTGGAAGATTCAATTGTGGATATAGCAAAAGCTTTTTCGGAGATTTGGGGAAGCTCGTATAATCCATGTGGAATGTATGGCAGACTGGACTTGGTGAATGAAATCATCAGGTCCAACAGTCACCAATCATTTCAGGCAGAGGATGATAAAACCTTTGAGACTTTCATGGGAATTCTCTATGATAAAGAGAAAAGTCCAGAAGAGAGAACAGAGATATTGAGAAATGGTGTTTAAAACACACCTTTTGGTTGTTGGGAAAATAGTTATATATCATAATAAAAAGAGTCGTAAAGGTGGTGTGCAAGTTTGTGGATGTGTTCACAAATGAGTACGACCTTTGCGGTCTTTTTTTGTGAAAATGTTTGAAATAGACATATCGTTTTATGTAAGTTTTTGTTGATGTTCGACGTTTGTAAGCCTATAATAGTAACTAAAGATTTTTGGGTGTGGGATAAGCCTAAAATTCGAAAATGTTACATACAGGGGAATGTGATCTGGGAGACTAGCAATGAACTAAAAATTGGGAGGAAATACTATGAAGCTAATAATATATAAGGGGTTTGGAATTGATTTTTTGGAAAAGGTAGATGGAATACAGCTTGTTGATAATGATATTCAAAGTAAACTTGATGTATTACATTATGATAAGAAAATTCGTAAAAAACTTGATATGGCACTCTTGTCTTTAGAAGATGATGCGGAAGTATGGGCAACCTATGAAGAGTATACTCTTGTGAAAAATAGGGTAGACGATGCAATTGAGGAAGACGGACTACAGCTGGAGATATTTAGAAACAATTTATATCCTGATTATTATCCGCTGCCGTTTGACATTTCGATGGAATTAGCAGAAGAGATAGAACGTAGCTTGAACTCTGATTCGACGGAGGAAGTGAGTGAGGAGTGTCAGAAATATCTATCGATATACAATTCGTTGGTTAATGTTGAGGGGGTATTCTATGGAAGTTTTTATAATTATGAATATGAAAAAGAAGAAATAAATTGCAAGGCGTATTATGCTAGTGTTATTACAATTGAGGAGGGGCAAACATCTGGGGAGTATGATGTTTTCATTAATGAAGATGTAGATACATATTTGCGTGATTTGGCAAGAATAAAGGATTTAAAACCATCGATTATCGGTGTAAAAACTACAGATGGAATGGTTTCAAAGAGAATTCTAAGTTCTTTACAGGCGTATTGTGTTGCAAATAATATCAGGGTTGTTAAATTCCATGAACAGTTGGTAGAAGATGTAGAAATGGAAAATGAGCTTATTAATATTGCGAAGAATGATATTAAGATTGCGGGTTTTAATGGATTTAGAACAATTCGTTTTTATAAGAATCCAGATATTGATAAGGAAATTATTGAGATTTCGCAATCTAAGCTAATACAGGAGATTATACATCAGGCTGAGAGAGCTTATGACGATACGAAAGGGCATAGTTTTAGAGATATTTTTATAACTGCATCAACAGGTGCGGGAAAATCTGTAATGTTTCAAGTTCCAGCTATTTATCTTGCAAATAAATATAAAAAGTTAACCATCATTATTGAACCTGTAAAGGCTTTGATGCAGGATCAGAAGGAAAAACTAATCAAGAATGGATATAATAGAGTGGAGGCATTTAACTCAGACTTGATATCTCAGGTTGAGAAGGAAGCGGTTTTGAAAAGGATAAAGGATGGGGAAGTAGATCTTCTTTATCTTAGTCCCGAAACCTTATTATCGTACTCGATAGAAACTATGTAAGTGGTATACTATATTCCATAGAAAATGGCAATTAATTTTCCATAGTTTTCAATCAAATATTACTCTGTGATATACTTTATCACGGAGGTGAAGGAAGGATGATTGATTGGATGGATTATGGAAAAATCCAAGAAT
>JAFQOE010000190.1 GCA_017395635.1 Lachnospiraceae bacterium | reverse complement strand
CTATGTCATTAACACTCGTGCGATTTTATCGGGCATTCATTATGAAGATGGTCTGGCTATCAGAAGAACAGCGATAGAGAATAATGTAACCATGTTTACTTCATTGGATACCGTCAGGGTATTGCTTGATGTATTGGAAGAAATAACAATTGGAGTTTCGACAATAACGGAATAGGAAGGTGAACAAATATGATACCAAATACAAGTTACAGGAATTTGAAGGATTCTTACTTATTTTATAATATTGCACAAAAAACAAAGGCATATTTAGCAGAACATCCGGGGAGTCATCTTTACCGAATGGGAATCGGAGATGTTTCGTTACCTCTTTGTGATGCTGTAATAAAGGCACTCCATGAAGGTGTGAATGATCAGGCTGATAAGAATACTTTCCATGGCTATATGCCGGAATGTGGAGAACCCGTATTAAGGGGAACGATTGCCAATTATTACAGGAAAAGAGGTGTAGAGCTTTCGGATGAGGAAGTCTTCGTATCAAGTGGTGCAAGCGATGAATTGGGAGATATTCTTGATTTGTTTGGCAGGGATAAAACAGTTCTGATTATGGAGCCGGCATATCCGGCTTATGTAGATGCTAACATTATTGCCGGAAATAAGATTATTCACATGCCCGCCGGAAAAGAAAATGGATTCCTGCCTATGCCTAATCCCAGTATAAAGGCAGATGTTATTTATATGTGTTCCCCGAATAATCCTACAGGTGCGGTGTTTGACTATAAAAAACTTCAGGCTTGGGTAGATTATGCGGATAGTACGGATGCAATTATTCTTTTTGATGCAGCGTATGAAGCATTTATTGAAGAGGATGATATTCCACATAGTATTTATGAAGTGAATGGAGCAAAAAAGTGTGCCATAGAAATATGTTCCTTATCTAAAACGGCAGGCTTTACCGGTACGAGATGTGGATACACTGTAATTCCGAAAGAACTGGAACGTGACGGAATGAACTTGAATCAAATGTGGGTAAGAAACCGTACAACAAAGACAAACGGTGTATCTTATATTATCCAAAAGGGTGCGGCAGCTATCTTTACTGAAGAGGGACAGAAGCAAATAAATGACAATATAAAGATTTATAAGCAGAATGCAACATGTCTGATGGAGGCATTAGATAAGCTTGGAATCTGGTATTGTGGAGGAAAAAATGCGCCGTATATTTGGATGAGATGTCCGGAGAATATGGGAAGTTGGGAATTCTTTGATTACCTGCTAAGTGAGATACAGGTAGTCGGCACACCGGGTGAAGGGTTTGGAGCTTGTGGTGAAGGATATTTCCGTTTTTCTACTTTCGGTTCACCGGAAGATACGAAAGAAGCAGCAAGGAGATTGGTTGAATTGCTTTCGAAGTAAAGGATGAGGTACGGATTATGTTTGATGCAAGAAAAGTAACAAATCAGTGCATTATTTGGATTAGAAAATTTTTTGAGGAAAATGGAAAAGACTGCAATGCGGTTGTTGGAATTTCCGGCGGAAAAGATAGTTCCGTTGTAGCAGCATTGTGTGTAGAAGCTTTGGGTAAAGAACGCGTTATAGGAGTTATGATGCCTTGCGGTAAACAGCAGGATATTTATATGTCTTATAAACTGGTTCAACATTTAGGAATCAAGCATTATGAGATAAACATACAACGGGCTGTAGAGGCTATTACAGAAAGCATTGCATTCTTGCCTGAAATGACAGAACAGGCGAGGTTAAATCTTCCTGCAAGAGTTCGTATGGCGACTTTATATGCCGTGTCGCAAAGTATGAATGGAAGAGTGGCAAATACCTGCAATTTGTCAGAAGACTGGGTTGGATATGCAACCCGGTATGGTGATGGAGCAGGTGATTTTAGTCCGCTTTGTAATTTAACAGTTACAGAGGTAAAGGAAATTGGTAAAGTGCTTGGCCTTCCGGAAGAATTAGTGGAAAAGACACCGATAGATGGTCTTTGTGGCAAGACAGATGAGGAAAATTTGGGATTTACATATGCCGAGTTGGATAAGTATATCAGAACCGGTGTTATGGAAGATTCAAAGAAAAGAAGGCGTATTGATTCACTGCATGAAAAAATTTGTTTAAGGTAAAGCCGATGCTGGGATTTGAAATCTAGTATAAAGAATTGATAAGGTGAGTATTAGTAAAACAGAGCAGGGATTACGTTTGCCAACGATAGATTTGTTATTTGAGTATATGAATTACTTTGACAAAGAGGCGAACGAGTTGTTAGGAAGTTACGGAGATGGTCAAAACTCTATTGATTCACGTTTGGCAAAACTTCCACCGGAAGCGCGTCAGTATTTACATGGTATTTTTATGGACATGATTGATAAGTATCCACGACATTAAAGTAGAGATTATCCTTCAAAAGGATAGTTGAGTGGGAAATTGACCCTATAAAGGTCAAAAACAGTTTTTTGATTGCGATATCATACAGATAGTCAGTACTGACAATGAATAATTGTCGAGGAGATAAACTGAATATGAGTAAGAAAAAGACTATGAATCAGCCGGTCAGGTGCATTGTTTATTTATCAACCGTAGGAGATTTGCAGCATGTGAATCAGCGTGAACAGAGGCAGATGAATTATATTTCCGATTACGCCAAGGGAAATAACATTGAGATTGTCAAAGTAATGCGAAGAAATGTGTTGGGGCAGTTGGATGTAAATAAGCACTTTGACCGACTTGTACAGATGGTTAGCGAAGG
>JAFQOE010000189.1 GCA_017395635.1 Lachnospiraceae bacterium | reverse complement strand
GTAGAGATAGAAGAACACCCATTTTTTGTAGGTGTACAGTTTCATCCTGAATTTAAAAGTCGTCCGAATCAGCCACATCCACTATTCAAGGGATTTATTTCGGCTGCATTAGAATGTTCAAAGAACTAAAGGAGTAAGAGTGTGTATTAGGTGTGATTCCATTACAACTTTTTGCATATTATATCGCGTTAAATCGAGGCTGTGATATAGATAAACCAAGGAATTTGGCAAAGTCTGTGACAGTTGAATAGTACAGATTTGAGTTTAAGTATATAGGAGGAAGTGAGCTTATGGCTATACATGAGGAATGTGGTGTATTCGGAGTGATGAGTACCAAAAGAGAGAATGTTGCAGGCATTGCTTATTATGGATTATATGCCCTGCAGCACAGAGGACAGGAAAGCTGCGGTATTGTTGTAAATGATGATGGTGTGTTTTCCTCCTATAAAGATTTGGGGCTTGTCAGCGAAGTGTTTTCGAAAGACACATTAGCGCATTTGTCTGACGGCAATATGGCGGTAGGACATGTCAGATATGGAACAACAGGAGGAACAACAAGAAACAATTGTCAGCCAATCGAAGTAAATCATCAGAAAGGTAAGATGGCATTGGCACACAACGGAAATCTTAGTAATGCACTTGAACTTAGGGATAAGCTGGAATTGTCCGGTGCTATTTTTCATACAACAAGTGATACAGAAACCATTGCTTATGTAGTTACCAGAGAAAGACTTGTGACACCAAGCATTGAGGATGCAGTAAGTAAGGCAATGAATTCTTTGGAAGGTGCGTATTCCTTGATATTGATGTCATCTACCAAAATGATTGCTGCAAGAGATCCTTATGGCTTCAGACCGTTATGTTATGGTCAAATGTCGGATGGAGCTTATGTGATTGCATCAGAAAGCTGTGCATTAACCGCTGTCGGAGCAGAGTTTGTGAGAGATGTACTTCCCGGTGAAATTCTGGTGTTTAGCGAAAGTGGAGTAGAGTCGAGAAAAGAGCATTGTGATAAGCAAAAGAGAAAGACATGTATTTTTGAATATATCTATTTTGCAAGACCGGATTCTGTAATTGATGGTGTTTCCGTATCGAAGTCCCGCGTACGTGCAGGAGAGATATTGGCAGGAAACTACCCAGCGGATGCGGATATTGTGATTGGAGTACCAGACAGTGGTTTGGAGGCGGCATTGGGCTTTTCACGAGCCTCCGGGATTCCATATGGAATAGGCCTGATTAAAAATAAATATATAGGAAGGACATTTATTTCTCCGGGACAAAATGAACGTATGGACCAGGTAAGGATTAAGTTAAGCCCTGTAAAGAATGTGATAGAGGGAAAGCGGGTTGTATTAATAGACGATTCTATTGTCAGAGGAACAACCAGTAAGCGTATCGTAAAACTTTTGCGTGATGCAGGTGCAAAGGAGATACACATGAGAATTTCTGCACCACCTTTTTTGCATCCTTGCTATTATGGTACGGATATTGATTCTGAGGAGAATCTGATTGCCTGTCACCATAGCATGGAAGAAATTGCAGAAATGATTGGAGTGGATTCTTTGGGATATTTGCCGCTTGAAAAACTGAATCAGCTTGTAGAGAGTGAAGACTATTGTACTGCTTGTTTTAACGGAGTGTATCCAACAACCATTCCTACGGACCTTCGTAAGGATCGGTTTGAAAGAAAACTTTCTGAAAGGGCTGAGACTGCAAAGTAACAGCATATGGAAATATAAGAGGTGACTTATTATGCAAAAATTTGATAGAAAACTGATTCTGGAAGATGGTAGTGAATACTATGGATACGGATTCGGTTGTATGGAAGAGCGAATAACGGAAATTGTCTTTAATACATCTCCGGTAGGAT
>JAFQOE010000188.1 GCA_017395635.1 Lachnospiraceae bacterium | reverse complement strand
GCCAAGAAGAATGACATGGATATGGGGATGATAGTTCATTTCAGAGCCCCAGGTATGTAACACACAGATATATCCGACTTTTGCTCCGAGATACTTTGAGTCTTCCGTCAGTTCATTGATAGTTGCTGAAACAGAATGGTAAAGCGCATCATAGAGAAGCTGTTGGTTACTATAGATTAAAGGATTCAGTTCCTGTGGAACAGTAAATACCACATGAAAGTACGGTGATTCCAATACATCTTCGCGTCGTTTATCCATCCACTTTTCCTTAGGCAGAGCCTGACACATAGGACAGCATCTGTTACGGCAGGAATTATAATGAATCTGGGGATGTCCGCAGTCTTCACAGATGCTGATGTTAGCACCATAGGCACCGATCTTGCAGTTGATGATACAGTTAGCAACCTTAGATTGCCCGGGTGAAGGTTTGTATTTATTAAGATATTTTGGATAAAACCTAAGAAAAATATCCTGTACAGTAGGATGTTCCATTATGAATCCTCCTGTACATCAAAAGGGCTTCTAATTCCAAGTAGCGTTTTGTTGCTGACATGAAGATAAATCTCGGTAGACTTAGGATCCAAGTGACCTAATAATGCCTGAATATATTTAATATCACATCCGGATTCCAGAAGATGACTTGCAAAGCTGTGTCTGAATGCGTGTGAAGTAACATGTTTAGCAATTCCAGCCCTTTCAGTACTCTTTCTTAATACCTGATTGACAGCAGAGATATCCAGATATTTTCCGGTTGCCTGGCTTGGAAACAAGATGTTTCTGGGTTTACCGCATTTGAACCAGTATTCTGTCAGAGTGTCAAGAGTACGGTCTGCAAGAATGGTATAGCGGTCCATTCTGTTTTTCGTATTGCGGATGTGGATGGAATGATTTTTACGGGAAATATCTTCGTAATGTAAATGGGTTGCTTCAGATACACGAAGACCGCCCGAATACATAACAGCAAAGATAGCCTTGTATTTCAGGTTTTGGGTAGTATCAAGGATGGCTTCCATTTCTTCTTTAGCAAGAACCGTAGGCAGGGAGCGGTCACGTTTCATTCTGGGAATTTCATCTTCGTCCCAGTTGAGCTTGAGCACCCGCTTGTACATAAAGCGCAATGCACCGTAGTAGTGATTGTAGGTTTCGGGCATAATACCGGCAAGTCTTTTAGCAGTAAGATAATCATCAACATCAGCGATAGTAAGTTCCTGCCAGGGTTTACCGATAGCATTCAGAAACGGACTAAGGGCGTGACAATATGCCTTGGTTGTGGATTCCTTTAGATTCCTCTTTCGTGCAGCAATAGTTACTAATTCAAAAATATCTTCGTACATAAATAACCTCCATGAAATAAAAGTAGAAATAACAACAGTAACTACCCATCATGGAGGAGCATTTGCAAAATAAAACTGCTTGTGTAAGCAGCTTTGTAATGGTATTATTTTCATAGGCAGTGGAGCTTTCTTTAGTATTTGGTTTTGTGTGGTAACTTAACAATAAATACATTTTAAAGAAGAATCAACTGCCATTTTAATTAAAAAATAGAAAAACTGCGCCACAGCCTTGGTAGGCCATCGCGCAGCGATTTTGTTCAATTTGAATTT
>JAFQOE010000011.1 GCA_017395635.1 Lachnospiraceae bacterium | reverse complement strand
GAAAGGCGCGAACAACGAACAGTGAGCTGAAACGAAGTGAAAGCGAACTGCGTTCGTGCGAAAGGAAAGGCGCGAACAACGAACAGTGAGCTGAAACGAAGTGAAAGCGAACTGCGTTCGTAATTTTGATATACGGTAGGGGTTAATATGTTAGATAGACTAAAGACTATTCAAACTAAAATTGTTGAATTTTGGAATCGGTTTACAAGCAAACAAAAAACGATGATTATATGTATAGCGGCAGCAGTAGTATTTACACTGGTGGCGCTTGTTGTGTTGCTTAATCGTACGACTTATGTGGAGATTGTTACATTTGACAATACAACGAATGCATCAGAAGCAAAGAAGATATTGACAGAAGAAGCAATTCCGTATGAATTTACGAATGATGGTTTGACGTTGTCAGTTCCAGAGGAGAATGAAGCGACAGCACGACTTGCACTAGGTGAGAATAATATTGCAACTGATTATGATGACGATTGGGATAAGTTATTTAACAATAGTATGTCTACTACAGATAGCGAAAGAAAATTAAAAGAAAAACTTGTTGCACAGAATAATTATGCAGAAATAATAGAGAATATTGAGGGTGTTAAGCAAGCTTCTGTTCAGATTACAATTCCGGACTCGACCAACTCCTTGTTATCTGAAAAGAAAGAGTCTTCTGCCAGTATTTTACTGGTAACAACAGAGAGTTTTGATCAAGCAAGTGTAGAGGGAATTGCTAATTATATTGCAACCGCTTTAGGCAATAAAACAACAGATTCGATTCGTATCGTTAATCAAGCCGGTGCGTTGTTGTTTGGTGGCGATAGTGATGAAACATCTATTATTGGTTCGGCATCTCAGACTGTTAAGATTCGTAATCAGGTTACAGAAAACATACAAGATCAGGTTCGAAGCTTATTTGTTAATTCCGGTGTCTATAATGATGCAGAAGTAAAAGCAAATTTAGATATTAATCTGGACAAGACTAAGATTCAAGATGAACTTCACTATACGGAGGATGAGGAAGAAGATACAGGTCCATTGTTGGAAACTTATACATATAATGCAGAAAATGTAGATGGCAATGCCGGTATTCCGGGGACTGACTCTAATGATGATGAAATCAATGATTATGAGCTGTTGACGGGTGCTTTGGCGAATAGTAGTGCAAGTGTTGTAAAACAGACTTATAGCGAAAGTGTGAAGACTACTATTACGGAAGAAGCGGTAGGTAAGGTTAATACTGCAAATTCATCAATTGCGGTTGTTCTTAGCAAATATGTGATTTATGACGAAGCTAAGATGAAAAAAGCAGGGTTGTTGAAAGGTACTAATTTTGAAGCTTTTCAAGAAGAAAATGATGAACGTAAAGCGGTTGAAGTGGATGATGAGACGTATGCATTAGTGGAAAAAGCAACAGGTATTAGTGTTGAAAATATTCAGATTCAGGCATATGAAGTTCCTTTGTTCTATCCATATGAAGCAACGGCTGCGGATGTGGTTACTAATTATTTGCAGTTCGCTTTGGCGATTTTGATTGTTTTACTATTATGTTTTGTTGTATTTAAGGGAATGAAGCCGGTAGAGGTAACGGAATTAGAACCAGAGCTTTCGGTAGAAGCATTACTTGCGACAACGAAAGAAAATCAGACTCTTGAAGATATTGAGTTTAGTGAAAAATCAGCTACAAGACAACAGATTGAACGATTTGTGGAAGAAAATCCGGATGAAGTTGCTTTGTTGTTACGTAACTGGCTGAATGATGAATGGGAATAATATATAGATAGAAAGTACTGAATAGTTACGATAGTATTTGAATAGTGTTGGAGGAGTTAGTATGGCAACATATGATGACGATCTTTCGGGTATCCAAAAAGCGGCGATTCTTTTGATTTCGCTTGGACCTGAGAAATCTGCTAGTATTTTTAAACATTTGAAGGAAGACGAAATAGAGGCTTTGACTTTGGAAATTGCCAATACAAGAAGTGTTCCACCAGATTTAAAAGAACGTGTATTGGAAGAGTTTTATGAAGTGTGTCTTGCACAGCAGTATATTGCGGAAGGTGGTATCGGATACGCAAAAGAATTGTTGGATAAGGCACTTGGTGAAGAAAAGGCAAAGGATGTTATTGGAAGACTTACTGCATCCTTACAGGTTCGTCCGTTTGAGTTTGTCCGTAAGGCGGACCCTTCACAGTTGTTGAATTTCATTCAGGATGAGCATCCACAGACGATTGCCTTAATTTTGGCATATTTACCGTCAGGGCAGGCTGCTGCAGTGGTTGGCGCGTTGCCACCGGAGAAGCAAGCAGATGTTGCGAAACGTATTGCGTTAATGGATAGAACGAGTCCGGATGTTATTAAGGAAGTGGAAAAAGTTTTGGAGAAGAAATTGTCATCTCTTGTTAATCAGGACTACACGATTGTTGGTGGTGTAGATGCAATTGTTTCTATTTTGAATACAGTAGATCGTAGTACAGAGAAACATATCATGGAAACACTTGAAATTGAAGAACCAGAACTTGCAGATGAGATTAGACGTAAGATGTTTGTGTTCGAAGATATTCTCACGTTGGACAATCGTGCAATACAAACAGTTTTGCGCGAGGTGGACAACAACGAACTTGCGGTGGCTTTGAAGAATGCAAACGAGGATGTTCAAAATTGTATTTTCAGCAACTTATCAAGCCGTCTTGCAACTATGATACGCGAGGATATGGAATACATGGGTCCTGTACGTTTGAAAGATGTAGAAGAAGCTCAGCAGAAGATTGTAAATATTATTCGAAAGCTCGAGGACACTGGAGAAATTGTTATTTCCCGTGGTGGAGGTGACGAGATAATTGTCTAATTTAATTAAATCCGGATTTGTTGCATTTTCTCAGGATAAAAAATTGCTGATAAATGCCGATGAGAACAAGATTATTAAAGCAATGAATTCTGATATGGAAGAAAAAAGAATAATAGAACAACCATCGGTGGAAGAAGCGTTGGCAGAGGCGTTGATTTTGGATGCAGAATTAGAAGGGACTAATTTTGATAAAGATTTGTCTCTTATGATGGATGAGGAACAAATAATTTTGTCTTCTGATGTTGAACAAGATGTTCAACAGATGATGGAAGAAATGTTGCGTTCAGCAAAAGATGAAGCAGAAGAGATTATTTCACGAGCGCATGATGAGGCAGAACAACTCCGTGCAGAAGCATTTGATGAGGCAGAAAAGATAAAAAAGCAGGCACAGGAAGAAGGATACCAAGTTGGATATGATACTGCTATGGATTCTGTGTTAAAAGAATATGCAGAAAAAGAAGCTGAACTGGATTGTAAAATGCGCGAAGGCGAAGAACAATTGCAAGAGAGATCGGTTCGCTTGGTCGAAGAAACAGAACATAAAATGGTTGAATTATTATGTCAACTAATTCCGTCCATCACAGGTATTGTGGTCGAAGGACAAAGAGATGTTTTGTTGTATATGATTAATGCTGCAATGCATGATTTAGATAATAGTAAGCATTTTGTCATTAAAGTATCTAGTAGCGATTATGAAGATTTGGTTGAACGTAAGGAAGAAATTTATGGTGCATTGAATCCGGCGATTGATATGGAAATTTTTGAGGATGCTAAACTGGCATCCTTACAATGTATAATTGAAACGGATAATGGAATGGTTGATATTAGTTTGGATGTTCAACTGGATAATTTAATAAAAGCATTAAAGTTTATGGTTAAAGAATAGGTGGTTTCTTTGGATATTAATTATGGACCTTATTTTTCCCTGGTGAATCGTTCCTATGTGCGAGAGCTTGGAAAAGTAGCGAAGATTGTAGGACTTACTGTTGAATCGGTAGGTCCTACGTGCAAATTGAATGATTTATGTACGATTACCTCAAAAGATGGATCTCAGTCGGTTATGGCAGAGGTTGTGGGATTTCGGGATAGTCGTGTTTTGTTGATGCCTTTTGATAGTGTAGATGGAATTGGATTGGGCGCGGTTGTTGAGAATACGAAAGAGCCATTAAAGGTACAAGTTGGAGAAGAATTGCTTGGTATGGCCTTGGATGGTCTTGGCAGACCCATGGATGGCAGTGAGTTACATTTGGATGAAACTTATCCTATAGAAGCACCACCGCCGGATGCGTTAAAGCGTAAAATGATTTCAGAGCCGTTATGTTTGGGTGTAAAGGCAGTAGATGGTATGTTGACGGTTGGCAAAGGACAAAGAATTGGAATTTTTGCCGGATCAGGTGTTGGTAAATCTACGTTAATGGGTATGTTTGCGCGTAATACAAAAGCAGATATTAATGTAATTGCGTTGATAGGAGAGCGTGGCAGAGAGGTTCGAGAGTTCATTGAGAATGACTTGGGAGAGGAAGGCCTTAAGCGTTCCGTGCTTGTTATTGCGACTTCGGATAAACCGGCTCTTATTCGTAATAAGGCAGCCAAGACAGCAACAGCTATTGCAGAATACTTTAGAGATCAAGGCAAAGATGTCTTGTTGATGATGGATAATATGACTCGTTTTTGTATGGCACAAAGAGAAATAGGATTGGCTTCGGGTGAACCACCTGTTACGAGAGGTTATCCGCCATCAGTATATTCGGAATTACCTAAGGTTTTGGAACGTGCGGGTAATTCTGAAAAAGGATCTATTACAGGATTATATGCCGTTTTAGTAGATGGTGACGATTTTAATGAACCGATTTCGGATACAGCAAGAGGTATTTTGGATGGACATATTCTGTTGTCAAGAAAGTTGGGGCATAAGAATCACTATCCAGCGATAGATGTGTTGCAGAGTATTTCACGTTGTATGAGTGGGATTGCCACGAAAGAACATAAGGCTTTGGCTGGCAAATTGAAAACGGTTTTAGCAACTTACAATGAAGCAGAGGATTTGATTAATATTGGTGCGTACAAACCGGGTTCGAATCCGGATATTGATTATGCTATATCAAAGATACGACAAGTGAATGATTATTTGCGACAAGACACGCATAGCAAATATGCATTTGATGACGAAATTAGGATGTTGGGAGATATTTTTGCTGACAGTAATGCAAGTTAAAGGATTGATTAGAATTGGCTAAGTTTTTTTATCGCATGCAGAACATATTAGATATCAAATACAAATTAGAGGAACAGGCGAAACAGGAATACATGGCTGTACGTGTTCGGTTGAATGAGGCAATGGCTCAGTTAGATGAGTTGAAACTACGAAAAAATACTTATATGGACATGTACATGCAACTTGTTTCTCAAAAATTGGATGTCTTAGAAATTGAAGAGTGTAAGAATGCGATTCTTTTGATGGATGAATACATATACAATCAAGAGCAGGTTGTACAAAAAATAGAACGTGAGCTTGAGATTGCTGCACAGAAAATGAATGTAGCTATGCAGGAAAGAAAAATTCATGAGAAATTAAAAGAGAACCAATTCGAAGAATTTTTGCAAGAATTGAATCAAGAAGAAATGAAAGAAATAGATCAATTAGTGAGTTATCAATATAACAACAAAGATGAACAGGAGGAGGTATAGTGTCTTATGGCTAAAAAAGATAAAAAAGAACGAATTGAAAAAGATGGAGAAGGCATTGGAAGTAAGATTTTGTCTACTTTTTTTGTTTTTTTGATTATACTTGTCTGGCTAATCATTATTATTGCACTCATTAAGTTTGATGTTGGGGGATTTGGAAGTTCTGTTTTACGTCCGATTCTCAAAGATGTACCGGTTGTTAATATGATTTTACCGGAACCTTCTGAGGAACAATTAGCAAAAGAAGCGGAAGAAGAAGGACAAGAAAATCAGATTGCGACACTTTCGCAAGCAAAAGAAATGATTGCCCAATTAGAAGCTGAAAATGAAAAATTGTCAAAAAACAATAAAACATTGAAGGAAGAAAAAAGTGATTTGGAAAAGCAAATTGAGCGATTAAAGGTATTTGAAGAGGCTCAAAATGAATTTCAGATAGAAAAAGAAGAATTTTATAATCAAATAGTCTATGGAGAAAACGCTCCGGATGCCGATACATATATTAAGTGGTATGAGAGTATTGATGCAGCGCATGCAGAATCCATTTATAGACAATTGCTTCTCGCGGATTCGGCGGATTCAGAACTTAAGGATGTGGCAAAGACTTATGAGAATATGAAACCGGCTGATGCGGCAGAGGTATTGGAAAAGATGGGCGATAATTTAGATACGGTAGCGGAGATACTAAAGGCAATGAAAGCGGATAGTAGAGCAAAGATTATGAATGAGTTGGATCCTTCCTTTGCGGCAAATATCACGAAAAAATTAATGCCTTGACCACAATAATATGAAAGGAGGCAGGATATGCAGAATGTACAAGTTAATCAGAATGTAAATATGGCTAACTTCTTATTGGTAGGCAACAAAGCTGTTAATCCGATATCTGCAAAAGAGGAAACGGATAGTTCTCTTAATTTTGCTGATGTATTGCAAAATACAAGCAATCAGAAAACTGATGATAATATGGTAGGTTTTGCGAACCCTAAGAATGATAACCAGATTTCTTCAAAAAAGGATTTGTCTAAAGGTGATACATCGGTATCAGATGACAAAATGATTAATAGTGAGAAAAAGGATGATTCCAAGAAAGTGAACGAATCTTCCGGCTCGAATGATTTGGAGGAGGGAAAAACTGTTGTAGAAGAAAAGGCAGAGGTTTCTGAATCTGATGATTCCGGATCAGTGGAAACGATTGAAGATGCAGAAGTTGTGCAGGGTATTGAAGGACTGGAAGACATATCTGAAGAGGATATGGCTACTATCCTTGAAACAATTGGTAATTTAATTGCTGGTGTTATGCAACAATTTGATATTAGTTTAGAAGAACTTGCTGTGAAACTGGAAGAGTTCGGAATGGAACCGGCGGATTTGATGACGCAGCAAGGATTGAAAGAATTTTTTCTTCAAATGAATAATGCTGAAGTTTCGGATTTGATTGTTGATGAAAACCTGAATCAGGAATTACAAGCATTTCTATCTGAAATGTCGGATGAAGTTATGGCGTTGGAGACATTGATTCCGGATGTTGAATCATTTGTTGCGAATGAAGAGATTGCAAAGATGTTATCTGATATTACGGTACCTCAAGATGATGTGATTGATATGCAACCGAGGGTAGATGTGAGGGAAGAAATTATTTCTGATGATGAACCGGAAGTAATCATTGATAATAATAATGCTAAGTATGTCAATGATGTTAATGAAAATAGTGATTCATCTAATTCATCTAATTCATCTGATTCGTTTGATTCATTTGATTCGTCGGAAACAAAACATCAACAGTTGAGTGAGTCATCTCAACAATTGACTTCAAAAGAGTCTATGACAACGGAAATAACAACGGAGACGCCGACAGAAAAGCAAAACACTTTTGTAAATCCTATATTACAGGCAATTCAAGATGCTATGAATAATGTAGAAGTGGCAGGAGTTTCAGAGCAACCGGTTCAACAAATGGATATTCTTCGTCAGGTGGTAGAACAGGTTCGTTTGAATATGAATCAGCAACAGACATCTTTGGAGTTACAACTATATCCGGAACATTTAGGAAGAATTCAAATTAATGTTGTGGCAAAAGAGGGGGTTATGACGGCTAGTATTGTTGCTGAAACAGAGGCGGCTAAACAAGCAATCGAGGCAGGACTTCTTAATTTGAGAGAGGCGATGGAACAACAGGATTTGAAAGTAGAAGCGATTGAGGTAATGGTTTCTACAATGGGCTTTGAAAATGATGGAGAACAACAATCTTTTGATGAGAAAGGTTCTTCGAATCAAAGAAGAAAAATTGATTTATCAGAATTAGGTGAAGAGGTTCCACAGGAAGATGAAGCGGAAGTTGAAAAGATGAAAGTTTCTGGAAGTAGTGTAAGCTATAGAGCTTAATAATATTAAGTTTTTTGGATAATTATCCGATATAATAATTAATGAAAAGGAGGTAGATGGCATGGCGATTTCAGGAATTGACACATCGATCGTAACATCACAGGTTGCAAATAACACGAATGGCTCGAATAGTTCCTTGGACAAAGATGCTTTTTTGCAGTTGTTGGTTACACAGATGCAGTATCAGGATCCGTTACAACCAACTAGTAATACAGAGTATATGGCTCAGTTGGCACAGTTCTCTACAGTAGAAGAATTACAGAATTTGGGTACAACTTTTGGTAATAACCAGGCTATGAATTTGACGGGACAGTATGTTATTTTGAATGTTCCGGATGCGGCAGGTAATATTAATCAGATAAGTGGATTGGTGGATTATGTAACGTTAAGTGAAGGAAAAACTTATTTTCATATTGGTGAAAATTATTATCCATCAGAATATCTTGATTCGGTTGTGAGTCTTGATTATCTTGAACATTTGGTAACTAATGGTTCTCAAACAGAAGGAAATAATTCTACAGGGGATGCAAATGGTAACCAGAATGATTCGGCAGATCAAAAAAACGATGGGACAGAAGGAACTGAAGAAGCTTAACCTTAAGGAAAAGGGGCGATTATATGGAACGTTTACAAGGTTCATACATATCTCTTGATCAAATGGCAGATGTCTACTTGCAAAAAAGTAGTAGCATTAGTTCAAGTTCACAGATACGCGAGCAAGAAAATTCCTTTCAACAGATTTTGGAACAGGCGAATGAACGGAAGTTGCAGACGGAAACGGTTACGTTTTCTAAGCATGCCAACGAAAGACTTACCAGTCGCAACATTAATTTAGATGCCGAACAGATGGAACGTTTGAATAAAGGAATTATGCAAGCAAAAGAAAAGAGTATTAATGAGTCATTGGTTATGATGGATAACATTGCTTTTATTGTTAATATCAAGAATAATACAGTAGTCACAGCGATGGATCAATCAAGCAATGATAGTAACATATTTACAAATATTGATGGAGCAGTAATTGTATAGCCGGACCTTTTGGAGGCTAGTTTTTCCTCGACTGACAGAGAGGAATACATCAATTAATTTTAGGAGGTCGTTTATTATGATGAGATCACTTTATTCTGGTGTTGCAGGTCTTAAGACACACCAGACAAAAATGGACGTAATAGGTAATAATATTGCCAACGTTAATACCGTTGGTTTCAAATCAAGTCAAGTATTATTTAAAGATGTATTATATCAAACAACGCAAAGTGCCACCGGTTCTACTAATGGAAGTGGTGGTACAAATGCGCAACAGGTAGGTTTGGGTACAGGTGTTGCAACTGTTTCAGTAACTCAGACATCGGGATCAGCGCAGACAACGAATAACCCATATGATTTGATGATTAACGGAAGTTCGTTCTTCGTTGTTAATCGTGGTGGTATTAATTATTTTACTAAGGTTGGTGCGTTTACTACAGATGATGCAGGTAATCTTGTTACAGGTAGTGGTGACTATGTAATGGGTTGGCAGGTTAATCCTGAAAATCCGAATGAAATTAAGAGAGATACTGTTTCTGCTTTGAGACCGGAAGCGGAAGAAAATCAAACAGCTGCACCTGAATTGACGTCACAGACATATATGACCGGTAATATTGATGCTACAGATCCGAGATTACAGACTGAAGAAGGAGTTGTAACAACAGTATCTATTTATGACAGTTTAGGGTATAGTTATACAGTGAAATTTAAAATCACAGCAAATGGTGAAGATGGTAAATATGATGTGAAGGTAGATTCTATTCGAGATGAAAACAATGTTGATATTTCCGATAAATATAACATTGCATTTCCGGGAGGAACGGACGTAAGATCGAACACAATCAGTTTTAATCCTGATACAGGTGCTTTTGTGGGAGTTGGTGGTCCGATAGGGAATGAAACTTTATTATTAGAAATTACTCCAAAGACGGATCCAATTAGTGGAGAGCCTTATGGTGATGTTTTCAGAGATTTGGCAGCTGTTAATCAGGATGATCAGATTCCTGGAATAACAGTAGATTTTTCTAATTTGACTATGTTCTCTGACAGTGGAGAGTGTGATGTAGAAACACATAGAGGTAGAGATGTAGATCCATCAGATGGCGCTGGTCGTACAGTAGGTTCTTTGACAGATGTTACGATTGATACACAGGGTAGATTATACGGAGTATATGATAATGGTGTCAGCAAGCTTTTAGGCCAGATTGCAGTTGCAAATTTTATTAATCCGGCCGGATTAGAGGCAATTGGTGGAAGTCTGTATAAGGAGACAAGAGCTTCCGGTGAATTTGATGGAATTGGTAAAGATATTGCATCGACTGGTGAAACGATGACACAAGGTGTATTAGAGATGTCTAATGTAGATTTATCGCAGGAATTTACGGATATGATTGTTACACAAAGAGGTTTCCAGGCAAATTCGAGAATTATCACAGTGTCAGATACATTGATTGAAGAACTTGTAAATCTGAAGAGATAATTGAATGAAATGATTAGATGCATCATGCATATGGCATGGTGCATCTTTGCTATTAAAAAGGAGGATTAGTATGATTGAGTTGACAAAATTTAATGATATGAAATTTACTGTAAATGCGGAGATTATAGAATTTGTAGAAGAGACACCGGATACGGTGATTTCTTTGACTACAGGAAAAAAAATACTTGTAAAAGAAAGTAGACAAGAGGTTGTGGATTTAGTGATTTCGTATAAAAGGTCGACATATAGTAATTATTCATAAATTTTAGTAGCATATGTTGCTGTTTTATGCTATAATATGACATGAATTATCAGAATACTATTTTTGTGTCGATGATGAATAAAGTAAGCAAGTTACTTATGGTGTATGGATGCGAAATAGATTGATTTTCTTGAGATTGGTGAGGTGGACATTGTGGATATAGCAACAATAATCGGTTTGGTGGCTGCTTTTGCTTTGATGATTATGGGAATGGCAACCGGAGAGGCAGGAGCGGCAGCTTTGATATATTTTGTTGACGTGAAGTCAGCATTGATTACTTTTGGTGGTTCCTTTGGTGCTGTTTTGGCGAGTTGTTCGATGCAGGATTTTATAGCGGGACTTAAATCAATTGCGTTAGTTTTTAAGGTGCCTAATAATGATACGATTGGCACAATTAAACAGATTATAGAATTATCGAATGTGGCTAGAAAAGAAGGTCTTTTGGCATTAGAAGAATCTGCTAATAATTTGGATGAACCGTTTATGAAAAAAGGAATTTTATTAATTGTAGACGGTACGGATCCTGAATTAGTAAGAGGGATTTTGGAAGCGGAATTGGTTAATACAGATTCAAGACACCAGAAGAATATTGGTTTTTGGAAACAGATTGGCGCAATGGGGCCTGCATGGGGTATGATTGGTACGTTGATTGGATTGGTATTAATGCTTATGAATATGGATCCGGATAAGATTGGTCCTAATATGGCAGTAGCGCTAATTACTACATACTATGGTTCTGTTTTGGCAAACTGGATAAGTGCTCCGATTTCTACTAAATTGGGCTCGTTAAATGATGATGAAATGCAATTAAAAGAAATTATGATAGAAGGATTGTTGTCCATTCAGGCAGGAGAGAATCCTAGAGTTATTGAGGAAAAACTAAAATCATTTTTAGCTCCTGGTGTTAGAGATGGATTATCTGAAGGCGGTGAATAATAATGGCAAAAAGAAGAGAAAAACCGCCTGAGGAAGGTTCTCCGGCATGGATGGCGACATTTAGTGATTTAATGAATTTGTTACTTTGTTTCTTTGTTTTGTTGTTTGCGAGTTCTAATATGGATGAAGAGAAGATTCAACGAATTATGGCATCATTTAACCAAGCTAGTTTTAGTATTATTGAATCAGGTGCTGTGTCGCTTTTGGAAGGACAAATTGTATCAGGTGGTGTAACACAGTTGCCGGGAATAGAATCTATTTTGGAATATATTGGTGTTTCCTCTGAGGTGGAAGGTAATAATCAGGATTTGTCGGCAACTGGAGCTGTGAATGAGAATGGCAAGAATGATTTGTCGGATTCGGATAAAGAGATAACTGAGAATTCGGAGAAGAATCCAAATTCTGAACAAGTTGAGATTTCTGAACAGGAATTGAAGGAAGAATTTGAAGAACAAGGATTGAAACAATCAGAAGAAATGTATGATGAGATTTCTGAAATGACAGAATCTTATAAAATTGATGACAGAGTTGTTATGGACTACAATTCACAGTATGTATCTTTGGATTTGAACGGTGCAATTTTGTTTGACGAAGGAAAAGCAGAAATTCGTGATGATGTAAAAGTTTTCATGCAAAAGATTGCTACGATTATGAGTCGATACAAGGAATGTGTGATTGAGATTGAAGGTCATACGGATAGTATTCCGATATCAAGTGGTCGTTATGAGAGTAATCGACATTTGTCAGCTGCCAGAGCGATTGAAGTTTACAATTATGTTAAGGAACAAGCGAATCTGGTTGATGAGAATATTAAAGTAGCTGGTTATGGTGAAAGTCGTCCGGTGGCATCAAATGAAACGGCGGAAGGCAGAGCGAAGAATAGAAGAGTATCTATTAAAATATACAATCGTTTGAATTCAGATACACAACATTGAGAGGTGAAAAGATGAAAAAGAATTTAATTACAATAATCATATTAGCACTTTGTATTGTTAATTTGGTTTTGAATATTATGTTGGTGTTCGTTTGTATGCCATCGGCACAAAAAACCAATAATTTGATTACACAGATTGCCGCAGTGTTAAATCTTGAATTGACAGGTGGTAATGCACAACCAACAGTATCGCTAGAAAATATTGGAACGTATAGTGTAGAAGCACAGGTGATCAATTTGAAAGATGATGGTTCAGGGGAGAAGCATTACGTTCAAGTTGGATTGACGTTGGAATTAGATATGTCCTCAAAGGATTATACAAGTTTGAATACTGTTTTGCAAGGCGCAGAGGGTCCTGTGTTTGATGAGGCACGTAATGTTATTCAGGGGTACACATATGCTGAAGTAACAGATCAAGTAACTCAAGAGAAGATTAAAAAGCAAATTTTGACTAATTTGCAAAAGAAATACGCAACACAATGTATCTATAGAGTATCGTTTAGTAAGTTTACAACCCAATAGTTTTAATTCATTTTGACTAGAATTGTTAAGCTATTGGAGGTGAGAATATGGCAGATGTATTGTCTCAAAATGAGATTGATGCATTGTTGAAACAGTTAAGTTCGGGCGAGTTAGATGTGGAAAACATGGATAATGAACCCACAGTGAAAATTAAAGATTATGATTTTGCAAGACCTGCCAAGTTCTCAAAGGAACATTTAAGAACTTTGGAAATTATCTTTGAGCATTTTGGAAGATTGGTTTCTAGTAATTTTCCTGCGTATTTACGAAAGAATGTTCAAGTAGATGTCATGAACTCGGAGGCAGTTACGTATTCGGAGTTTGCCAATGCGTTATCCAATCCTGTTTTATTGGGAATTGTTAATTTTGCTCCGTTGAATGGCAATATTATTGTTGAATTGGCATCCAATTTAGGTTTTGCGATTATAGATCGAATGCTTGGAGGTTTGGGAGATCCTTTAGAAAAATCAAGAGAATTTTCTGAAATAGAGCTTAGTGTTTTGGAAAGAATTTTTACGATTTTGGTAGATTTGTTACGTGAACCATGGAATAATGTTGTTGAAATTCATCCACGTTTGGAACGCATTGAAACAAACCCACAGTTTGCACAAATCATTTCTCCAAGCGAGATGATTGCAATTGTAACTATTAGTGTTGCAATTGGTAATGTTGAGGGACTTATGAATATTTGTCTTCCTTTTATGACATTGGAAGATATTATGGATAAGTTAAATACAAAGTATTGGTTCTCTACGATGCAAGAGAAAGACGAAGAATCTTACAATGATTATATTGAGATGGCGATTAATAAAGCGCAGATCCCGATTAAAGCATTACTTGGTAAAAGTAGCATTTCGGTTATGGACTTTATCAATTTACAAATTGGAGATATTATTAAATTGGATACGTTGGTTGAGGATGAGTTAGATGTTTACGTTGGTAATATCGTTAAGTTCAGAGCTTTACCAGGATCCGGTGCTGATAAATATGCCGTTAAAGTGACAGAAATTATGAGAGAGGAGTAGGGAAATGGACGGAATGTTATCGCAAGAAGAAATTAATGCATTGCTTGGCAATATGAATGCAGATGATAGTAATGCAACCCCGAATACAGCCTCTGATGTTGCTCTGTTATCCGCACAAGAAAGGGATGCAATCGGAGAAATTTCGAATATATGCATGGGTACTGCAGCGACGACGTTATATTCGTTAGTTAATCAAAAAGTTACCATTACAACTCCGACGGTATCATCTGGTACGTGGGATGAGTTGATAGCGGAATATCAGAAACCTTGTGTTTTTATTACAATTTCATATAGAGAAGGTATTGCGGGTAATAACATCTTGATTCTTCAGGAAGATGATGTTAAAGTAATAACAGATTTGATGATGGGGGGAGATGGAACCAATCTGGTAGATGAACTTTCGGATTTACATTTAAGTGCAATTTGTGAAGCAATGAATCAGATGATGGGATCTTCGGCAACATCGTTATCATCTATGCTAGGGCAAAAGATTGATATTTCACCACCTTCAGCAGAGCTTGTTGATTTGATGGATGAGATAGATGAAAGTAAAGTTGGTTCTTTTGCAGAAGCTAGTTTTATAAAAGTATTTTTTAAGATGGAAATTGGTGATTTGGTAGATAGTTGTATCATGCAATTGTATCCTATTGATTTGGCTAGAGAATTATATTCCAAATTTATGTCGAGTCAGGAACCGGAGGAACCTGCCACACCAACGTCTAAGCAAGAAGAAGTGTCGCCAACGCCTTCGCCACAAGTAACAGAAACACCAACTCCACCTATGGGGCAACCAATGATGGGACAGCCAATGATGGGAATGGGACAACCGATGATGGGGCAACCGATGATGGGACAGCCGATGATGTCGCAAGGAATGCCGTATGGTTATGCACCACCTATGCAGGACATAAATGTGCAACCGGTACAATTTCAACCGTTTAATATGGGTGTTAATCCTATTACGCAACAAGAAAATATTGATTTGATTATGGATGTCCCTTTAGAAGTAACAGTTGAGTTGGGACGAACTAGCAAGTCAATCAAAGAAATTTTGGAATTTACACCGGGTACGATTATTGAGCTAGAACGAATTGCCGGTGAACCAATCGATGTATTGGTGAATGGCAAACTAGTTGCAAAAGGCGAGGTTGTAGTAATTGAAGAGAACTTTGGTATCAGAGTATCTGATATCATCAAATAATAAAGTATTTTATGAAATGGAGAATATAATATGGCAAAGAGTATTTTAATTTGTGATGATGCTGCATTTATGAGAATGATGATTAAGGACATTCTAGTTAAGAATGGTTACACCATTGCTGGTGAAGCGGAGAATGGTGCGAAAGCTGTTGAGAAGTATGCAGAAACTCAACCGGATTTAGTTTTGATGGACATTACTATGCCGGAGATGGATGGTATTCAGGCTCTTAAGAAGATTAAAGAAGCAGATCCGAATGCTAGTGTAGTAATGTGTTCTGCTATGGGACAACAGGCTATGGTAATTGAAAGTATTCAGTCAGGTGCTAGAGATTTTATAGTTAAACCTTTCCAACCAGATCGTGTGCTTGAGGCAGTAAAGAAGGCTGTAGAGTAATATGCTATTAGAAAAATCATCTGCTAGTTTGGAAAGTATTGGACAATTATTTGTATTGATTTTATTGTTTGTTTTTGTCCTCTTTCTTGCTTATTTGGCAGCTAGAATTGCTGGCGGCTTTCAGTCTAATATTATGAATAAAAAAAGCAATGTCAAAGTAATTGAAGTGTTCCAACTATCTAATAACAAATATATTCAAATTGTTAAGATAGGGGAACACTATTTGGCGCTTGCGATTTGTAAAGATAATATAACACTTCTAACTGAGTTAGATGTGTCTGAAGTGAGAGAGCAAGTCACAACGATGGAACCAATTAATTTTAAGAGTATACTGGATAAGATGAAAAATGAAAGAAAAGATAAAGAATAATAGAAAATTATTAAAATTACTAAAGCATATTCATATTAAAAAGTTCATAGTTGCATATTTTATCATTTTTTCTGTATTGTGTTTGGGTTTTCATGCTTATGCTACTGGAAATGTAGATGGTACAGTTGTGGATGAAGAAGATGCAATAACCAATCTGGAGAAGGATGTTCCTTATACATTAGGTATTACTGTAGATACAACCAATGAAGAGGGAACACTTGCAGGTACACTTCAGATGTTATTGGTTATTACGGTAATATCGTTAGCTCCATCAATTGTTGTTATGATGACGTCGTTTACCAGAATTATTGTAGTTTTTCATTTTGTTCGAACTGCACTTGGTACACAATCGACGCCACCTAATAATGTAATGATAGGGCTTGCGTTGTTTTTAACCCTTTTTATTATGTCTCCGACTTTAGAAAGAATTAATCAAGAAGGTGTTCAGCCGTTATCAAGAGGAGAGATTACACAGGAAGAAGGCTTGGAGGCTTGTATGGCTCCATTGCGTGATTTTATGTTTAATAATGTGGAAACGCAAGATATTAACTTCTTTTTGGATTTAGCAGAATTAGAGACTATTACAGAGATTTCGGATATACCGAATTCGGTCTTGATTCCGGCATTTATGTTAGGAGAACTTCGCAAATCCTTTATAATTGGATTCTTGATATATATACCATTTATTATTATAGATATGGTTGTAGCGTCTACTTTGATGGCTATGGGTATGATGATGTTACCACCAACTACAATTTCTATGCCGTTTAAGATTTTATTATTTATTATGGCGAATGGTTGGAATCTTGTAATAGGTGAATTAGTCAAGAGTTTTAATTACTGACGATGAGATATAGATTGGAAGTGTAAAAATGGATACAGCAATTGTAATTGATATTGCAAGAGAAGCATTGTGGTTGATTATTATATGTTCTGCACCGTTGTTGTTAGTATCGTTAGTGGTGGGCTTGGTTATCAGTATTTTTCAAACTGTTACGTCGATTCAGGAGCAGACGTTAACGTTTGTTCCTAAGATAATCAGCATTTTTATCACGTTGATTTTATGTGGTGGATGGATTATGGACAATATTGTATCGTTTATGACCAGATTGTTTGAGAATTTTGCAACATATGTGAGGTAGCGTATGATTGAAGAAACCTTCTCAATCTATCATTGGGAATATTATTTAATTGTTTTGGTTAGAGTGATGGGAGCAATGGCGTTTGCCCCCATTTTTGGTAACATAAATGTTTCAAGAAGAGCCCGTTTGTTCATAGGTATTGCGATTACATATGCAATGGTTGCAGTACATCCTTATGAACCGATTGAATATACGACGTTTTTAGAATATTCCATTATATTAATTAAAGAACTGATTGTTGGATTGACCATGGGATTTACGGCTAATATTACTTTGTCAATTATTAATATGGCTGGTCAGTTTATGGATCGTGAGATGGGTTTTTCTATGGTTTCTAGCTTTGATGCTAATTTTGGAACAGAAACAACTATAACAGCACAATTTTATGAAATGCTTGTTATGGTTATTATGCTAACGACCAATATGCATTATTTTATAATATCGGCACTTGCGGATTCTTTTGTTTTGATTCCTGTTGGGAATGTTGTTGTAGATAATGGTAAGTTATACGATGTTATGCTGGAATATATTACATCATATTTTGTGATTGCATTACGAATTTCTATTCCGATGGTGATTGCTACAATCCTTGTCAGTGTAATTCTTGGTGTTTTGGCAAAGACTGCACCACAGATGAACATGTTTGTAGTTGGATTTCAATTAAAGATTTTCACGGGTTTTGCAGTTATATTTGTTACGTTACAATTTTTGCCTACTGTGACGAATTATGTTTATGAACAGATGCAACTTGTGATTGAACAAATTATGAATGTTTTTATGGTTTCGTGATACACAGTAGTATGGAGTGTTACAAATGATAGAGATACAATATAAGATATTGCTACCATTAGACCTTCAGATGTTTGCAAAGGAAGGTCCTGGTGGTGAAAAAACAGAAGATGCAACATCAAAGAAATTAAAAGATGTAAGGAATGAGGGTAATGTGGCAAAAAGTGCCGAGATTTCAACGGCTGCAACATTACTTGTCTTTTTTGTGTGTATAAAATTTGTAATAGGATTTGTCGGTGAACATTTATTAGACTCCTTTGATACGTTTTATACATTGATTCCACGATATGTGAATGATAATATTGAAGTTGCAGAATTTCGGTATTTGTTATCAGAATCATTGTTAAGTATAACGTTGATTATAGCACCGTTTTTGTTGTTAGGATTTGTTGTGGCAATTTTAAGTAATACACTTCAATTTAAGTTTCAGATTACTACGAAACCATTGCAACCAAAGTTTGATAAATTAAATCCAATAAGTGGATTTAAACGTATGTTTTCTATGAATACTTTAATAGAATTGTTAAAGTCGATTATTAAAATAGTTACGATTAGCTATATTAGTTATACGGTATTAGTAGAACATATGGAAGAGTTGTTCTTGTTGTATGACATGTCGGTAAATCAGGGTTTGTTATTAATGTATGATATTATTACAGAACTTCTCTTAAAAATAGTGATTTTGTTTTGTGTGGTTGGTGCAGCTGATTTTTTGTACCAAAAATGGAAGTTTAAAGAAGACAATAAGATGACAAAGCAGGAAGTCAAAGATGAATTCAAAAACCAGGAAGGAGATCCGAAGGTAAAAGGACAACAACGGAGACGTATGCAACAAGCATCTCAACGACGTATGATGGCTGCTATACCACAAGCGGATGTAGTTATTACTAATCCTACACATTTTGCGGTTGCGTTAGCTTATGAGTCCGGCAGAGGACAGGCTCCGGTGGTTGTGGCAAAAGGTGCAGATTTCTTGGCAGGAAGAATTAAAGAAATAGCACGGGAGAATAATGTAGAAATTGTTGAAAATAAGCCATTAGCAAGAATGCTATATTATAATGTGGAATTGGATGCGGAGATTCCTCCGGAGTTATATCAAGCAGTTGCAGAAGTGTTGGCTTATGTATATCAGGTTCGAAATAAAGTTAGTTGATAAAGATTAGTGTATGGTTATATGATTTGAATATATCAAAATCAAAAAGATTGAAAGTCGTTATATTGAAAGAAGTTAGGAGGTGAATTGGATATGAAAAAAATAGCATTTAAAGGCGATGTTTTTGTAGGCTTATATTTGTTGGCGGCTATTATTTTGTTCATTATTCCGATTCCTTCTTTGTTGTTGGATGTTTTGATTACATTTAACCTTATGGTTTCATTGGCAATATTATTTAACTGTTTATATGCAGAGGAAATTTTGGCAATGTCAAGTTTTCCTACGATTTTACTGTTTTCTACTGTTTTTCGTATATCGTTGAATATTTCTTCTACGAAACTTATTCTGTTGGACGGTAATCCGGGAGTTGTGGTAGAAACTTTTGGTAATTTCGTTGGTGGTGGTAATTTAGTGGTTGGTTCGATTATTTTTATTGTATTAGTCATTATTCAGATGGTGGTTATCAATAAAGGTTCGGAACGTGTATCTGAAGTTACTGCACGTTTTACATTGGATGCGATGCCTGGTAAGCAGATGGCGATTGATGCGGATTTGAATACTGGTGCAATCACTGATAAAGAGGCGAAGGAACAGAGAGAGAAAATCCAACAGGAGTCAGCATTCTTTGGTTCTATGGATGGTGCTACGAAATATGTAAAAGGAGATGCTACGGCGGGTCTTATTATTACGTTCATTAACCTTTTGGGCGGTATCATTATGGGTGTTGTAATGCAGGGGATGGAAATTTCAGAGGCACTTACGAGGTATACAATCTTGACGATTGGTGATGGTCTGGTTTCGCAGATACCGTCTATGCTGATTTCGATTGCTACCGGTATTTTAGTTACAAAAGCTTCAAAAGCTAGTAACATTGGCGATATTATGATTAACCAGTTGTTCCATGTACCACAAGTAATGTATATGGTTGGTGGAACACTTTGTTTTTTAGGTATCTTTACACCGTTAAGAGCGGAAGGACGTATTCTGATTTATCTTGCTATCGGTCTTGCGTTGATTGTGGTGGGTAGATTGATGAAACAATCTCAAGAAATAGAAGCAATTGAAGATGAAGTGAAGGAAGAAGAAGTACAGGCAGATGAAATTCGTAGACATGAAAATGTAAATGCACTGTTACAGGTTGATCCGATTGAGTTGGAGTTTGGTTATGGTATTATTCCTCTTGCTGATGTGAATCAAGGTGGAGATTTGTTAGACCGAGTTGTTATGATTCGTAGACAGATTGCGCTTGAATTAGGTGCAGTAGTTCCGATTATTCGTTTGAGAGATAATATTCAGTTAAACCCTAATCAGTATATTATTAAGATTAAGGGCATTCAGATTAGTGAAGGTGAAATTCTTTTTGATCATTACATGGCTATGAATCCGGGTTATGTAGAGGAAGAGATTACAGGTATTCCGACTTTTGAACCGTCATTCCATTTGCCGGCTATTTGGATTACTGAAGCACAACGTGAACGTGCAGAGTCTATGGGGTATACAGTTGTTGATCCGCCGTCTATTATAGCGACGCATTTGACGGAGATTATTAAGTCTCATTTAGATGAATTGTTGACAAGACAGGATGTACAGAACTTAATTAATAATGTAAAAGACAACAATACTACATTAGTGGATGAGTTGGTACCTAAATTACTTGGTGTGGGTGAAATTCAAAAAGTGTTACAGAATCTGTTGTCGGAAGGAATTTCTATTCGAGATTTGGTTACAATTTTTGAAACCCTTGCTGACTATGCTTCGACGACGAGAGATACAGATGTGTTAACGGAGTATGTTCGCCAGAGATTAAAGCGTGCAATTTCTAATATATATTTCTCAGAAGGAGAAATGACTACAGTTGTTACACTTGATCCTAGAATTGAACAAGATATTATGAATTCAATAAAGCAGACAGAACAAGGAGCGTATATTACGCTAGATCCTGCAACTACAAAAAAGATATTGAATTCAGTTGAAACAGAACTTAAGAAACTGGAAAATCAAGGAAAGGCACCGATTATTATTACATCTCCTATTGTCAGAATGTACTTTAAAAAGCTGACAAAAGATTATTTTAAGGATTTAATTGTAATATCATATAATGAGATTGAATCAGATGTAGAATTACAGTCTATCGGGGTGGTGACAATAAATGATAATTAAAAAATTTCAAGCAGCTACTGAGACAGAAGCTATTATGCTGGCAAAAAATGATTTAGGCAAAGACGCGATTGTTATGAATATCAAGACGGTTAAACCGAAGGGATTGTTTAAGGCATTTCGAAAAACCCAAGTTGAAGTTACTGCGGCTGTTGATGAGGTAAATAATAAAGAAAAGACAGAGGAAAAAGCAAGTAAAACTTCTTCTCAATTTAATGCAAAAATTGATGAAAAGCTTCATCCTGAGTTAAAAACGAAGAGTGATGAATCGAAAGAATCTAAAGAGGCAAAGGAATTAGAAGAAAAATTGAATAGCCTTGCGATGTTGTTAGAACAACAGATTGAATCGCAAAAAAATGAGAATAAGCAAAAGTCTTCTTCGAGTCAAAAGAAAACATCTCAGGATAAAAAGGTAGAGAGTAAAGAGGGTGTTTCGGAAAAGAAAGAAGATGATGCAGAAGGAAAAACAAGTTTGAAAAACAAATCAATTGATTTGATTATTGAACAATTAACGAATAATGAAGTTTCATTTTCTTATGCAAAGCAGGTTATTGATGAAATTACCAACTCAGGTACCATTCGTACCTTAGATGATATGTTAGCCTGTGTATATCAGAAAATTATTCTTAAACTTGGACAGACCAAACCGATTCGTTTTGATAAGGATGACAAAAAGCCTAAAGCTATATTTTTTGTAGGACCTACAGGTGTTGGAAAAACAACAACGATTGCAAAATTGTCATCTAAATTAATCTTGGAAGAAAAGAAAAAGATTGCGATATTTACTTCGGATACTTACCGAATTGCTGCAGTTGAACAGATAAAAACTTACGCTAATATTTTGTCTATTCCTGTTGAAGTGGTATATGAAGTGAAGGATTTGGATGAGGTTTTCCCAAAGTATAAGGATTATGATTATATTTTGGTGGATACTGCCGGGCGTTCTCATAAGAATAAAGAGCAATTCCAAGACTTGAAAAAGTTATATGAAGCCTTTGAGGGATATAGCCAATTGACGTATTTGGTGCTTAGTGCAACAACGAAATATAAGGATTTGAAGAAAATCACATCACTATATTCAGATATAGGTGAATATAGTTTGATTTTTACAAAGTTAGATGAAACGGATGCCATCGGTAACATTTTGAATATTAAGCTGGATACCGGTATGTCGTTATCTTATGTATCATATGGACAAAATGTGCCTGATGATATTGAGGTGATGAATCCACAAGTTATCGCAAAACAAGTGTTAGGAGGTGGCGACGGATATGGATCAGGCAGATAAGTTAAGAGAAAAAGTCGAATTGTTAAAAGAACAGGCGCCATCTGCAAGAGTGATTACAGTTACAAGTGGTAAAGGTGGAGTAGGAAAAACAAGTTTGTCAGTAAATTTGGCGCTTCAATTACGTCAACAGGGTAAGAAGGTTGTGATTTTAGATGCAGATTTCGGTTTGGCAAATGTTGAGATTATGTTAGGGATTCGTCCACAATATAATTTGGCAGATTTGATTTTTAATAATAAGTCTATTGAAGAGATTATTACAGAAGGACCACTGGGTGTTGGATTTATTTCCGGCGGTTCGGGCGTGCAGGATTTAGTTAATCTAGATAAAGAGAAATTGAAAAAATTGATTGCTAAGTTGGTGAAATTGGATAGTCTCTATGATGTTATTATTATTGATACAGGCGCCGGAATTGCAGATTCAGTAATAGAATTTGTTTTAAGTTCTCCGGAAGTACTGTTGGTTGTTACTCCGGAACCAACCTCTATTACAGATGCATATTCTCTTTTGAAAGCAGTTAATCGTAAAAAAGAATTTAAGCGAGATCAAAAGTCAATAAAGGTCGTTGCGAATCGAGTTAATAATCCGGAAGAAGGACAGGAGATTTTTGACAAGATCAGATTAGTTGTATCGAAGTTTTTAAATATTGAGTTGGAGTATCTAGGGTATATTCCTATGGATAAACAGTTGATTACAGCTGTTTTGGAACAAAAACCGATATCCATTCATAATCCCGAGAGTGAATCTGCTTTACGAATTAGGAATATATGTGGTAAACTATTAGACAAGTCGTTTAAAGAAGTTGAGAAGATTGGAATTGCAAAGGTTTTACTTAACTTTATTAAATCAAAGAAAAAGAATAGGTAGAGCGTATGGATAGTAGAATTTCTATTGGGGACAAATTGGAATTGGAGAAAATTGAAACAAGACTCTCTGTTGATCCGGATAAAAAACCTGATAAATATATAAGTCAGATATTAGATGAAGCTCCGAATGATCGTATGTATGCAGCGATGCCGATGCGTAGTGGTACGGTTGTTCCGCTTAATGTGGGTCAACGTTTTAAAGCAACATTTTATACCAATACAGGATTAATATGTTGCGAAATTGCTGTTACCGGACGTTATCGTAAGGGTGGTTTCTTTTTGATGGAAATAGAACTGGTTACTCCTTTGGAAAAAGTTCAACGAAGACAATTTTTTCGATTGGAGTGTCGTAAACCGATAAAGTATCGCATTGTCGAGGGCGAGGAGTTTGAGAAGGTACGTGCTGGTGAAAAATACTGTGTAGATGATAGAGGTCTAGTCTGGAAAGATGCGATTATGATTGACTTAAGTGGAGGAGGCATACGCTTTGTCTCTGCTTATCAGGAAAAGAAAGATTCTTTTGTTGAGGTGCAATTTGACATTGAGTATAATGAACAAGTTGAAGTTATATATACTTACGCAGAATTGTTACGCTCAGAACGCAACATCAATAATAATTCAATTTATGATCAACGAATTATGTTTTGGAAGATAGAGAATAGAGAGAGAGAAAAGATTATTCAGTATATTTTTGGTGAACAACGAAAACGTCGTTCGCAACAATAAAGTTTAGTTCGATTGATTTTAATATCATATTATGTCGAAAACAGACATAATATGATATTTTTTTGATTGTAAACATTACTATGCACTTATGTGCAGAGCAATGTTTGGTATAATACAATCATTAAGAAATACGGGGTGAATATATGTCTGCAAATATAATTAACAAGCTTGTAATAATTGCTAGCTCAACGGGCGGACCCAAGGCGTTACATAAGGTGATTCCTTTGTTAGCTCAAAGGTTAGATGCTCCTGTTATAGTAGTGCAGCATATGCCGAAGGGGTTTACAGCTACACTGGCGCAGCGTTTGAATGATGCAAGTGAGATTAAAGTTAGTGAAGCGGTAGATGGAGAGATTCTTGAAAAGGGACATGTATATCTTGCAAAGGGTGGTACTCATTTAACTTTGGTAAGAAATATGGATGGAAGAATCATTACACGGGAAGACTTTTCGGAACCAATCAATGGTTTGAGACCTTGTGCGGATATTACATTTTCTAACATCGCAGATCTTAAAATAAACAATATTGTTTGTGCTGTTTTGACAGGTATGGGAAGCGATGGATATGAGGGGATTCGTAATCTTCGTGAAAAGCAACAAATATACACGATTGCACAACATAAGGATTCTTGTGTTGTATATGGAATGCCAAAAGCAATTGTGGATCATGGCATAGCGGATATCGTATTGCCTTTAGAAAAAATTGGCGCAGAAATTACTAAAAAAGTGGGGGTGTTTTAACATGGACTTAAGTCAATATCTTGAGATTTTCATTGATGAAACAAAGGAACATTTACAAACGTTGAATGATCAGGTGCTAATATTGGAGTCTGAACCGGATAATATTGATACGGTTAATGAGATTTTTAGAGCTGCTCATTCTTTGAAAGGTATGGCCGGTACAATGGGATTCAAACGTATGCAACGTTTGACGCATGATATGGAAAATGTATTCTCAGAGGTACGTAATGGTAAGATGAGTGTTACACCTGATTTGGTGGATGCAGTGTTCAAATGCCTAGATGCAGTTGAGGAGTATTTGAGTTGTATTGTTTCTTCTTCTGATGAAGGAGATAATGATAATGAGGATGTAATAGCAGCATTAAATGCATGCTTAGAAACAGATGGTGGCTCATCTATTGTAGATGCCGTAATGGAAACGGCTGTGACAAAGAAAGAAGAAGTTACATCCGGTGAGGATAAACGTAAGTTTTTACATATTGGAATTGCAGATTTTGAAAAGAACGCAATTACAGAAGCGAAAGCTAAGAATATGAATGTGTACGGTGTGACTGTATATATTGATGAAAACTGTATTTTGAAAGCCGCAAGAGCGTTTTTGGTTTTCAAAGGATTAGAGTCTGTTGGCGAGATAATCAAGTCTGTTCCGGGTGTACAAGATATTGAAGATGAAAAGTTTGATTTTGATTTTTCTATGATAGTCATTTCTTCAAAACCGATTGAAGCGGTTAAGAAGGTGATTACAAATGTATCAGAAATTAAAGAAGTTGTGCTTGAAGAGTATGAGATTCCGAGTGATGTGGAAGTGGTAAGTTCTGTTCAAGTTGAGAAAAAGGATGAGAACGAAAAGAAAGAAGATTTGAAAAAGAAGACTTCTGCCCCTGCAAAGAGTGGTGGAAAACCAGTAGCCAATCGTTCTGTTCGTGTGGATATCGAAAAGCTTGACGTACTTATGAATTTAGTAAGTGAGCTTATTATTGCAAAGAATGGATTGGTATCTGTTAGTAATCAAGAAGATAGTAAGACATCTATGCAAAGTTTTAATGAGCAGATTGAATATTTGGAGAGAGTTACAACAAATCTTCATGAATCTGTTATGAAAGTTCGAATGGTTCCGATTGAAAGTGTTGTTAATCGTTTCCCAAGGATGATTCGTGATTTGTCTAAGAAATTGGGAAAAGACATGGAACTTATTATGACTGGTGAAGATACAGAATTGGATCGTACAGTTATTGATGAGATTGGTGATCCTTTGATGCATATGCTTCGTAATTCGGCAGATCATGGGTTAGAGTCGACAATTGATCGTTTGAAACTTGGAAAACCACAAGTTGGTACTATTTTGTTAAATGCATATCAAGATGGTAATAATGTAACGATTGAAGTTGAAGATGATGGTAAAGGTATTGATGTTGAGAAAGTAAAAGCTTCGGCAATTGAGAAGGGACATATCACAGAAGAACAAGCTGAAATGATGTCTGAGAAGGAAGCTGTTGAGTTGTTATTTAGACCAGCGTTCTCTACTGCTGAAAAGATTTCTGACGTTTCCGGCCGTGGTGTTGGACTTGATGTAGTAAAGAATAAAATTGAAGGATTGGGTGGTGATGTTGAAGTTTCAACAAAACTAGGAGAAGGAACAAAGTTTACGATCCGTTTGCCACTTACACTTGCAATTATTCAGGCTCTTATGGTTGAAGTTCGTAATGAGAAATATGCAATTCCTCTTAATTCTATTGTTACAATTGAGGATATTTTGGTAAGTGACATCAAATATGTTCAGCAAAAAGAAGTTATTAATTTAAGAGGTACAGTTATTCCATTGGTTCGTTTAGATGAGATGCTAGATTGTCCACCAAGAGAGGATGAACCAGAGAATTTAGTAGTTGTTATTGTTAAGAAGGGTGACAAGCAGACAGGTCTTGTGATTGATAACTTGTTAGGTCAGCAAGAAATCGTTATTAAACCACTAGGTAAGTATATCAATATTCATAGGATGATTAGTGGTGCTACCATTCTTGGTGATGGTGAAGTTGCCTTGATTATTGATTCGAATTCTTTGGTTTAGGAGGTGCATATCATGGATGAAAATACAGTTGTTAATGGTGCAAAACAATATATTGTAGTGAAATTAGATAATGAACAATATGGAATTGATATTTCATTTATTGATAATATTGTTCGTTTACAGCAGATTACAAGAGTTCCGAAAGCGCAGTATTATTTTGAGGGTGTTATTAATCTTCGTGGTGAAATTATTCCGGTTATGAGCTTGCGTAATAAATTTGATTTGGAAGCAAAGGAACATAGTAATTCTACGAGAATTATTATTGTAAAACCGGAAAATAATGCTAAGATTGGTGTATTAGTTGATGAAGTTCGAGAAGTTGTAACTTTGGAAGAAGATTCTATTGAAAAAGTGGATTATGATGAGCAAGGCATGAATTTAGTGGGTGTAGGAAAATATAACAATACATTAATTTCCTTGCTTAATATCCAAGGTATTATTCAAGAGTTGGATGTGTAGATGAAAGATTAGATAGAATTCTTTCAATATATGATTATGGCTCGTGTGATTTACAAGGTATGTTTTGCAAGAGGCATTAGGAGGCAATTATGGAAGAACTTACAAGTATGAAACTTGATGTGTTACGCGAAATAGGTAATATTGGTGCCGGTAATGCAACGACAGCACTGTCTGTAATGTTAAATTCCAATCTTCGTATGGAATTACCTGTCGTTAAGGTTTTAGATTTTGATGGTATTCCGGAGATGATTGGAGGAGCGGACACAATAGTTGCAGCGGTATTAACTTGCTTTTCCGGTGAAGTTAGTGGCATGATGCTGTTCATACTGGAAATGGAAGAAGCTAAGAATTTAGCTGGTACAATGCTGGGGAAAACTTATTCTGAGGATTTTGAAGGGTTCGACCATATGGATAAGTCAGTGTTGAAAGAAATCGGTAATATTTTGATGAGTTCTTATATTAATTCGATTGGAACATTAACCAATATGCAATTTCGCACAGAACCACCAGCAATATGTACGGATATGGCTGGGTCTGTTTTGAGTTTACCAATTAGTCAATTAGGAAAAGTAGGAGATAAGGCGTTAGTAATTGATTCTAAATTTTTAGATAATGAACGACCTATTAATGGTTTTTTAATGTTGGTTACAGATGAGGTTTCTTATCAGAAGATTTTTGAATCGTTAGGAATCGGGTGTTGACATGGAAGAAATAATTAGAGTAGGTATTGCGGATTCCAAATTGTGTAAAACACCTGATAAGATAACAACAGTTGGTCTGGGATCTTGTATAGGAATTGTGTTGTATTCTGCCACACATGATTTGTGTGGTATGGTACACATAATGTTACCTTCAAGTAAAGAAATTAAGAATAATACAAATCGTGCTAAGTTTGCAGATACCGGAATTGAAGATTTGGTTAAAATGCTGGATCAAAAAGGTGTTAAAAAAGGTTCGCTTCTGGCTAAGATTGCTGGAGGGGCAACAATGTTTGTTTTTTCTTCTGCTTCTGATTTTGGAAGTGTAGGTGAACGCAATATTAAATCCGTAAAAGAGACGTTAGCTGCTTTATCGATACCAATTGTCGCTGAGGATACAGGAGCAGATTATGGTCGCACGATTATTTTTGATAATATTTCAAAAAAGTTAACAGTGCGTTGCGCAGGTAAAGCAGATAAAGTAATATAATTTATAGTTTGAATGTGTACAAAGTTAAAGTTAACACATGACATTTAGGGGATAATATGAAATTACAATATGTAAGGGCATTTATTGTTCTTTTGGCAGGATTAATCACACTTTTGATTAATATGAAAACAGGACGTTCTGTTACATCTTCTTTGTTTATTGTATTAATTGTTCTTCTTGTTTTTTATGTGATAGGTACTCTGATTGTTGAGATTTTACAAAAAGAGCTAGATGAGACGGATGATTCGGAAACGTCAGATGGTGAGGAGACACAATCTACAGAAGAATCAGAAGAAACGAAGGAGGAAGCTGTTGCTTTTTCTTTTGATGAAGAAGATGTGGAATGATTTTCTTGTTTGGTTATGACTTGATTATTATTGACAAAAAGTATACGTGGGGTGTGTATGATGGACGACGCAAAGAAAGTTAAGCTATGGGAGGAATATACAAAAACTAAATCTGATAAGATAAGGGAACAGATTATCATTGAGTATGTTCCTCTTGTTAAGCTTGTAGCTGGTCGCCTTAATATGTATTTAGGTTATACAGTCGAATATGATGATTTGGTTAGTTATGGTGTGTTTGGGTTGATTGATGCAATTGACAAATTTGATTATGATAAAGGTATCAAATTTGAAACCTATGCCAGTTTACGAATACGTGGTTCTATCTTGGATCAAATTCGTAAAATGGATTGGATACCTCGTTCTGTAAGACAAAAACAAAAACAGATTGAACAGGCGATTGCTAAACTTGAAAAAGAAAAAGGTGCAAATGTAAAAGATAAAGATATTGCAGAAGAACTTGGTATTTCTCTTGATGAATATAGAAGTTGGGAAGGTTCTACAAACATTTCGAATATTGCATCTTTGGATGAGTTTATGGAGCAGGGATCAGATGGTGGTGTTCGCGAATTTCGTAATACGACATATATGGAACCTGAACAAGCTATGGATAGAGATGAAGTAAAGCAAATGCTAATGGAAGCATTAGAGTTACTTACAGAAAAAGAAAAAAAGGTTGTTTTATTATACTATTATGAAGAATTGACATTGAAGGAAGTCGCAAGTGTATTGGAAGTTTCGGAGTCTAGAATTTCTCAACTGCATTCTAAAGCACTAGAGAAAATGAAGAAACATTTGGGCAAATATTTTGAGTTGCTAATGGGGTAATATTGTTGGGAGGAAGTTGAATGAAATATACAAATGCTTATTTTCGATTAGACATACGTGAGAATGGTGTTTATGTACATATCTATCCGGAAAAAGATGGTGGTAAAAAAATTGTTATACAGGAATTTGCAGAGTATTTGGAAAAATGTGGAATTCGTGATTACAATTTGCCGGAATTGAATAAAGCCATTGAAAAAGCGACGCAAGAGGTGGATTTATTTGTCACCTCTAATGTTATTTCTGAGGTTGATGAAATGGCGAAAGTGCGTGTTACGGATGATAAAATGATGGCGATTGTACGTTTTTATCCACCATCTATGAACGGAAAGTTTATGACGGAAAAAGATATTTATAATGAACTTGAACGTTATAATATTACATACGGTATATCATCTAAAGTGGTTAAAGCATATACAATGGGACAACAATTTTGTAGGGATATTCCAATTGCAAAAGGAACGCCGGTTGTTCAAGGAAAAGATGCTCAGATAATTTATCAATTCGAAACGGAACCGACTGCTAAACCCAAATTGTTAGAAGATGGAAGCGTTGATTTTCATGAGTTAAATTTGTTTACAAGTGTAAAACAAGGAGATTTACTAGCTGAATTAATTCCGGAGGTTCAAGGACAGGAAGGAAAAGATGTGTTTGGAAATCCGGTTCCACCTGTCAGGGTTAAACCCGGAGTTTTGAAGCATGGAAGAAACATTCGAATGTCTGAGGATAAGACCAAGATTTACTCAGAAGTGGATGGAGATGTCAAGTTGGAGATTGATACTGTGTTTGTATCGAATACTTATACAGTTCCGGCAGATGTGGACACTTCTACGGGTGATATTCATTATAACGGTAATGTCTTTGTAACAGGTAATGTTCGTTCCGGCTTTACAATTGAAGCGACAGGTGACATTGAAGTGAATGGTGTTGTGGAAGGAGCTAGACTGATATCTGGAGGAAACATTGTTTTAAAACGTGGAGTACAAGGTATGAGTAAAGGTTATCTTGAAGCAAAAAATGACATTGTTACCAAATTTATTGAAAGTGCTAATGTGAAGGCTGGTGGAACTATCAATACAGGTTCCAGTCTACACTCGGATTTAACTGCGGGTGATAAGGTGATTGTAAGTGGCAAGAAAGGATTCTTGATTGGTGGAACGATTTCAGCAGGTAAAAGAATTGAAGCCAGTGTATTTGGAAACAAAATGAATACGGTTACTACGCTTAAGGTAGGTGTGGAACCGGAAGTGATGGATCGTTATAAAGAGTTAACAACATTAATTAAAGAACATCAGGATGAATTGTTACAGCATAAGCAGGTGCTGGAATCTCTCAAGAAAAAGATGGCTGAAGGATTAAAGTTGTTACCAAATCAAATGGTTATGGCAAAACAATCGAGTGAAGCTTTCAAAACAATTGGAGAATTACTTGAAAAAGAATCTGCAGAATATATGGTACTTAAGAAAGAAATAGAAGAGAATACAGGTGGTAAAGTTGTAGTTAATCATACGGTTTTCCCGGGTGTTTGTATATGTATATCGAACCGTATATACCCGGTTAAGGATGTTCGAAGCCATTGCCAGTTTAGAGCAGATGGTGCAGATGTCGTAAGTATGCCGATTTAATTTGAAACTTGTTCGGTTAGGAGGTGGCTATTATGATTACACCGATTCATATGCAGATGGTGTTACCACGTTCGGAAACAGTAGGTAACACACAACATTTTGAAAATCAACGTGTGGTAAATGAGAATACATTTGCTGCTAATCAACTTGCAAAAGAAGTAAAGCATAATAGTGAAACCGTTATTCCGAAAGATGCCAATGAATTTGCTGAGTATCAATACGATGCAAAAGAAGAGGGAAATGGAACTTATAGTAATCCTCGCAAAAAAAAGCGCCCTCCTCAAAATGACGATGAATTGGAAGAACAAGAGAATACTTCTTCAATTAACTACTCAAATGACAAGCAACCTCGAGTAAATATTCAAATATAGGATAGGAGCGAATCATGACAATATCAGTAATAGTAATGATTGTGATTGGAATCATAATATGTTTAGCTAGTTTTTTTATATCAGAGAAAATTTCCAATAAAGAGGAGAGCTTACATAATTTGATGTCGGTTGATGATGACTATGAATTTTCTGATAGAGAATTACGTATTATCAGACGTAAAATTGAAGATGTTATTGCGAATCAGGCAAAAGATATTCTGTATGAAACGAATGAATCATTATCCAATATGGCAAATGAAAAAACTATGGCTTTAGGGGATTATGCCGTTGCAGTTTGTGAACAAATAGAGAAAAACCATAAAGAAGTAATGTTTCTTTATAGTATGTTGGATGATAAACAAAAAGACATTATGAAAACAGTTCGTATTGTAAATGATGCGAATAAAGAAGCAAAAGATGTGTTGGATAAAGTGAAAAATACCAAGGTAGAACGTGTGGATAGTGGATTGTATAACAATAGACAATCTGCCATAGAGCAACTTACTGCTTTGGCGCATAAAAAAATAGAACTCAACAATGCAGATTTACAACAAAATGTATCAGAATCTCAAACAAAAATTAAAAAAGAAGCCAGCTTGGAGTATATGCCGAAAGAGGAAGTGGCTACAATGGAAGCGGTTGATTCTGAATCGGATGCAGACTTGATGGTCGAAGATTATAATGATTTTGAAGATTCTACCGGTACTGATTTGGTTGAAGTAGAAGATGTTTTTGCAGAATTAGATCAAACAGATATAGACTTTGATGAAGTTTTAGAAGAAGAATTTACAGAAAATGAGAATTCGAATGATATTATTTTGCAAATGCATCGCAATGGAAGTAGTATTATTGATATTGCAAAGGAATTAGGTCTGGGTGTTGGCGAAGTAAAATTAGTAATTGATTTGTATCAGAAACAATAATGTTATGATAAACTTCGAACTTGGATGCTAGGAGGCAAATATGAAATTTAAATACTTTTTAAGAGGATTGGGAACGGGAATTATTTTTGCATCATTGGTATGTATTGTTGCGTTTCATACATCCGGTTCAAAAGAAATTTCTGATAGAGAAGTAATTGAAAGAGCAAAAAAGCTTGGTATGGTAGAAGAAAAGAATTCTGTAAAAGATATGTTTGTTTCCGGTACAGAGAAATCTTCGAAAGAGTCTGGTAAAAAAGATAAGGATTCTACAAAAGAAATCAAAATAGATGTTGACTCTTCTGAAACAACTAAGACGGAGCAGCAAACAACAAAAGCGAAGAAAACGACAGAAACCACAACTGAGCAAAAAACAGAAGAACAGAAGAAAGAACAGAATACGGAAGCTTCTACGGAACAAACAACGGAAGCAAAAGAAGACGATAACAAAGTGGTTGAAATTACAATTAAAGGTGGAATGTCGTCTTATCCTGTATGTCAGATGCTTCAAGAAAGTGGCTTGATTAAAGATGCAACAGATTTTGATAATTATTTAATCAAAAATGGTTATGCAAGTCGTATTAGTGTAGGAACACATGCATTAACAATAGGTATGTCGTATGAAGAGATTGCGATTGCGATATCGGATCCGAGATAGTATTATGGTAAGAATGTGACGTTGGTAGTCCCATTCTTATTTTCTTATTGTTTTTTTGAAAATACTTTTTTTGAAAAATCTTGTAAAAATGTAAAAAAGCACTTGTGATATGGGGATTCCTATGCTATAATACCACTCGGTAAAAAATAATACACAGTAGTGGATTTCTGAATTGGTGCGAATTTGTAATCAAGACGCGTGTTACAGATTTGTGGTTTAGAAGTTGAAGCTATTGGAGGTAAAACCAGGAGGTAAATTATGAGCGTTATTTCAATGAAACAGTTATTGGAAGCAGGTGTACATTTTGGACACCAGACAAGAAGATGGAACCCTAAGATGGCTGAGTACATTTATACTGAGCGTAACGGTATCTACATCATCGACTTACAGAAGTCAGTTGGTAAGGTAGATGAAGCTTACGAAGCAATTAAGAAATGTGCTGCAGAGGGTGGCAAGATTTTGTTTGTTGGTACAAAGAAGCAGGCTCAGGATTCAGTTAAGTCTGAGGCAGAGAGATGTGGTATGTACTATGTTAACGAGAGATGGTTAGGTGGTATGCTTACTAACTGGAAGACTATCGAAACTCGTATCGCTACTTTGAAGAAGTATGAGCAGATGGAAGAAGATGGAACATTTGATGTTCTTCCAAAGAAGGAAGTAATCCAGATTAAGAAAGAGATGGATAAGCTTCAGAAGAACTTAGGTGGTATCAAAGAGATGGGCGGAGCTCCAGATATGATTTTTGTTGTTGATCCACGTAAGGAAAGAATCTGTATTCAGGAAGCTCATTCATTAGGAATTCCTTTAGTAGGTATTGCTGATACAAACTGTGATCCAGAAGAATTAGATTATGTAATTCCTGGTAATGATGATGCAATTCGTGCAGTTAAGTTAATCGTAGCTAAGATGGCTGATGCTGTTATCGAGGCTAATCAGGGTGTTGATGCAGAGGTTTCTGAAGAAGTTGTTGAAGAGGCAGATGCTGAATAATTAGATAGATTCATAGGAATCATTTGAAGACTTTAAAGCCTTAGCCTAATGGGCTAGGGCTTTTTTGAAAGAAATGTATGATTGGGATTTTTAGATAATGATAATTCCGATTAATAATATTATTATATGGAGGAAATTAAAATGGCTATTACAGCAAGTATGGTAAAAGAGTTAAGAGAGTTAACCGGTGCAGGAATGATGGACTGTAAGAAGGCTCTTGCGGAGACTGATGGTAATATGGATGCAGCTGTTGAGGTGTTAAGAAAAAGTGGTGCTGCTAAGATGGAAAAGAAGGCTAGCAGAATTGCAGCTGAAGGTATTGCTCGTGTAGCTACCAATGGTAAGGATGCAGTTGTTGTTGAGGTTAACTCAGAGACAGATTTCGTTGCTAAGAATGAAGTATTCCAGGAGTTTGTACAGGTTATCGCTGATAATGCTCTTGCTTCAGGATTAAATGGTGGCGCAAACGGTGAAGACATTGATGCGGTTCTTGCATTGAATGGTCTTCAGGATCTTTTAGTTGAGAAGACATCTACAATCGGAGAAAAATTATCTGTTCGTAGATTTGCAAAGGTTTCTGGTGATTGTGTTGCTACTTACCTTCATGCAGGTGGAAAGATTGGTGTTTTAGTTGCTGCAACAGGTGACAATGGAGATGCTGAGAAGGAAGCATTGATGAACGTTGCTATGCAGGTTGCTGCTATGAACCCACAGTATATTGGTAGAGCAGATATTTCTCAGGATGAGATTGATAAGATGAGAGATATTACAGTAGATAGTTCATTGAATGATTCAGCTTCCCTTCCAAAGCCAATTTTAAATGGTTTATTTGATAAGGCTGTTAATGGCAAGTTGTTCTCTGATGAGGATATTGCTGTTTATGAAGAGAAGAAGAATGACAAGTATTTGTTCAATTTCCTTTCAGATGCTGCTAAGGCTACATTAAGCGACTTGGCTATGCAGGATAAGGCTAACATTGTTGGCGACAAGATTTTTGGTGGTATGATTGAAGGTCGTATTTCTAAACAGTTGAAGGAAATCAGTCTTCTTGATCAGGTATACGTTAAGGCTGAAGATGGCAAACAGACAGTTGCTAAGTATCTTGAGTCAGTTAACAAGAATCTTACTATTACTAATTTCGTTCGTTTCGAAGTTGGTGAAGGTATGGAGAAGAAGAGTGAGGACTTTGCGGCAGAAGTTGCTGCACAGATGGCTGGCAAATAAATTGCATAGACATAAAATTTCTCTTGTTTATTTTTGTTAAATAAAGTATCATTAGGTAGTGGGATAGAATATATCCCACTACTATTTTTTTGCTTAACAGAGGAGAAAACTACAAATGAGCACAATTTTAATGGTGATTAAGCTTCTTGGTGGCCTTGCAATGTTTCTATATGGAATGGAAATTATGGGCGACGGCTTGAAGCAGGGATCTGGTAACACATTGAAGAATGTACTTGGAAAGCTAACACAGAATGTATTTTTAGGATTGCTTACCGGTACTTTGGTTACTGCTATTATTCAAAGTTCGACAGCTACAATTGTTTTGACAGTTGGTTTGATTGGGGCAGGAATTCTTAATTTGCGTCAGGCAGTGAGTATTGTATTAGGTGCGAATATCGGTACAACGATTACAGCACAGATTATTCGTTTGATGGATATTGATTCTAGTGGCAATTACGTATTAGCATTTTTTAAACCGGACACATTGGCACCGATTGCTTTGGTTATTGGTATTATACTTGTTATGTTTGTCAAAAAAGAAACAAGTAAAAATATTGGTTTGATTGCACTAGGATTTGGTGTGTTATTTACCGGTTTAATGGCAATGACAGATGCGGTAGAGCCACTTTCAGAATCCGCAACATTTGCAAATGTTTTGGCTTATTTTACGGATATGCCATTACTTGGCATTATTACAGGTCTTGTTTTGACTGTAATTGTACAGAGTTCATCTGCAATGGTGGGTATTTTACAAGCTTTATCATCAACTGGTGTTATGACCTTTAATCTGGTTTATCCGATTATTATGGGTATTAATTTGGGTACATGTGTTACAACGGCATTGGTATGTTCGATTGGTTCATCAAAGGATGCAAAACGTACAGGTATTGTTCATATTGTGTTTAATACGATTGGAACAATTTTATTTATGATAGTTATGATGATTGTTCGTCAGACAGGAGGTTTGGCAACTCTTTGGGATAGCACAGTTGACAGTGGCGTGATTGCGAATTTTCAGACGCTGTTTAACTTGGTTACAGCGATTGTTTTGCTTCCGTTTACCAATATATTGGTAAAGATTGCTTGTAAGTTTGTGAAGGATGATGAGGAATCTGAAGAAGAGTATCCGGAATTGGCTGGTCTTGATTCTAAGTTGATGATTGCACCAACTGTAGCGCTGGGCGAAGTAACGAAACTTGCAATCACTATGGTTACTCTTGCCAAAAAGAATATTGTATTGAGTTTAGAACAGTTTAAGTCGTATAGTGAGAAGAGAACAGAAACAATCGATCAGTCAGAAAATCGTTTGGATCGTTTTACGGATGCTGCAGATAACTATTTGATTGAATTGTCTAGTTACATTGAGGTGGAAAGTGATAAACGTCAGCATAATATGTTAATGCAGTGTATTCGTGATATAGAAAGAATTGGTGATTATGCATCTAATTTCGATGAGCTTGCAAAGAAGATGAGCGATTCAAATCTGACTTTTTCGGAGAGTGCACAGAAAGAATTAGAAATTATTGGCGATGCAGTGACTGAGATACTTAGACTTACTTTGGAAGCTTTAGAAAATGATAATGATTATACGGCACGTCGTATTGAACCTTTGGAAGAAGTTATTGACGATATGGTATTGTTGCTGAAAAATCGTCATACGGATCGTTTGTGTCAAGGAATCTGTTCTATCAATTCAGGCTTGATTTTTATGGATATGCTTACATATTTTGAACGTGCAGCAGATCAGTGTTCAAGTATTGCGATGTTAATGCTTGGAAAGAATAATGAAGAGATAATGAAGAATCACCATTTGTATTTACAAGAGCTTCACGCATCCGGTGATCAATCTTATATTGCGGAACAAGAAAATCGAAAAGCACAATATCTGGTTCCATTGGAGAATATTAAATTTTAGTATTTTATGAAAGAACTGAGTTGATGAAACTTAGTTCTTTTTCTTTTCGTATTTTTAGGTTTCATTTTAATACATATTATGATATAATCTATAGCAATCATGTGAAGATTTCAGAGAACGGAATCGTTATGAAAGGATATGTAATATGCCAACTAGTAAGAATACAAAAGAAGTGCATAATAATAAGGCATCCAGAAGAAACAGAGTGAATCAAATTAAATCACTTATAGTTTTTGCTGCGGTTCTTTTACTATTCACCTCAGTAATACTGAATGTTATTTTAGTATTTAAGGTGTTAAAACTAGAAGGACAGATTGATAAGCTTTATTCACAGAATTACACAGTTGTGAAAGAGGAATTCTGTGATATGTAACAGTGGAGGAAAAGATGGGTTTTTTTAAAGATTTTAAAGCAGATGTTACTCAGGCAATGAATGAATTGATACCGGGTGGCAACGAAATGTATAATGAGGATGAAATCATTGATGAGGTTGTAGAAGAAGTTGTAGAAACACCTAAGAAAGTAGAGAAAGAGAAACCTGCAAAAGAAAAAGTGGTAAAAGAAAAGCCAACAAAAGAAAAAGCAGTAAAAGAAAAGCCGGTTAAGGAAAAAAAGGTGTCACACGCAACCAAGAGCAAGGAAGAAAAAGATAAGACCAAGAATCTTTTGGCAGGCAAGAAGAAAATTGTTGAAGAAAAGCCTGTTTTGTCAAAAGAAGTATATGGAGATAACAATACTTCTGGTGATGATTTGGATATTGCACCGGAAGACATGTTAGAACAGATTGATGATTTGCTTGATAAAGAATTATATAGTGACGATATAGAACCACAGATGTTATTAGATGATGATATGGAAGTTAATACAATGGATATGTCTGTGGAAGAGTTGTTGAATCAGCTTGCTATGCAACAAACTGTACAAGATGAAGCTAAGAAGAAGGATGAAACTTTGCAAGATGATGAATCTGAAGATATTCCTGAAGAAGCATCTGTAGAAAGTGTAGATGAAACAAGCGATGAACAAGCATTATCAATTGATGATTTGTTAAGTCAATTAGAAGCATCAACTGTATCGGAAGAAGAGGATAATAATTCTGTATCTTATGTAGCAGAGGAAGATATGGGATTAGAAGCTTTATTGAATAGTTTTGCAAAAGGCACACCTATAACAGAATCTGTAGTTACTCCTGTTAAAGAATCGGTTGAGGAAAAGGTTAAATCAGTAGAGCCGATTAAAGAAGTTCTTGAGGAAGTAGAAGAAGAGGAACCGGTTGAAGAAGTCCTTGAGGAAGCAGAAGTAGAGGAACCGGTTGAAGAAGTCCTTGAGGAAGCAGAAGTAGAGGAACCGGTTGAAGAAGTCCTTGAGGAAGCAGAAACAGAGGAACCGGTTGAAGAAGTCCTTGAGGAAGCAGAAACAGAGGAACCGGTTGAAGAAGTCCTTGAGGAAGCAGAAGTAGAGGAACCGGTTGAAGAAGTCCTTGAGGAAGTAGAAGCAGAGGAATCGGTTGAGGAAATTCTTGAAGAAGTAGAAGCAGAGGAATCAGTTGAGGAAATTCTTGAAGAAGTAGAAGCAGAGGAATCGGTTGAGGAACTTCTTGAAGAAGTAGAAGCAGAGGAATCGGTTGAGGAAATTCTTGAAGAAGTAGAAGCAGAGGAATTGGTTGAGGAAATTCTTGAAGAAGTAGAAGCAGAGGAACCGGTTGAAGAAGTCCTTGAGGAAGTGGAAACAGAGAAGTCGGTTGAGGAACTTCTTGAGGAATTAGAAGAATCGATTCAAGAACCGGTTTTGAATGTAGACGAAGATGTACAAGAAGTAGATGTATTGATTCAAGAGAGTGCAGAAGCGATTGAAGAAGTTGAATTGCTCAAAGAGACTGAAACAGTCAAAGAGATTTTCAAACAATCAGATGAAGAAGCACAAGCAGACTTGATTTCAGAAGAAGCTGCATTAGATAAAATTTTAGGACAATTTGAACAGGAAATGTTACAAGAAGATAAGGTTGAAAAAGTGATGGAGGAAGAAACTATGAGTCAGGAAAAAGATGTAATTTCTATTAATTCAGTTGAAGATACAAAGGAAGAAAAAGTTACAAAAATGGTTGAAGAACAAGTATTTAATGTAGATGAGGCGGATGCAGAAACTACTTATATTACAAAAGGAACCAAAATCAAAGGTGATTTAGAAACAGAAGGATCGATTGATATTATTGGTGCTGTGGAAGGTAATATTATCTGTAAAGGTAAAGTAGTAGTTGGTGGTAATGTTGTAGGTAACATTACAGCTGGCGAGTTATATGCTAATGGTGCAAGAGTAGAGGGTAATGTAAAGTCTTATGGTAGCGTTAAGGTTGGTGTTGGCACAATGATTATCGGTGGTATTGAAGGTGAATCTGCTGTTATTGCCGGTGCTGTGAATGGTGATATCGATGTTCATGGTCCGGTAATTGTGGATTCTACTGCTGTTATTATGGGTAATATCAAGTCTCGTTCTGTACAGATTAATAATGGTGCGGTTATTGAAGGTTTCTGTTCACAGAGCTATTCAGATATTGATGTTAAAAGCTTTTTTGCTTAATATGTATAACGAAAGATGTTAAAGATGATATAGGAGAAAAATTATGAAAATGGATCGTATTTTACTTAAATTAAGTGGTGAAGCATTAGCTGGTGACAAACATCAGGGTTTTGATGAAAAGACAGTTTTGGATGTTGCAAGACAGGTGAAAGGTGCTGTGGATGCTGGCAAGCAGGTTGCAATTGTAATCGGTGGTGGTAATTTCTGGAGAGGAAGAACTTCTGAAAATATGGATCGTGTGAAAGCGGATCAGATTGGTATGCTTGCAACGGTTATGAATTGTATTTATGCAGCAGATATGTTCCGTACAGTAGGATTGAAAACCAGAATCATGTCACCTTTCGTTTGTGGTAACGTGACAGAGCTTTTTACAAAAGATAGTGCGGTTGAAGCACTTGACAAATCCGAAGTAGTATTTTTTGCAGGTGGTACAGGTCATCCTTATTTTTCGACAGATATGTCTACTGTTTTAATGGCTATTGAAATTGAGGCAGATGTTATTTTGTCAGGAAAAGCAATTGATGGCGTGTATGATAGTGATCCTAAGACAAATCCAAATGCAAAGAAATACGATACAATGAAGATGAAAGATATTGTAGACCAACAACTTGGTGTTATTGATCTTGCATCTGCTGTATTGGCGATGGAAAATCATATGCCAATGATGTTGTTTGGGTTGAATGATGAAGATAGTATTATCAAAGCTATGACTGGAAAATCAAATGGAACTTATATTGAGGCATAAGTCAATATTTGTGAGTTAGAATATTATATAACATATTAAAACATATATTACATTATCAGGAGGAAGTTACTATGTTGAAGCAGTTTGAGGAGAAGATGTCAAAATCATTGGAGAGTTTAGAGAGTGAATATTCGAATATCCGAGCAGGTCGTGCCAATCCTAATATTTTGAATAAGTTGAAAGTAGAATATTATGGAGTTCCTACTCCAATGCAGCAGGTTGGTAATATCAGTGTACCGGAAGCTAGAACAATTGTAATTACACCATGGGAAGCATCTTTATTAAAGGAAATTGAAAAGGCTATTTTATGTTCTGATTTAGGTCTTACACCTAATAATGATGGTAAATCTATCATTTTGAATTTCCCGGAGCTTACAGAAGAACGTCGTAAAGATTTAGTGAAAGATATTAAGAAAAAAGGTGAGAATACTAAGGTTGCAATTCGTAATGTACGTCGTGATGCCAACGACTACTTCAAAAAGCAGTTAAAGGCAAATGAGATTTCTGAGGATGAGCAGAAGGATTATGAAGATCAGGTACAGAAGCTTACTGATAAGTATGTAGAGAAAGTAGAGTCTGCAATTGAGAATAAGTCAAAAGAGATTATGACAGTATAGTTTTGGAGGCAGATTTGGAGAAGATTTTACAAGCGATTAAGGATGAAAATTTGAATATTCCAAAGCATGTAGCAATTATTTTGGATGGCAATGGAAGATGGGCAAAGAAAAGAAATATGCCTAGAAATTATGGGCATGTTCAGGGGTCTAAAACAGTAGAGCAGATTATAGAAGATGCTTACAAGATGGGAATTGAATATGTTACCGTATATGCATTTTCTACTGAGAATTGGAAACGTTCCAAAGAGGAAGTAGATGCATTGATGAAATTGTTGGGCAAATATCTGATTGATTGTATTGAACGTTCTACAAAGAATAATATGCAAGTGCGTGTGATTGGTGATAAGACAGGTTTAGATAAAAGCTTAGTTACCAGGATTAATGAATTAGAAGAAGCTACGAAAGAGGCGACAGGTCTTAAGTTCACAATTGCCATTAACTATGGTGGTCGTGATGAGATTCGAAGAGCAGTTGCGGATATAGCAAAAGATGTAGCTGCACAGAAGCTCAATCCAGAAGATATCACAGAGGATTTAATTAATGACAGATTAGATACAGCCGGTCTGCCAGATCCTGATTTGTTGATTCGAACAAGTGGTGAGGAAAGGTTATCTAATTTTTTACCATGGCAGCTTGCTTATACAGAATTTTATTTTACAGATGTGTTATGGCCTGATTTTGATAAGAATGACTTGTTAACAGCCATTCGTTATTATAATGGAAAGGAACGTCGTTTTGGCGGGGTTTAGAATGATATGAAGAATCGTTTAATTGGTGGTGTTCTCGTAGGAATTATCACATTGGTTGCACTTTTTGCAGGTGGTGCGATAACTGCGATTATACTTTCGCTCTGTTCGCTTGTAGGCGTTCGTGAGATATTAAAAGTATATACGTTGCACAAATCTCCGTTTGCAATTTTGAGCTATGTTACAACATTATTGTTGTATGTACTTTTGTATTTTGATAAGGCACAATTCGTTTTACCGATGATGGTTTTGTTTGTGTTAATAACATTGGCAGTTTATGTTATTCAATTTCCAAAGTATAAAGATACAGATATGATGAGAGGCATATTTGCGTTTATTTATGCTTCGATATTATTATCCTTTGTCTTTAGAATTCGTTCTATGGAAGCAGGATTATTGTTGTCATTCTTTGTTTTGATTTCAAGCTGGATGAATGATATTTTTGCATACTTTGTAGGAAGTGCAATTGGAAAACATAAGTTTTCGCCAAAGGTTAGTCCGAATAAGAGTGTAGAAGGATTTATTGGCGGAATTTTGGGTGCAGGTTTGATTGGTTTTGCATATGGAACTGTATTTGCGGCTCAATTACCGCTTTCAGGTTTGTATTGTGCAATTATTGCAGCATTGGGTGCAATTCCGGCAGTGATTGGTGATTTGGCAGCGTCAGCTATTAAACGAGATAATCAGATTAAAGATTACGGTAATCTAATTCCGGGACATGGTGGTATAATGGACCGAATCGACAGCATATTATTTACAGCGCCAATCATATATTACTTAGTGGAACTATTTAATGTATTATAGGTAAGATATGTAGTTGTGAAAGTTTATAAGTATAAGATAAAGTGTTTGAGAAAGTTTCATTTATACGAGTATGAATGAAACTTCTCTTGTGCTTAAGCAACATATATTCTTTTAGGATACGTGTAGTTATTATCTTTTGGCTATAAGAATAGGAGGAAGCAATGAAGAATATAGCAATATTAGGTTCTACGGGATCGATTGGAACACAGACTTTGGATGTTATCAGATATAATGATGATTTGAATTTGGTGGCTATATCTGCTGGTAGCAATATTGCATTGCTTGAAGAACAGATTCGAGAATTTCATCCACAGTTAGTTGCGGTATGGAGTGAAATAAAAGCAAAAGAGTTGCGTTTAGCAATTGCGGATGTTACACCGACTTGCAAGGTTGTATCTGGTATGGAAGGTTTGCTTGAGGTTGCGACCATTGAATCCTCAGATATATTAGTAACAGCAATTGTGGGAATGATAGGAATACAACCAACCATTGCAGCGATTCGCGCAGGCAAAGATATCGGTTTGGCGAACAAAGAGACACTTGTAACAGCAGGACACATTATTATGCCTTTGGCAAAAGAAAATAATGTTTCTATTTTGCCTGTTGACAGTGAACATTCTGCAATTTTTCAGTGTTTGAATGGTGAGAAAGATAATAAAATTAGTAAGATATTGTTAACAGCTTCTGGTGGACCATTTCGTGGAATGACCAAAGAAGACTTGGAATTAGTTACATTAGAGATGGCTTTGAAACATCCAAACTGGGCAATGGGTCGTAAAATTACAATTGATTCTGCAACGATGGTGAATAAGGGGTTGGAAGTGATTGAGGCAAAGTGGTTGTTTGATGTGGAACCGTCACAAATTGAGGTTGTTGTTCAACCACAGAGTATTATTCACTCCATGGTAGAATTTGAGGATGGCGCAGTAATGGCACAGCTTGGAACGCCGGATATGCGTTTGCCGATTCAGTTTGCGTTATATTATCCAAAGCGCAAGTATTTGCCTGGTGACAGGTTAGATTTCTCGATGCTTAGCGAAATCAAATTTGAGAAACCGGACATGGATACATTTCTTGGATTGAAATTTGCATATGATTCACTTCATGTTGGAGGAAGTATGCCAACAGTTATGAATGCTGCAAATGAATTGGCAGTAGCTAAGTTTTTGAATAAGAAAGTTAGTTTTTTGGAAATCTATGAAATGATAGATTTTTGTATGCAACATCACAGATTAATTGAGAATCCTACAGTAGAAGAGATTTTATCAACAGAGCAATGGGTATATGAAACAATTGAGAGCAGGTGGATATCATGAATACAGTGATTAATGTGATAATTGCATTACTTGTGTTTAGTGCAATTGTATTTTTTCATGAATTAGGACATTTTTTATTAGCAAAGAAAAATGGAATATATGTACAAGAATTTGCGATTGGAATGGGACCAACATTCTTTTCCTTTACGAAGGCAGAGACAAAGTATTCTTTGAAGGCAATTCCTATGGGTGGATATTGTATGATGCTTGGAGAGGATGAAGATGTTGTAGATGAAAATTCTTTCAGCACGAAGTCGGTATGGGCAAGAATTTCGGTTGTAATTGCGGGTCCTATTTTCAATTTTATCCTTGCGTTTGTTCTTGCAATAGTACTGATGGCAGTGATAGGTTATGATTCTCCGGTTATTACTAATTTTTCGGAAAGTAGCCCAGCCAAAGAAGCAGGAGTTGAAGTTGGTGATATGATTACGGAATATAACGGTCATACGATATATAATTTCCGTGAGGTGTTAGTATATACAAAGTTTAATCAGACGGGTCAGCCAATTACATTGACAGTAGAGCGCAATGGTGAAGAAAAAGAGTTCACATTTACACCGGAAAAAACGGATAGTGGATATTTGATGGGAATCTATTCCGGTGGAAGAGTGAAAGGTAATGTATGGGATACATTAAAGTATAGTGCGTATGAATTGCGCTATAATATTAAGACAACTTTTTTGAGTTTGGAATATTTGATTACCGGAAAGCTTGGAATTAAGAATTTATCAGGACCGGTTGGAATTGTGTCCATGATGAGTGATACGATAGATCAGGCAAAAGAAAGCGCTGAAGGTGATGCAGGGCTGGCAGTATTGAATGTTATTCTTAATATGATGAACTTTTGTGTGATGCTTTCTGCTAACTTAGGTGTAATGAATCTATTGCCGTTGCCGGCTTTGGATGGTGGTAGAACGGTATTGTTATTATTTGAAGCAATTTTCAAGAAAAAATTACCGGCTGAGAAGGAAGCTTGGATTAATACAGCAGGATTTGTTTTGTTGATTGGTTTGATGGTAGTTGTGATGTTTCAGGATATTTTTGAGATTATTCAGTAGAAATGGTTTGAGTGACCGGTATAGAATAGGTTATAACTAGGAACGAATGAGATGCTTGTAGATAGTAGCCGAAATTATTAATAGTACGACGGTTCGTTATATTAAGAGGAGTGATATGTATGAGAGAACATACGAAGGTAATCCATATTGGGGATAGAGTGATTGGTGGTGGAAATCCAATTCTAATCCAGTCTATGACCAATACGAAAACAGAAGATGTAAATGCAACAGTAGATCAGATTTTGAAACTGGAAAAAGCAGGTTGTGACATTATTCGTGCGACTGCCAATAATGAAGCAGCGGCTAAGGCGTTTGCGGATATTAAGAAACAAATACATATTCCGTTAGTGGCAGATATTCATTTTGATTACAAGCTTGCAATTATGGCGATGGAACATGGTGCTGATAAGATTCGTATTAATCCTGGTAATATTGGTGGGAAAGATCGTATTCGCGAAGTTGTGGAAGCAGCAAAGACTTACAATGTTCCTATTCGCGTAGGTGTGAATAGTGGTTCTTTAGAGAAAGAACTGGTTACAAAATATAATGGTGTGACGGCTCAAGGGATTGTAGAGAGTGCATTAGACAAGGTTCGAATTCTTGAGGATTTGAACTTTGACAATATTGTAATTAGTATCAAGTCTTCGGATGTAATGATGTGTGTGAAAGCACATGAGTTGATTGCTCAAAAGACCAATTATCCTTTGCATGTTGGTATTACAGAAGCAGGTACTTTAACAAGAGGTAATGTTAAGTCATCTGTAGGTCTTGGCATCATTTTGAATCAGGGAATTGGTGATACCATTCGAGTTTCGTTGACAGGTGATCCGGTGAATGAAATTGTGACTGCTAAGCTTGTATTGAAGACATTAGGACTTCGCACTGGTGGTATTGAAGTGGTTTCCTGCCCAACCTGTGGCAGAACTTCTATTGATTTGATTGGATTGGCCAATCAGGTTGAGAATCTAGTGGCTGATTATGAACATTTGAACATTAAAGTTGCGGTTATGGGTTGTGTAGTCAATGGTCCGGGTGAAGCAAAGGAAGCTGATATCGGAATTGCCGGAGGGAATGGTGAAGGTCTTCTGATTAAGAAGGGCGAAATCGTTAAAAAGATTCCGGAAGCAGAATTATTATCGACCTTAGAAGAAGAATTAAAGAATTGGAAAGAATAGAGAGGTTGCTTTTTAGTGTCCGTTGTCTGGTAGTTAAAATGTAACAGGAAGAAAGAACTGTCGTGCATATATGAATCGCGGCAGTTTCTTTGTAAGGAGAGAATACAATATGGCTGAGATAAAGAAGTTTTTTGATGTATTTCCGGGTTTTACTTGTGCAAAGGATGTGAAGGAATTATTTGAACAGGTTATTGTTACGGATGCAGTTTTGGTGAAATCGGAAAAGACATTAAAAGTTCATATAGATAGTAAAATATTGATTTCGAAAGAGGACATTTATACGGTAGAGATGGATTTAAGTGAGTTCGTGTTCCAGAATAAAATGCGCGTCAAATTAATGGAACACTATGATTTGTCGAATCAGTATAATATTAAAACTTTGACAGATGTTTATAAAGAAAGTTTGTTATTTGAGTTGTCAGTAGAGTCTTCGGTGTTGTGTCGTTTTTTAAAGAAAGCGGAATGGTTTGTCGATGGCAATGTAATTTCCATTACATTAGTAGATAATTTTCTGGCACGAACACGTTCAGCGGATATTAAACATTATTTGGAAGAAGTATACAGACAGCGATTTGATTTTGAGATTCAGGTAGGATTTCTGTATACGGAAGAGCAAAAGGATACCATTCGAAAAGCTGCTGAACATAGACTTCAACAAGAGATTGCACATATTATGGAACAGCAGACACAAGAGGGTGAAGGTCAGGATGGTGAAGCAGCTTCTACCGGTGAACAGGCAAAGAGTGGGGAAGAAAAGGCAAAAACTACAGCAAATGGAGCTTCGGAAATAAAGCCTGCTCCTTCTAAAACACCAGATGTGAATACAAAGCCAAAGGAAAATAATTGGAATCGTTCGTCTGCATTTAGTCGTAATAAAATCAATGATCCGGAAGTGATATATGGACGTAATGTGGAGGGTAATGAGGTTGCGATTTCTGACTTATCGGAAGCTACTGGCGAATGTGTGGTTCGTGGAAAAGTATTTGATATTGAAGAAAAAGAATTGAAAAATGGAGAAAAACTCATTATTAGTTTTGCTATTTCGGATTTTACTGATTCCATTATGGGTAAGATATTTGTGACAAAGGATGACTGGAGTTTGTTAAAGGATGATTTCAAGAAAAAGAACTTTTACAAAATCAAAGGTGTTCCGTCATATGATACGTTTGTTAGAGAAGTTACCTTGAATTCTATTACGGGAATTAAGCCAATTCCGGATTTTACAGAAAAGCGTGTGGACAACTCTATGGAGAAACGCGTTGAGTTACATATGCATACGGTATACAGTGATAATGATAGCGTGGTGGATGTTGGCGCTATTATTTCCCGTGCAAAAGAATGGGGACATCCGGCTATTGCTATTACAGACCACGGCGTGGCGCAGGCATTCCCTGTCGCAAACCACTGTATTAAAAAGGATGATCCATTCAAAATTATATATGGTGTGGAAGGCTATTTTGTAGATGACTTAAAGGATTTTGTTATCCGTCCTCAGGGACAGAGCTTGGATGACAGTTTTATCGTATTTGATATTGAAACAACAGGCTTTAATCCCAAGGTGTCCAAAATCATAGAGATTGGCGCTGTGAAAATTGTAAATGGCGAAGTGGCAGGCAGTTTTTCTAAATTTGTGAATCCGGAGATACCAATTCCTTATAATATTACAAAGCTTACATCCATTACAGATGATATGGTGTTAGATGCACAAACAATCGAGAACGTATTACCTGAATTTCTGGAGTTTGTGGGCGATAGTGTTTTGGTTGCTCACAATGCCGGATTTGATACAAAATTTATCAAGAAATATGCCAAGGATATGGGAAGGAAAGTAGAGAATACAGTTTTGGATACTATGACATTAGGACATATTCTCTGTCCTGAACTTGGTAAATTTACTTTGGACCGCATCTGTAAACATTTGGGTGTCAAATTGGAAAATCATCATCGTGCAGTGGATGATGCGGCTGCAACGGCAGAGGTTTTCAAGCGTTTTCTAAAAATGTTAAAGGACAAGGAAGTTTATAATGTGGATGACTTAAATACATTGGGTGAAACCAACCCAGATGCAATCAAGAAATCTAAGCGTTATCACGGAATTATTTTAGCTAAGAATGAAGTTGGTCGTGTAAATTTGAATCGTTTGATTTCTGCATCTCATGTGGAATATTTTAATATGCGTCCGATTATGCCTAAGAGCTTGATTAGCAAATATCGTGAAGGTTTGATTCTTGGTTCGGCATGTGAGGCAGGAGAGTTATTCCATGCGATTGTCGAAGATGCGGATGAAGAAGAGATTGACCGTATTGTTCGTTTTTATGATTATTTGGAAATTCAACCGATTGGCAATAATGCATTTATGAAGAGGGAGGAACGTTTTCCGAATGTCAATACAGATGAAGATTTGCAAAATCTGAATCGTAGAATTGTTAAACTTGGAGAAATCTATAATAAGCCGGTTGTGGCGACTTGTGATGTTCATTTTCTTGACCCAGAAGATAGCCTTTATAGAGCAGTTTTGATGGCATCCAAAGGCTTCAAGGATGCAGATGACCAACCGCCACTTTATTTCCGTACCACGGAAGAAATGTTAGCGGAATTTGAATATTTGGGAAGTGACAAAGCAAAGGAGATTGTAATTGATAATACCAATCTGATTGCCAGAATGATTGAGAAAATCTATCCGGTCAGCCCTGATAAATGTCCTCCTGTTATTCCGGATTCGGACAAGACATTGCGCGAGATTTGTTATAATAAGGCGCATGAGATATATGGACCGGATTTGCCGGAAAAGGTAACTGCACGATTAGAGAAAGAATTGACATCCATTATAGGTAATGGATACGCGGTAATGTATATTATTGCGCAGAAGCTTGTGTGGGATTCCAATGACCATGGCTATCTGGTTGGTTCGAGAGGTTCGGTAGGTTCTTCCTTTGTTGCTACCATGTCCGGTATTACGGAGGTTAATCCGTTGTCGGCTCATTATATCTGTCCAAATTGTTACTTTGTGGATTTTGATTCAGATTTGGTGAAAAGTTATTCCGGTACATCCGGCTGTGACTTACCGGACATGGATTGTCCGAAATGCGGAACGAAAATGAACAAAGAAGGTCACGATATACCATTTGAAACGTTCTTAGGTTTCTATGGAGATAAGGAACCGGATATTGACCTTAACTTCTCAGGAGAGTATCAGGCAAATGCACATGCTTATACGGAGAAATTGTTTGGTAAAGGACATGCGTTCCGTGCAGGAACCGTTGGAACCATTGCGGAGAAGACTGCAGAGCAGTTGGTATATAAGTATTATCAGGAAAGAGATGTAGTTAAGCGAAGATGTGAACTTAAGCGAATTGGTAATGGATGTGTTGGTGTAAAACGAACCACCGGTCAGCATCCGGGTGGTATTGTTGTAGTTCCGGGTGATAGAGAAATCTATGAGTTCACAGCGATTCAAAAACCGGCAAATGATACCAAGACTAGTATTATTACCACGCATTTTGAGTATCATTCCATTGACCATAATCTTTTGAAGCTGGATATTCTAGGACACGATGATCCGACGATTATTCGTCGTCTGGAGGATATTACCGGTGTGGATGCAAAAACCATAGCCTTGGATGATAAAAAGGTTATGTCCATTTTCCATAGTCCGGAAGCGTTAGGAATTACAACAGAAGATATTGGTGGAACCAAGACAGGTTCATTAGGTGTACCGGAATTTGGTACGGATTTTGTAATTCAGATGTTGGTGGATACAAAACCTAAGAACTTTTCGGATTTGGTGCGTATTTCCGGTTTGTCACATGGTACAGATGTGTGGTTGAATAATGCGCAGACTCTGATTGCAGAAGGTAAGACAGAGCTTTCCGGCGCAATCTGTTGTCGAGATGATATTATGGTTTATCTGATTCATATGGGATTGGAACCTGGTCTTGCATTTAAGATTATGGAGAGCGTGCGTAAGGGTAAAGGCTTATCTCCGGATATGGAACAGGCGATGTTGGATAATAATGTTCCAGACTGGTATATATGGTCCTGTAAGCAGATTAAGTACATGTTCCCGAAGGCACATGCGGCAGCTTACGTTATGATGGCGTGGCGTATTGCGTGGTTCAAGGTGAATTATCCGTTAGCTTATTATACTGCATACTTTAGTATCCGTGCGAAAGCATTCAATTACGAAACGATGTGTAGAGGGCGAGATAAGCTGGAATTCTATATGAAGGAGATTACCAGTAAACCGAAGGATGAGCGTTCTGGTTCAGAAGAAGATTCTTTGCGTGAAATGCGTATGGCACAGGAAATGTATGCTCGTGGTTTTGAGTTCTGGCCGTTGGATATCTATCAGGCAGATGATGTGAACTGTCTGATTATTGACGGTAAGATTATGCCACCATTTGATTCGGTGGAAGGTGTTGCCGGAAAAGCGGCATCTCAGATTAAGGAAGCGGTAAAAGAGCTGCGCAAGGATGACCCTGAGGCGAAATTTATATCGAAGGAAGATTTAAGATTAAGATCAGGTATTGGTAAGTCTACCATTGAGAAGATGAGTGCGTTGGGCATTCTGGATGGCATGCCGGAGAGCAGTCAGTTGAGTATATTTGATTTTTAACAAGAGTAGCATTTTGGTAATTATTAAGTCAGTTTAATTGCCAAAGTGCTATTTTTAGTTAATTAACGTTAGTTAACGTAAAAAATAATAATAAAAAATATAATTTTTATAATTTGTTATCAAAATAATATGAAATTTAATAACAAATTATAAATAAATATACTTTTTTTAATAAATTGTGGTATACTTTATGAAAAAGGAGGCGTTACTTATGGAATATTTGCAACTTTCTAAGCAGTTTTATAAAGATAAAGCGGGATATGAGCAATTATATAATAATAGATTTAATCATGAAGAAACGATTCGGATTCCGATTTCTATATATGGTAATGAAGCTTTTTTGACGCATCCGAAAGAATTGATACAATTACTGACCAATATATACAAAGAAGATAAAAAGTTAAGTGAGAATGTTTGGTCACTTCAAGGAATTGCATTAGACCAATTTATGAAAAAATGTTTGGTGGACGAGATTGAATTAACGAATGATATTGAAGGAGTATATACTACTAGAAAAGAAATTAAAGATTTAATTAATACTGTGATAGAGAAAAAAGATAAGAAAAGACTACAAGGTTTGGTTCAAAAATATATTATGTTATCGCAAGAATCCAATGTAAAAATCACCTCTTGTCAGGATGTTAGAAAAATTTATGATGAACTAGTGTTACAGGAAGTATTAGAAGAAGATGAAAGAAATGCACCGGATGGAGTGATATTTAGAAAAGATAGTGTGAGTGTTCAGGGGAAAGATTTGCAAATTATACATTATGGGGTGACTCCGGAAGAGAACATCATATCCTATATGGATGAATGTATTAAAATATTAAATGATGATGCAATTAATCCTTTGGTTATCGTTGCGGTTGTTCATTATTTTATTGGGTATATTCATCCCTTTTATGATGGAAATGGAAGATTGAATCGATTTCTCAGTAGCTATTTATTATCGAAAGAACTACATCCTTTAGTAGGGTATAGTTTATCGTATACAATTAAAACGCAAATTGACACCTATTATAAAACATTTAAAATTACAAATGATAGGAAAAATAAAGGAGATATTACACCATTTGTTATTATTTTTCTTGGATTTGTTTTACAGTCGATGGAACATTTAAATAGTGTTCTTACCAATAAGATTGAGCAATTATCATATTATGCAGAAAAAATTAATGAAGAGATAACAAACGAAAAAATGATAGAGATGCTTTTTTTATTGTTGCAGAATTCATTATTTGGAGAGGAAGGACTAACAGTGGATCAATGTGCAGAATTTGTCAATATAAGCGTTTCGACTGTGCGCAATTATATAGCGTTATTACCGAAAGATCTATTGTTAGTAACAAAGAATGGATATAGAAAGCTGTATGATATTAATTTGGATTATTTTTGAGAATTCATATTAAAAGCAGAATTTAAGAGAGAAAAGAAAAAAACTCTTGACGACTTGTAATCAATATGTTATTATCCCATCTTTGACAATTTGATAGACAAAAAAGTCGCTACAAGCCTTTAAAATCAAGGACTGTAGCGATTTTTGGTTTCGTTTTACAATGTAGTAATTTATCTACCCTTTGCTAATTTTTTGAATTTCTTTCATCTTACGTTTGGTAATGAATTGATAATCAGTGTTAAAACCACTTATATCGTGAAGCATATCTGTAAGCTTTGTCCGTCTGTAAAGAGGCATAAAGCCTTGTTCTTCAATGCT
>JAFQOE010000187.1 GCA_017395635.1 Lachnospiraceae bacterium | reverse complement strand
TTGTAGAATAATGATCGTGCTTCTCAGAGTGAACATTAAAAGTGTTCAAGGAAGTGTTATTTACAGTATGGTTAATAGTCTTATTATTTTGTGTAATCTGATTATGCTGATGATAATGATTTTCATAAACGTTCTCTGTATTATGGGTCACTTCGTTATGAACGAATTCATTTCGCTGAGCATACACAAACACAGACGGGTCATTATTTCTTAAATCTTTATCTAACACATCGTATATTCTTTTTGCGATTTGACATGATGATAATCCACAATCATATTGTACTGAAACAAGACAACGGCCCTTATAAGAAAGGAACTCCTTGTATTGTTGATCATACTCTTCATAATAATCTTTTGATCTAGTGAACCAGTACTGAATATTATCATAATTGATCGTAATCCCATATTTATCTTCAAGTTCCTCCAACTCACGGCGAAATTTATCCTCATTACGGCCACGACTATACAATAACATATTTAGTTCTTTGTCCACCTCCCTTCTTAAAGCATTCCGCTCAGCCATAGGCTGGAACAACTTTTCTCTTTCATCCAAATGCCTTTCCATCATTTCACGGAGTCCGTATGTATCCGCATAAAGGCTCTTGAAAAGATCTGCATTGGGAGTATATAAAGACATTATCTCGACCAAGTCATTCAGCAACGACTTAGCACAGGCAGTATAGTCCAACATGTTTTGACGCAACTTCGTCAAGGTCACCTCTAAATGCTCGCCACGATTGCAATCCGACATATTCTCATACATCGGAGCGTTTATGTTCATCAACAACTGCCAATGATGATATAAGTCATGGTAATCAGCGATACTTGCCTGCTTCTTATTGACCATCCTGGTCATTACAGAGACTATTGCTCTAGTATGTATCTTGGACTGTATCAGATAATTATCTTCCATAAAAAAGTCACCCATCTTTTGTGATGAGTGACCTCTAATATACAAACTTTTCCCGAATTGTCACATGAAAAACCAATCTCCCTAATAATGGCACATTTTCTATAATTTCATTTATGCTATTTTTCCTGATTTTCTGTTTCGCTTGTAATACGAATCAATGACTCCACCTCGGTTTTAAGCTGATCCTGTGTAGGAAGATACAACTGATATTGGCTTGCCAATATGGATGAATTGTTTTCTGGAAGGCTCATCTTGACCACAGTATCATTTTTTGCGGTACAGAGAAGAATTCCTATGGTAGGGTTTTCATCCGGAGTCTTCTCGACACGATCATAATAATTCACATACATCTGCAACTGGCCAAGATCCTGATGAGTCAGTTTCTCAGTCTTAAGTTCTATTACCACAAAGCAGCGCAGCAGGCGATTGTAAAACACAAGGTCAGCAAAAAACTCATCATCCTCTATGAGTATTCTTTTCTGACGAGCAACGAAAGTAAAGCCATTGCCCAACTCCAACAAAAACTTCTGCAGGTGTGTAATAAGAGCCTGCTCCAAATCTTTTTCATAATACTCTGCCTTACGTTCCAGACCAAGGAATTCCAAAACCATCGGATCTTTTATTATCTCCTGTGGCTGCTGAGGTATTCTTTCTTTGCGAGCAACGGCCAACACGCTTTCCTTATCATTACTGAGCAGAAGGCGTTCATATAATTGACTGTTGATCTGACGCTCCATCTCGCGAGCTGTCCAAGCATTGTTAACAGCCTCAAGCTCGTAATACTCTCTTTTATAATCATCTGAGATTGCAAGAAGCAATCTGTATTGAGTCCAGTTGAATTGTGAACGCAGTGCGTTCGCAATTGGATACATACGATAAAACTGCCTGCAAAACTGCAACTGACGATACGAAAAGCCTGTTCCATATTCCGGTTCAAGCTTCTTC
>JAFQOE010000186.1 GCA_017395635.1 Lachnospiraceae bacterium | reverse complement strand
GCAGAATATCGTGGTGATACAAACGATGCTAATGTGGTTGCAGTTAATATCATTTGGGATAGTGTCAACTCAGAAAGAACAGATCGTCAGTATGTACCATTCTTGAATGAAGGCAAAGAGATTGTTTTGAATGTAAACGGAAAGGACATTCCCGTTTCTGCATTTAGCGATGCCTTGCCTGTATTGAGAGAAGAATTAACGCAGTATGCATTGACACTTGTTATGTCTGAGAGCTATTACGCAACCCTCGGTTTTGATTTGAAGGCTGAGGAAACAATTTACACCCTTAAAATGACAGACGAAAGCAAAAATGATGCACTTGAGGAAAGATTGCAGGGAATGTTAGAAGCATATCCTGACTACGCTTTTGAAGGTCGTGTGCAAGAACTTGCAGATGAGATGCAGATACAGCAAGGTTTGCGAATGATTGTTTATTTATTCGCCGGAATACTGACCTGCATCGGCCTTGCCAATATCTTTGCATCTACTTTGGGACAGATCCATCAGCGTAAACGTGAATTTGCAAGATATTTTGCAGTTGGTTTAACGCCAAAAGGTGCCGCAAAGATTTTGGCTTGGGAAGCCGCCATTGTTGCACTCCGTCCGATTTTGCTGACCATTGTAGTAAATATCCCGTTGATGGCATTTATGCTTGATGCTGGAGGAATTACCGCAGGCGACTTCATCGCTAAGCGTTTGCCGCTGATTCCTGCAATTCTGCTCTTTGTGGCAGTTATCGGTTTTGTGGCATTGGCTTACTACTTGGGTGGTAAAAAGATTTGCAATATGAATCTTGTTGAAGCAATTAAGGATGATACCCTTTCTATGTAATAAAAATATTCTCGCCTTTGCTGTCAGTTAGATAGCGATTGACAATACAAATCCCTCCCAGCGGATAGCGAGAGCCGTAATGGGAGGGGTTGTACCCTTCGATTTGTAGCTTATTGGCTAAAAAATAAATGATATGATTTGCCGAAAGGAGGCATCAAAGATGAAATTAAATAGTCCACGATGCCGACCACCGGCGTTGATAAAAGCGAGAGCGTCCAATCTGTAAAAACAGATTGGGCGCTCTCTTTTTATGTGTTCGACAAAAAACAATAAAAAATAGCATAGCACAACAATAGTCATCAAATTATAACAAACATTTTTCGACAAGAGGTGTTATCGATGGACGAAGAAATACAGTCACAGCCTTACATAAAAATAACGAATGCAAAGGAGATGGCGTGGCAGCATTGCCCACCGGATTAGCAGACTACCATCGGTTGGTAGAGCTGCCTTACGGCGAGGATGTTACCAATGGCACAAAACAACCGTTACATAGTTTGTCTGGCATTCCCCAAACAAGCAATACACCGGAGAGGACGAAAAGCACACAATACGCACAGTCAGGAAAATAGTGCATCGGATAACCACCGAGGATCGGACAAGCCTCCCGGCAAAATTAACAATCCTAACCGTAACGCCAAATTTACCCCTTGTTTTTCAAGGGGTGAGTTTGGCGTTTTTTGTCACGCCTTATTTAATGTAGAAGTATCACTTATAAATCACAAGTGGCTTTGCTACATAGCTAAATATCCGTGATCTCCGAATTTTGGACTTCAAATCAAAATTCAAAATTTAAGGAGATTACATAATGGATAATACTATTATTTCAGCTCGTGATGAGCAATTCAAAAAAGATTGCAAGGTTATCAACCTTAAATATGAATATCCCGGTTACACGGGGATTGAACAATGGGCAATTATAACGGACTTATCTGAAGAAGAACTTTGTGCTAAATATGCCGAACAAGTAGTTACGTTTAGACCTTTCGTCGTTTTATCATCCTCATTTGGTAAAGTGCGTGATACTTATATCCGCAACGAGCATAAACACGAAATGAGAAGAAAATTGTACGGTGATGTTTATAGTGCAGAAGATGGTATTGAAGCATATCATCCCGAACTAATTGAAAATGACTTATTAGAAACCAT
>JAFQOE010000081.1 GCA_017395635.1 Lachnospiraceae bacterium | reverse complement strand
TGGACAAGTCCACTTCAACTCCCCTAACCCCTCAATCATGAGGGGAATTAGGGGTTTATTTTTTCTCCAATAACTGTCATAATACTCTTATGAATATTTTACAAGAGATTTTTAACGACTATTATGAAGAAATGATTTTCACCTTGCATCCCCGTAAATCTGTTATTGAAAATGTAGATAAAATGCTCCATTGCGGTGATCCTGCTTTTGGCGGGGCCATGTACGGCTGTCCTCACTGTGGCAAACTTAAATTTGTACCTTTCCGCTGTCACAGCCGTTTCTGTCCTACCTGTGGCAACAAGTATTCCATGGAACGCACTACTAACATGTCATTCAAACTTATTCGTGTTCAGCACAGACATTGCGTTTTCACCATTGACGAAAACCTACGTGACTTTTTCTTACAAGACCGTTCCTTATTAAACTGTCTTTTCCACGCTGTTACCAGCGTTATTTTACGTATGTTTCATAAACAAAATAAATCGAAAAATTTCACTCCCGGCTTTATTATGGTACTGCATACCTTTGGCCGGGATTTAAAATGGAACCCTCATATCCACTGCCTCATCACTGAGGGCGGTTATAGCGATGATGGGTTTTGGAAAGGTGTGCATCATTTTAATTATACCTTTCTTCGTAATGCATTTCGCACGGCTCTGCTCAATGAAATGGAAACTATTCTTGGTCCATCTTTCAAAAAAATAAAAGCAAAATGCTATACAGAACATAAACAGGGATTTTACGTTTATGCAAAGCCAAATAAATGCGACCCTACTGTTGTTACCAAATACATTGGCCGTTATCTTGGTCGTCCTGTTATTGCTGCTTCACGTATTGATAAATACGATGGCGAACAGGTTACCTTTCATTACAATCGGCACGAAGATGATAAATATGTCGTTGAAACAATCCCTGCCATGGAATTTATCCAACGATTAATTCGCCACATTCCGGAAAAGCATTTCAAAATGATCCGTTACGGTGGACTTTATGCTCGCCACCGTGATATTGACCAAAAACTATACCGTGCTATTCCTAAAAAAGTTCATCCCATTTACCGTAGTTTCAATCAGTGGCGTACTGCCATTCTCGGTTCATTTGGCTATGATCCACTGGAATGCCCGGATTGTAAACATAAAATGGTATTTTTAGAACTCTACTTTAACTATCAGCGTGTTTCCCTCGAAGAAATGTACGAGAAAGCTATGTCCAAATCTCGTGGAAAGCGTTCTTCTTCTTAGTTTCCATTTTTCTATGTTATATGATACAATTCTCTCAAAGGAGGATTACAAAATGCAAACAAATATCGAGGAACTACGCAAAAAATACATCAATAATCCCCCAGAAGGTCTAACTTCAAAGGACATTCGCTCTATGAGTGATGAAGAACTTCTGGATATGGATTATTTCATAAACGAAGAATTAGATGACGATTTTGGAGAAGAAGGTTTCTATTTTTTTTAATCTTCTCTATAATCCTTAGGCAGGTGCGCCTTTTTTTGCCTTATCTAACGTATGTTCGATGAACATACGTTTCTTTTTTCTGTTCAAAAAATCGGAATTTCCTATAAAGGAACAAAG
>JAFQOE010000185.1 GCA_017395635.1 Lachnospiraceae bacterium | reverse complement strand
TGGATTCGACACCTAAATTTTACCACATTTGGATGCTCTTTTTCTATTCACTTGTTAGGTGAAATGCAATATTCAATTAAAATATAGAAGTTATGTGGCTTTCAGCCACTTTCACGACAAAATCGTGAATAATCTAGGTTACATATAAGGTACTTTTTGACAATATAAAACGCACGGCTGATGCTTTAGTGGTTAATGGCATAAAAGAAGGAGATATTGTATCTATTCTATCGTTAAATATACCTGAAACGACGTATGTTATTTACGCATTGAATTATATTGGTGCGGTGGCAAATTTACTAATTGCAAATGCTACTGCGGAAGAAATAGTAGCAATTTTGAAAGAAACAGATTCAAAAATGTTTGTTGTGCTTGATAAAATGCTTGACAAAATAGGAGAAATTCAGTGTCCAGTTCCAGTTATTACATTATCAATAGATGGGTCAGCGCGAGGTTTGGATAAGTTTATATTTAAGCTGACGGGTTCCAAACAAAAAGCACATATTTCTTATAAAGAGTTTTTGAACATAGAAAAAGCTGATGCGGAAAAAACGAAATCAAATAAGGATATGCCGGCTGTTATCGTTTATACCAGTGGAACAACTGGACAACCCAAAGGAGTAGTTTTAAGTAATGGAAATCTTAATGCATGTGCAATTATGTGTGCGATGTCTGGTAAGAACTATCAGCCTAAAGAGACATTTTTAAATGTATTGCCTCCGTTTTTCAGTTTTGGTATTGGAATGAAACATTTGTGTTTATATGTGGGGATGACAGAAATTCCTATATTAATTCCCAAAGTTGACAATGTTAAAAAAATGATAAAGAAGCATAGACCTAATCGTTTTGTGATGGGACCGGCACTTACGGATGTTATAGAAACATATAGTCGAAATGATTTGAGATTTTTGAATGATTTGACTGGTGGTGGCGGAGCAATTTCCTTGAGTACAGAAAGAAGGATTAATAAAATTCTCCGTGAAAAAGGTTCGATAAGTAAGTATTTATCTGGTTACGGAATGACTGAACTCAGTGCTGCTGTTTCAATGAATCAAAATGATAAATATAAGGAGCAGAGTATAGGCCTGCCTTTACCATTAGTCAACATTAAAATATGTGATATTACTACGGGAGAAGAAGTAAGATATGAACAAGAAGGAGAGTTGTTAATTAATTCTCCAGGATTAATGCTTGGATATTACAACAATATAGATGAGACCGATAACGTAATTGAAGTATCAGAAGATGGTACGAGATGGATGCATACAGGAGATTTGGCTAGAGTAGATAGAGATGGTTTTGTATTCATCACGGGAAGATTAAAAAGAATTTTTATTGTTACTGATGAAAAGAATAATGCATATAAATTATTTCCACAGCGTATAGAAGAATTAGTTCAGCAGATGGAAGAAGTGCATAAGTGTGGAGTGGTTGTAGCAAAAGATGAACAAAGAGGATATATCCCTGTTGTATTTGTCGCATTAAATAAAACTGAAACGTTTGGATATATACTAGAAAAAATACATAATGTGATTATTCAAAAATTGCCTATGTATTACGAGCCGAAGGATATCCGTATTGTAGAAGAAATACCTATAAATGATAACCAGAAGATAGATTATCGTAAATTGGAAGAAATGTGCGGAATTGTGTAGTTGTTGGTGTTCCGGACATACAGCATGAAGGTTCATTTGTTCCGATGGCGTATGTCGAAGTAGAATCTGATTTGGCGATTGGACAGGAAGGTATAAAGAAAAAGATTAAGGAAAAATGTGAAAATGAATTGCCGGATTACGAGATTCCAAGTTACATAGAGTGCATTGATAAAATACCATATAAGAATACCAAACATGATTTTAAGATGCTAGAAGCTATGGGCGAGGAATACGTTGCATATTTGATTTAATGTCATTGACAAAAAGAATCATAAGTGACACCATAGAAGTGTCACTTATGGTTCTTTTTTGCGGATTCGTATTGATTATATCAATTCTTCCAGAAAGAATAGCATAGACAAATGATATGATATTTAAAAATCAGTTGCATATAAACAGTCGTTTGTGTACAATGATAAAGATGAGAAATCATTAGGTGAGTCCTACCGTTAAGTGGAATCGATATGAGAGTTTTCCGTTGCGACGGATACTACCAAGAGGCTGTGCATTTGCATGGCCTCTTGTGTTGTGGAGAAATAATGGGTAAAAGATTCAAACTATACAATGTTAATAAAAAATATATCCGTAATCTACATAATATTGATGACAATGTACCTTCCGTATCTCCTCAGATTGGAAAGTAATCGTAAGATGGTAAAGTTGTATGTTGACAAGAAGGAATCATAAGTGATACCATATAATGTATCATTTGTGGTTCCTTTTGCTTTGGGGAGTGTGTGCCTAACAAATAAAAAAGAGGCCAGTCCTTTTCGTAGGGGCTATGCCTCATCCACTAAAGGAGGAACCTCTCGTATCCTTATATAATATTAACTTTAATAGGTAGAGTATACATTTGGAAGAGGAAAAAGTCAATAGGGGGATTTATATATGTTAAAGGGAAATAATAATAGTCAGCTTGTTCAGATAGGTGTGAAGGAAAAAGTATGCTTCTTTTATCAGATTTGGCAAGAATTAGTAACGCCTCAAACTTTAGTTGTATATCAATATAGAGTATTGACATCTTTGAGTGCATTAGAAGAACTAATTAAAGTTATTGAGAAAACATTGGAAGGGTTATTTAATAGCGATGCCAATATTGAAGCATGTCGAGAGGAAACTCTATATATTTTGAATAAAGATATAATTATGAAGAAGTATTATGGGGCGGTTTGTAATAGGTTACGCTCATCTCTCGGAAACAAACCAAAAACAGATGCAGATAAAAGAAGATTGAAATATCAGTTGACTTATATGGTTCATGAGATTAAGGAAACGTATTTGAAAAATTTATTACAAGAATTGAAGAAAAATATTCAGGAAGGAAGTGAGGAGGCGATTGAATTAAATACTAATAGTGTTGTTAGCCAGGCAATTAATAATGGGTGGTCAGCACAAGCATTGTTTGATCTGCTACGTTTCTTTAGAAATGATAAGGAATTTGAACAACAATGGGAAAGTTTTTCAACTGCACTAATCAACACAGAGAAAGTCAGGCATGAAGTTCTGATTAATATCCCTTTTAAGCGGCAAGAGGTAGAGGAACAAAACAAAGCAGTAGAAACATTACAAAAACTTGGTTTGGGAATAGAAACGTATGCGGTGTTGGTGTCGGCGTTTCGAGATATAGAAGATATAGGACGACTTCTGAAAGCGGAAAAAAGATACTTTCATATTTCTGTTAATGCATACGATGTCTATACAGCAGCGCATATAGCAGTAAGTGAGATTGCGGAAAAATTGAATATGGCAAGTTTTTATAATTTAGTAAGCGCATGGGATTTGTCATCAGTTATTATTGTTTCTATCAATGGTATAAGCAAATATCATAAATCTTTTCCCGCAGAACAATTGTATCAAACATATGATTATATTGAGAGTTCGGGTCGTGTGTTTGATAATACAATTAATATTTTTCTAGATGAAAATAAGAAAGAAATACGTGAAAAGCTACAAGGTTCGTTTAGCTATACCAATATTAGTCGTGCATCATTGTTTCAAGAGGAAAAATATATGAATTTGTGGGTTGCACTTGAATCGTTGGCTAGAACTGATATATATAATGATATAATTACGAACATAAAAGCAACAGTACCTGCGGCTGTTTCGTTGCGATATGTATATAGAATTTTAAGGAATTATGTGGAAGATTGTAATAGGTGTCAAGTATCATTGGAATTTTCAACTTGTAGCATGGATACAAGACAAGAATCGAAACAAAAAATGGTACGAGAAGCTATAGAAGTATTCTGTGATGATGATTTATATATGGAATTGTTGCAAAAGTGTCAAGTGAGTTCATTGTTGAAATATCGAACCGAGAGCATTCATGCTATGCTGCGTAATACAAGCATCCTAAAAGATAAGGTGAAAAATCATTTTAGGAGAGTGGAATGGCAAATACAAAGATTGTATAGAATTAGGAATGAAATAGCACATGCGGCTTTGCAGGAAAAAACATCCTTGTTAGTATACATAGAACATTTATATGATTATTTAACGGTGTATATTACAGAGATAGTAACATGCCTATGTGAAAAGCAGACAGATAGTATAGAGGAAGCGTTATGTCTGATAAAAGATAACTACGAGGTATTTATTGCATTTGTGGAGAATGAAGAAGAGCACATATTGAAAAGAACCGTTTTAAAGACAGGTGTTATTGACATGATTACAGAGTAAAAATCTTGTGCAATAATATATACGACTATTTGTCTGATGTAGAAAGCTTAGATATGGAAAGGAGTACCCACATGGAGCCAAGAATTGAGATGGATTACATTTACGACAACAATGGAGAAAAGATATTGATTGAGCATGAGCAATCTCGTGCAAAAGAAAAAGTTATTGAACAGTTTATCAAGTGTCGCAAGAGTAAGAAGATGACACAGGAAGACCTTGCCAAGCAGGTAGGTGTCCCACGAACCAACATCACAAGATTTGAGAGTGGAAGATACAATCCAAGCTTAGAGATGATGGTTAAGGTGGCTGCAGCTATGGGAATGAAATTGAGCATCACATTGGAGGAGCAATAGAAGAAAAGATGTATTGGTATAATCATAGTAGTGGAAGCTTAGATAGTGTAAAGTTCCTAGTTTATATAGTGCGAATCCCTAGATTTCTTGACAAAATATCCCTATATGGTTACAATGTATGGGTTAAAGATTATGCATATGCAATGCACGGAATATACGTGCAAAATAGAATGTGACAATAACATTTTTAACGAAACGAAGAAAAGTATAAAATGTGGGCAACGCCCAATGATAAATAGGAGGAGAAACAATGGCAACAGCATATAATCACAAGTTGATTGAAGGCAAATGGCGCAAGAATTGGGAAGCAAACCCAATCAATGTAGAAGATGGTAAGAAACCAAAGTATTATTGCTTGGATATGTTCCCATATCCATCAGGTAACGGGCTTCATGTAGGACACTGGAGAGGATATGTTATCTCTGACGTGTGGAGTCGTTATAAGATGATGCAGGGTTACTACCTCATTCACCCAATGGGATGGGATGCATTTGGTCTTCCGGCTGAGAACTATGCAATTCAGAACGGAGTACATCCAAGTGTAGCAGTTGAGCGCAATGTAGCAAACTTTAAGCGTCAGATGAATGAGATCGCAGCGATTTATGACTGGGATAGAGAAGTAAACACTACTGATCCGGATTACTACAAGTGGACACAGTGGATTTTTGTTAAGATGTTCAAGGAAGGTCTTGCATACGAGAAGGAGATGCCAATTAACTGGTGTCCATCTTGTAAGACAGGTCTTGCAAATGAAGAGGTTGTAGATGGCAAGTGTGAGCGTTGTCATTCAGAGGTAACAAAGAAGAATCTTCGTCAGTGGATGTTGAAGATTACTGCTTATGCTGAGCGTTTGTTGTCTGATCTTGATAAGCTTGATTGGCCTGAGAAGGTTAAGAAAATGCAGTCTGATTGGATTGGAAAATCATATGGTGCAGAGGTAGACTTCAAGGTAGATGGTATGGATGAGAGTATTACTGTTTATACAACACGTCCAGATACTTTATGGGGAGCAACCTTTATGGTATTAGCTCCGGAGCATGCATTAGCTGCTAAGCTTGCTACAGATGAGACAAGAGAAGCAGTTGAGAAGTATATTTTCGATTCATCTATGAAGTCTAATGTAGACCGTATGCAGGATAAGGAAAAGACTGGTGTATTCACAGGTTCTTATGCAATCAATCCATTGAATGGTAAGAAGACACCAATCTGGTTAGCAGATTACGTATTAGCAGATTATGGTACAGGTGCAATTATGTGTGTACCTGCTCATGATGATAGAGATTTCGAGTTTGCAAAGAAGTTTGATTTACCAATTATTCAGGTTATCGCGAAGGATGGCGTGGAAATTGAGAACATGGAAGAAGCTTACACAGAGGCTGTTGGTACAATGATTAATTCTGGTGATTGGAATGGAATGGAGTCTTCTGTATTGAAGGTAGAAGCACCGGCTATGATTGAGAAGATGGGATATGGTAAGAAGACCACGAACTATAAGTTACGTGACTGGGTATTCTCTCGTCAGCGTTACTGGGGTGAGCCAATTCCGATTATTCACTGTCCGGATTGTGGAGCAGTTGCTGTTCCGGAAGAGCAGTTGCCAGTATTACTTCCTGATGTAGAGAAGTATGAGCCAACTGGAACCGGTGAGTCACCACTTGCAGCAATTGATTCATGGGTCAATACAACATGTCCATGTTGTGGAAAGCCAGCAAAGAGAGAAACCAATACGATGCCACAGTGGGCAGGTTCTTCTTGGTATTTCTTACGTTATGTAGATAGTAAGAATCCAGATGAGTTAGTGAACAAGGACAAGGCTGACAAGTACTTGCCGGTTGATATGTATATCGGTGGTGTAGAACATGCGGTATTGCATTTATTATATGCACGTTTCTATACCAAGTTCTTAAATGATATTGGAGTAGTAGATTTCGACGAGCCATTTACTAAGTTGTTTAACCAGGGTATGGTATGTGGTCGTGATAAAGAGACAGGAGCAGCTACTAAGATGAGTAAGTCACTTGGTAATATCGTTTCTCCTGATGATATGGTTAATGATTACGGTTGTGATTCCTTGAGACTTTATGAGTTGTTCATCGGACCACCTGAGTTAGATTCCATCTGGGATGACAGAGGAATTGACGGTGTATATCGTTTCCTTACACGTTTCTATACCATGGCGGTTAAGAACATTGAGAATCCAGGTGCAGAGACGCCGGAACTTATCAAACTTCGTAACCGTTTGGTTTACGACATTACAACCCGTTTAGAGAGCTTTTCGTTGAACACTGTTGTTTCCGGATTCATGGAGTACAACAATAAGTTCGTAGACCTTACAAAGAACGGTGGTGTAGACAGAGAGACAATTAAGACATTGGTTCAGTTGATTGCACCATTTGCGCCTCATATGGGTGAAGAACTTTGGGAGATGTTAGGCGAGACAGGTTCTGTATTCCACGCTTCATGGCCAATATTTGATAAGGCAGCTATGGAAGATGATGTCATTACCATTCCGGTTCAGATTAATGGTAAGACAAAGGGAACCATTGATATTGCTAAGGATGCAGCGAAGGATGATGTTATCGCTAAAGGTAAGGAAGCAATTGCTGACAAGCTTGAGGGATTAAATATTATCAAGGAAATCTATGTTCCTGGTAAAATCGTGAATATTGTAGCAAAGTAAAACAATTAAAATTGAGTATAATTATAAGGGGGCAAACCTCATCATGCACGTTTGGTCATTTTACACAATAATTATGCTTTTGCGACCTGCGGAGAACATATAGTTTTTCTTAGTGTTTTGATTGGCAAGCAGTGATTTTCCAACAGGACGTTGGAAAAAGGCTTAGTTGAGCCCATGGATGGCGAATCTAAGCCAGTCACGTCATGTGTTTAAGCTTATGCAAAACACATAGAAAGACTTATGTTTGGAGACTTGAGCAAAACATAATTATTGTGCGAAATGATGCAGGAATGATGTGTTTGCCCCTTAGTTACGTTTGTGAGTAAATGATAATGACTAGTAGGAAGCATTCATTTTATCTTGGCTGAATGTAATAGAGATATAATAGTTTGAGGAGCAGAATCATGGCAGATTTAAAGAAAGAGATTGAAAAGAGAAGAACCTTTGCGATTATTTCCCATCCGGATGCAGGTAAGACGACTTTGACAGAGAAGTTCCTGTTATTCGGTGGTGCTATTAACACAGCTGGTTCCGTTAAGGGAAAGGCAAATTCCAAGTATGCAGTGTCAGACTGGATGGATATTGAAAAGGAGAGAGGTATTTCGGTAACCTCTTCTGTAATGCAGTTTGAGTACGATGGGTATTGCATTAATATCCTGGATACTCCGGGACATCAGGATTTCTCCGAGGATACCTATAGAACACTTATGGCAGCAGACTCTGCGGTAATGGTAATTGATGCGTCAAAAGGTGTGGAGGCACAGACTATTAAGCTTTTTAAGGTTTGTGTGATGCGACATATTCCAATTTTTACATTTGTGAATAAGATGGATCGTGATGCAAGAGATACCTTTGAATTGTTAGATGAGATTGAATCCGTATTGGGAATTCAAACCTGTCCGGTGAACTGGCCAATTGGCTCGGGAAAGGAATTCAAGGGTGTATACGATAGAGAGACCCGAATGGTTTCGCAGTTTAAAGCAGTATCTACCGGTGGTGCAAAGAAAGCGGCTGAGACAGAGTGTTCCATTGATGATAAGGACTTGCAAAATGATATTGGTGACATGTTATATAATCAGTTGATGGAAGAAGTGGAATTGTTAGATGGTGCAAGTGAACCATTGGATTTGGAGAAGGTGAACTGTGGTGAACTTTCACCTGTATTCTTCGGTTCAGCATTGAATACATTCGGTATCGAGACGTTTTTGAATCATTTTCTGCAGATGACAACTTCGCCACTTCCAAGAATGTCCAATGAGGGAGCAATTGATCCGATGTCAGAGGATTTCTCTGCATTTGTATTCAAGATTCAGGCGAATATGAATAAGGCTCATCGTGACAGAATTGCATTTATGCGAATCTGTTCCGGTAAGTTTGATGCAACGAAAGATGTGTACCATGTACAAAGCAAGCGTAAAATGAAGCTATCCCAGCCACAGCAGTTGATGGCACAGGATAGAAAAATTGTGGATGAGGCATATGCAGGAGATGTGATAGGTGTTCACGATGCCGGTTTGTTCTCTATTGGAGATACGGTATGTCAGCCAGGCAAGAAGTTTGAGTACGAAGGTATTCCTACGTTTGCTCCGGAGCATTTCTGTCGTGTGGTACAGATGAATACTATGAAGCGTAAGCAGTTTGTGCAGGGTGTTACTCAGATTGCACAGGAAGGTGCGATTCAGATTTTTCAGGAATATACAGCAGGAATGTCTGAGATTATCGTAGGTGTAGTTGGTGTGCTTCAGTTTGAAGTATTGAAATATCGTTTGGAAAATGAGTATGGTTGCGAGATTAAGCTTGAGCCATTACCGTATAACTTTATTCGTTGGATTAAGGATCCGTCTACTGATGTGAATTCTTTAAAACGAGTAAATGAAGTTAAAAAAGTAAAGGATATGAAGGGAAATCCGCTTCTGTTATTTACGAATCAGTGGACTATTAACACAGTTTTGGAACACAATGAAGGCTTAGAGCTTCTTGAGTTTAGAAAGAACTAAAGTACGATTAGGGGAAGATGATTTGAAGAAAAGACACATTGTAATGTTATTGTGTTGTCTGTTTTTGCTTGGAATAGGCAAAACAGTATATGCGGCTTCTTCTATTGAAATATCTACAACAAAACAGCTGGAAGATAAGGTGGTAGTTGCATGGAATCCTATAAAGGATGCGGTAAAGTATCATGTTTGGCTGTCTGTTGGAGATGAGAATAATTACAAGAAGAAAGCAACAGTACTAGTAGAGGATAACGCAAGTGAGATTATCTCAGAAACAGAAGCAAGTACACCGATTATTGAAACGAATGAAGTAGCAGAGGTTTCAATGACACAGGTTATTTCTAATATATCTAAGGAAAAGACGTATTATGTTAAAGTGCAGGCTGTTGATATAAACGGAACTGTTTTAACGCAAGATACAACGAGTTTTTATAACGGAAATATAGTATCAACTACGAAACAAAAGTATTCTTATTCAGATATGCAAAAAGATATTAAGCAGTTACAGCAAAAATATTCGGATTATGTGCATGTAGAAGTGATTGGAACGACGGCGGATAAGCGTAAAATCTATGATGTAATATTGGGAAATCCGAATGCGAAGAAGTGTATTGTAGTGCAGGCGAGTATTCATGCACGAGAGTATATGACATCGCAGCTTGTTATGGAACAGATGGAGTACTATTTGGATAACTACAATAAGAAGTATAAGAAAAAAACTTATAAAGATATATTTGATAAAGTGTGTGTGCATGTGGTTGCTATGTCCAATCCGGATGGCGTTACTATTTCTCAAAAGGGGATTGGTGGAATTAAAAGTGCTTCTTTGAGAAAGAAACTGAAGAAAATGCATGGAGCAAAATATACAACAGTATGGAAGGCCAATGCCAGGGGCGTTGATTTGAACAATCAATTTAACAATAATTTCAAATATATCAAGAAATATAAAAAGGGTGCTTATGCAGGGTATGGTGGAAAGAAACCGGTCTCTGAAGCAGAGTCCAAAGCATTGGTTAAACTGGTAAATGATGTGAAGCCAAAGGCGGTTGTGAATTACCATGCTATGGGAAATGTCATTTACTGTAATTATGGAGCATCTAAGAAAATGCAGGCAAAAGTTTACAAATTGTCAGGAGAAATTCGGGATTTAACCGGATATCATTATATGGGACTGGATACAGCGCCAGGATTTGCCAATTGGCTTGTTTGCAAGAAGGGCATACCGTCCTGTACGGTGGAAATTGGCAAACATACTGCGCCTGTTCCGATTAGTCAGTTTGAAACAGTATGGAAACAGAATAAAGATGTTATGGCTGCATCAGCAAGGTTGTATTATTAAAGAGTGGAATGCAAGATGGAAGAAATCCTAGACGAAAAGTAGGGGCTTTATAAAAAAAAGAACAGGAATTATGATGACGAATATACGTTGCTTATCTCAGGTAAGTCAGATGAATGCTTAATAGGTATGAGTAAACAGGGAAATGGTATTACATATCTTGCCTCGCCAAAGTACAAAGATTATCTCCAAAAAGATGTTGCAGAGAACGGAT
>JAFQOE010000080.1 GCA_017395635.1 Lachnospiraceae bacterium | reverse complement strand
GCAAAATTAAGTAAAAATCGCAATTTATCATATCTTTGTGCTGGGGAATTGGCAGTGGTGCCGAGTCCCTTTTTTTGTTCTGTACTGTGCCGGTTCCTGTTGGGGATGCATTTTTTGAGCAACCGTAAAACACAGTATTTATGACACAGTTATCTATCGTTTTCGAGAGGATTCTCGATAGCATACAGAAGGTATTCAGCAATTTGTTTGGATGGATCATTGCCTTGTTCAGTGCGTATCTTGCGTGGTTGGGTAATGATTCCGGGAGTTTTCTTCTTGTTCTCATTGCCATTGTGTGGGATATGGCTTGGGGTATCGCGTCGGCCGTCAAGCGTCGTGACTTCGTTCTTTCGTATCTTTTGCGTGAGACGTTCTGCAAGATCATTGTCTATGTCGGGGCGATGAGCATTGTTCTTCTTGCGGAGAGGATGCTTGGGCTGACGAGTGGGCTTACCGTCAAGATTATTGCTGTTATTGCTACGTCCGTTGAATTGTTTTCTTCCGCAGGCAATATTCTTATCATCAAGCCGGATTTTGTTTTTGTCCGGTTCTTCGGGAAGTATCTGATCGGTGAGATTGCTGATAAGATGAAGATTTCTCACGATGAGGCACGACAGATTCTTGAGGATCATAAAAACTGACTGCTATGGAACGAAAAGATCTTATAAGCAAAGTCAGGCAGTTTTTCAGCATTGAAGAGCTTGTATGTCCTCACGTATATCGCAAATGGGGACAGCGTTCCTGGCAGTTTCTTGATACGGCTTTTCTTGAGACGCTTTATGTGATCAGGAAGGATATTCTAGGTGTTCCGATGTATTGCAATATCGGGGAATATACACAGAGGGGGCTTCGCTGTAATAAGTGTAAGATGGTCGCGAACAAGAGTGTGTCGTATCTTTCGGCTCATGTTCTTGGTAAGGCCAGCGATTTCTCTGTGCAGGGTATGACTGCTGAAGAGGCTCGGCAGAAGATCATCGAGAATGCTGACAGGCTTCCTCACCCTATCCGGATGGAGGCTAATGTCGTGTGGCTGCATATTGATGTTCTTGAGCAGTACGGCATTGATGAGAAGGTTCATCTTTTTAATCCATAGAGCGATGAAACGGGTATTCATATATATATTCATACTCTTGCTGGTTTCATCCTGCGCTACCTGCAGGAACTGTCGCAATGCTGTTCTGAACTCTGTTGATTGTAAGGATTCGGTCGTCATCAGGGAGACGATCGTCTATCGCGATACGCTCATTCCTGTAGCGGTCAAGGATTCGACATCGAAAGACCGTACTGTTCCGAAAGATACTGCCCGGGCGGAGACCGATCTTGCCAGGGCGAAAGCCTGGCTTGAAAGAGACAGTCTGAAACTGACGATATCCAACAAGCCGAGTCCTATCCCACTGGTCAAGGCGAAACTTCCTGAAAAGGCCAGAACCGAACTCCATACGAAGACCATCACGGAAATCAAGACCTTCGAAGTGAATCGTCTTACGAAGTGGCAGAAGACAATGATCTCGCTGGGGTATGTTTTCATCGGATTTATTTTGCTTGTTCTTATAGGTAAATTGTCGAGATGAAGAAATACAATTATAAGCACACTTTCATAAGAAAATTATTTATAAATTTGCGTGTGTTCAGTTAGCCCGATGGGTTGGGTGGGCATAACATACAAAGACGTTACTTGACGTTTATCTTCTGAACTCAAACTTGGCGGTAAGAATTCACAAAAGAAGATACGGCAACGGGAACGTCCATATCGGTGATGACGATTCAGTCATTGCGCCTTTGGCGTATGGCTTCTGCATATCATCCCTGACGTGGGCTAGCTGCGTTGCTTATCCTTTTGTGATGGCAGCCAAGGCCAGAGTTCAGGATGAGCAGAGTAAGACTCCCACGTCTTTTTTATGTACTTAGACAGTCCTGGGGGTGGATTGCGTTTCTGAACAATGGCAGAGGTATCTAAAAGGTTTGTCCAAATTCTTGATAACAAAGTTCTTGAAATTGGCAGAGGTTATATAACCCCGTCAGAGGCAGTAAAGGCCTTAAAGGCATATGGTCTTATTAACGATTCTACTGAGTTTATCGAACTGCTTGAATCTGGACAAATACCACATGCATATCAGACATCAAATACTCAAAAATGGTGGCGTATTCCATTATCTCATCCTGATGCAAAGTATAAATCTGTAAATCAAGGCAGTAACAGTCTTTGGACTACAGGAGTGTATGACACATACTCCAGCTCAACTTCCTTTTGGGGTGATCTTGATTCTCCTGAAAATAAACTACGTCAGAAGCGAGGATGTCTGTTGACAATATTTCTTATTGTATTCCTTCCGCTGATGGTGGGCTATTGCAATAGCGATTCCTACAATGAAGACGGGACCCCAAAGAAAGTGCAGAATAGTGCTTGGGATGGTTCTGTTCAGCAGGTAGTGAGTTATCTAAAGAAAGAATACCTCATAGATCCATTAAGTTATCAACCTATTGAATGGTCTCCTGTCCAGCAGGTTAATGACGGTTATTGGGTCAGGCATCAGTACCGCGCAAGAAATAGTTTTGGTGGTTACGTTGTAATGGATCAGGTTTTCCATCTGAATATGGATGGTAAAGTGGATAGAGTTCAGGATTATATTAAATAAAAAGTTATGAAACATGTTTATTTTACATTTTTGTGCGTACTGTTAGCGCTATTCGAGTCCTATGATGTTTTTGCTCAATTGATGACATATAGTGGAGAATTCGCGAGGGGTAAAGCGACTTATACATATTTGACTGATGGAGAGGAACGAATATATAATGGAGGTTTCAATTATATATCTACTGACGGTAAGCATAAAATTAAGGGACAATTTAAGGATGATTTGAAAGAAGGTGAATGGGTGACAGAATGGAATGGCTTTGAGGAAAGAGCCAACTATCTTTCTGGTAAAAAACATGGTGATTATTCTGTGTTTTATAAGGATGATAACTATTATCTGAACATTAAGGCGCAGATTGATGGCGAAGATTTCATGTTGATTCAATTTGAAATGAGAATGGCTCTCGGTCAGATAATATCTGCACCTGATGATCCAAATCATGGAAGGTGGGTACTCAAGTTTGGACGGTATCATTATTATCATTACTTCCATGATAAAGTGTTTACAGGAGAAGCTATTTGGGACGACTCTACAGGAAAATATATTTGGGGAGACACCAATGATGATTTTGAATTCAAATCGCATTTATGTGATAGTTTATTTCCTGGCCGAAGTTTGAATTTTCCTTATAAGGATGGTGAACAATGGTTAAAACTTGAGGTGGCTGACAATAATCAATATATAGCGGAAATAGAGCGATATATTGATCCCGTTGAAGGTATTTTTAAAACAACCCCAAGATTATATCCTCAAATTTTATCATTTTTTTTAAATGATTTTCATGAATATTCCTTTAAACCACTTGAAGGTTTTGGTACTATCGGAGAGCAGACGCAATATATAATTGTTTGCATTGATGTTGTGGAAGATTTGGAAGAAACAGCGAGGCAACAAAAAATAGAAGAGGACCGTATAGAACAGATTAGATTGGAGGAATTGAGGAAGAAGGAAATGGAGGAGGCAAGAAAGGATTCAATCGCATTGTTCATGCTGACTTTTAACGGAAGTGAATATGGAAAGATGATTAAAGAACTCGGCCAAATGGATGGCAATAACCTGAATGATAGGAAACAGATTTATCGCACGACATTATTGCAGAATTGTAGTTTTACAACTGCACTTCAAAAGTGTGAAAACCCAATCATGGAGTTCAATTATGAAATAAATGGATATCAGAATTGTAATCTTACGATTGAAACTCCACTTAATGAAAAATTGTCTGACACATACGTATTGGCAGTTCCCACAAAGATAGCAATGAGTTCAAGTGATGCTTATATTGTAGAAGAGGCGACGATATTATACTTCAAAGGCTGTATTACGGATCATAATCAATGGTTAGTAAATACGCAATTAAGCGGAATGGATATGGATAAATATTTTAATGATACACCACAATATTGTTATATTAATCCTTCTGGAGTTTTTTATGATGATTACCCAATAATCAATGAAATCACAATAAACGGTAGAAAATATGATGTCATAGGCTTATTATCAAATACGAAATTGAGAAACAAAGGAGTATATTGCCAGAAATGGAAATCCGCTGTTACAAAGGATTTAATTGAGGAAGTCACACAAGAAGATATCATGTTGTCAGATGAACAGCGTTTTGATAAATTTAAAAAGTCAGGTGTATTATGAAACTTGTAGATGTTAGAAATAAGACTATAGCCAGTTATAATAGTCGAGAACTTAAGGATTTACGAAGGAGAATGAATGCTGTGGAAAGTGTTTCCGGTTATTTATTAAGTATAGGATATGGTATGAGCGACGAATTCCCTACGTTAGATAAAGAAGTTCTTAAGAACAAGTGCCGGGATATTAAAGGTTCTGAGTTGAGTGGCGCAGAGAATAGTGTGATAAACGAATTCTACAAACAATCTGCACTTCATAGTGAGGCGACTAAGTTGTAATACAGCCATCATATTTGAAATGCTGTTAACAAATGTTTGGGTATCGAAAATAATTCCTATATTTGTGTCGGTAACATTAAAAACGATTGAATATGCCGGAGTTATTCAGACAATACGGATTTGTATTTCTGTTCTTTTCTCATGAACACGAACCTATACATGTGCATGTAAGAGGTCATAATGGAGATGCAAAGTATGTATGGGATGGCGAGGGATTTGCTCTTGAGAATACGCATGGAATAAAGACTAACGATTTGAAGCGCATTGAGAGAGCGATCCATGAAAATGCAGACATCATCCTTAACAGGTGGTATGAAATCTTTGGTGACACAGATAACGAAGATGACGATGAATAAGATAGAAAAAATATGGTTTGACGGCGAATGGCTGTACGGACTTGGTGACGATGGCAGAACTTATCGTCAGTCGCTCCTGTGGTATAAGAATCTTCTCCATGCAAGCGATCTGGAACGCCAGGAGTATGAAATCAGTACGATTGGCATACACTGGAGCAAACTTGATGAGGATGTGAGTTTCGATAGTTTCACTTATGAGGAGGCAGAGCCATCTGCATTCCAGAGGTTCTTTCTTGAGCATCCGGAAATCAACGTGGCAGAGTTTGCAAAGGGCATAGGCTTGAATCCTTCTCTTCTGAGAAACTACATCAATGGTTTCAAGAAGCCTTCAAAGGAACGGGAGAAACTGATTCTTGACCGAATTCACGAATTAGGAAGGATATATTTGGATGTAGCATTTGCATCATAACGAAATTCCCCTCAGGACCGGAGTCTTGAGGGGAATGGTTTTGTTGGGGAATTGTATGCCTCTGGTGAGGCGGTATGTAGGACTATTCGCCGGCAGCGGGATCTTCCTGAAGGACGGCCATAGTCATCATCTCTCCGGATTTT
>JAFQOE010000184.1 GCA_017395635.1 Lachnospiraceae bacterium | reverse complement strand
GTTGCTTACGACAAATTTACGAATAATTTTTGAATTGACAAAATCGAAGAGAGATGGCCTCTATTTGTAGCCACCTCTCTTCGGTTTACTGAACATTAGCACTCGCCTTCGCTTTGCTATTACGCTTGTGGGCGATTAAGTTTTGTAGCATCTCCTCACTACTCTTGATTGTGTGAGCACGCAGGCAACGCTTAATCTCCGCAATCTGGTAGTAGTACTTGTTGCCGATGGTGCTGTAAGTGATTTTGCCGGCACTGCGTAGGCGTTGCAGGGTTTTGTCGCAGATGCAGAGATACTCGCATACCGCCTGCCCATCAACCCAGTCGTCGTCGAGTGAACTTTGCTGCTCTAACTTGGCTTTGCGGATAAACTCGTCCATTGCATCAATTTTGCTAATCAACTGCTGAAAAGCACTGTGTTCGATAGTTAATACTTCCATAGTTCTTGGTTTTATTGGTTAAACATAAATGTAAGTCTGTGCGATTGTGGTCGCTTCATAAAAAGGATAGTGACATCCAACCGAAAAGGTTGGACAACAACACAAAAAAGCAGAGGTGTTGCCTCTGCTTGGGTCCATTATTAAATTTATTCGCCCTTATAAATTGTTGATTATTAGTGGTATATTGGCATCATAAAGATTGTATTCGCCCTTTTATTCGCCCTTTCCCTAAATTTCACCATTGTCCTTCAATGTTTTCAAACCAATATTAATAGCTTTTTCTATTATATCATTATTGTATATAACTTTGTTAGCGTTTGATAAATAACAAAATATAAATACGGCAATAACACATGGCTACTGCCGTGTTTATATAGGCATTGTATTGTAGTTACCCTAATAACTGACTAGTTTTCGCCCAATAGAAATAAGCTTCTGGAGACTGTCTCTTTAATTTGTTTAATTTATTAGTCAATACTGGATTGATATCTAGTGAGGCTATAGACATGGGATTTCCATCATATCGCTCTATCTCAGTTTGTCCTTTCTCAAGTAGTGTTGCTAAATATGCAGCTCGCGAAGCGTCAACGATTGCATTATCTAAAACATAATTACCTCGGAACATGAATGATTTTATACGGCTAATGCCTCGCTGAAGCATTTCAAAATCACCTTCCCCTTCTATGCCACGAGTAGCAAGGCATAATGAAGTTTGACGAACATCTTCAAAAATTAGTTTGGGATTATTCTCCAGCCCTCTATATGACAATTCAACCTCAGCGATACGTGCAAATGATCTAGATGTTACATCGAGATTTTCTACCTCGTCGAAAAGACGCGCTATATCATATAGTTGTTTGATAATTTCCATGCTACAATCGCGAACATTACCTTCTTGATGATTCTTGTAATAAGGTATACCTGTAGTGTTTGGTGCATAAGCAGTCAACTTGTCTCCAAGAATGTCTCCTATTGATGGGACTTTCACTAGATTAGGTGTGCCTTCTATTTTCACGAAAGGTCCATCAATAGGTAATTCCAATACTTCTTCATAGTGGCAATCTTCGTTTAGGACATCAAGTAATATGCTTTCTTCTCTATCGCTATCGTCCAAGAATGCAACTTGATAGAAGAATTTTGCATGGGACTTAGGTATATCAGTGCCACGTTGAATTCGTTCTACGGTTTTGTAGTTTATAAATCCAAAATTCTTGTATGATTCTAGATACTGTTCTATGTCAGTGCCTGGAGGGCATATGATGTCGATGTCTATAGACAATCTGTGTCGACCGTTCTTGAGGAGGAGCATTAAACAGGAGCCTCCTTTGAAATGAAAGGGACATCTTGATTGTGCCAACATATCCAGAAGAGAGAAGGCACGAATGACTTTTTCAATTATGTTCTTATCTTTATATTGGAGTTCCGTTGACTTTTTGTCAATCCAACTCGTCGTGAAACATTCTTTACTAATCATTTTAACAGATTTATGAGTTCTTGAATTTCTTGACTAATGCTCCTTCGCTTTGCATAGCGCATCAGTCTTTGGGTATTTATTGAATACTGTTCGAAAGCAAGTTGATACATATTTAGAGACTCAGATCCATGCAAATAGTCAAAGTCAGCATCTTTTTGGGTATCAACTAAAAGTTTTTCTAAAGTAGGGACCTTTATACCGTCAACTTCCATAAGAGGAGACTCTGTAACTAATGTTTTCACGATGATGCAATTTTCCCGAAGGTCTATGTAATCGTACATCAAGGTAGCGTTGGGTCGCTTATAAACATTCTTGTAGAATTCTTTAAGGCGGTTGAACACCGATTCAACAGCATCACGGTTTGTTTCGACATAAATTGCATGATTGATTGATATATGATGTTGAATTGGTGATAGAATACTTCCGTCATATACACAGAAATCTGTAAAAGGAAGTTCTGATTCCATCTTCAAAAAGATTTCCTTTGCTAACTCTGAGGGTTTGTAAGTGAAAGATTGCTTTTGGGCAATTGCGTATACTCCCCGACCAATACGAACCAGTAAATTGTCTTTAGCCAATGCACTAAGGTATTGCCGTGCTGTTACAGGTTTTATGCCATAAACAGTTGTCAGCAAATTGGCATTAACCTTGTTGTGTGTTTGAGCTATTTCCAATATTTTCCTCTTATATGTGTGCATATTCACTTGGTTTTAAGCACAAAGATAGCATAAATTCGTCAATAAATAAAATCTATTGCCGAATTTATATACATAATTCATTACAATATCATGTTTTAAGCATATAATGTTACTATATATTCCATCCTTACCCCTAAAAAAGTATTCCATTTTGTTGGTAAGAAGCACAATCGCTTAGTGAAAACATTTTAAGAAAAGGCTTACACTTTTTCAGGCGAATGAATATTAGTTACATACACTTTCATCAACAAAAGTGGCAATATTAGGTGTATATTTTGTTTTAGCCACTCAAGTGTTTGCCTACTTAATTGACCTTAATTTATACCTGAACTTCTGTTCAGAGAAGCGCCAAACAGTTTTACAGGCGAAATCGTTTCATTTTTATTTGTGTATTGTGTTGGTATATAGGCTATCACGAGTGTTTCTGCTGTACACTTCTCAAAGAGGATAGTCCAAAAGGGGCGACCCTTATTTTTATAAAAGAAAAGTCTGAATTGCTGCGATTTGTCTTGGATTGCGAAAAGTCATCTCTAAGAAACACATTGTTTATTCCTCCGCAAATACACAAAAAATATCAATTGCGGAGAAATAAACGGCTTTTTTTCTTTGCTTTTCAGTATGAATATCCTAGAAAAATTAGATTACTACTCAGTATTTAGGGTATCCCGAATGTTGAGTTTTGACCAATGGTTGCAGATTGCCTAAACATTATCTGTAACAGCTCTATTTGCAACTGTTGTGGAACAAATAGGGTGATAATAGTTTAATTTGCAACTATTATGCAGCAATAATTTATTAAGGCTTGCAGCTCCGGAATTTTGGATGAGGGTGAAATAGGGCGAAAAAATATTGCGTAACGATGATAAACGGTGACAAACAACTTAATCACTAAACACAAAAAAGCACTCAATGTGAGCGCTTTGCGATAAACGATGATAAATCATTTTATCATTGGTATGCAAATTTACTTGCCGATGCAGAAAGCAGAAGTTATTGATAATAAGAGCCTTACAAAGTTGAGGCTCAAATACGGCCCAAATATTTGATAAACAGTAATAAACAATGATAGCTGATGATAAATAGATGGCGATAGTCGCAAACTTTGCGGAACTGATTATGGCAAGTAAATAGTTGCCAACCAAAAAACGAAAATACTCCTACTCTAATAATAGTCTAACAATTAAATCACAACGCAAATGAGAAGGAGTAAATTTAGAAGGCCGTGCAAGGTACTTATTTTCAATGGCGCAAGGGTGTTGGTGGCGATTGTTCGGTCGTTGCATTGTGCCTCTGAATTGACACACGAAAACAAATCGGCAATACACAATTGTTGCACAGGCAAATCGGTCCGTTCGGGGGCATATTATTATCGACAACTGCACCCCGATATTCTATTGGAGATGGATGATTTAGACAAGTTGACACTGAAAGAGTATGACGATTTATGCGGCATCAAACGAAAGTATATCTCTACCCGCAAGATGGCACATCTTCGCCAGAGGGTAAAGGACCGGCAAAGAGTGAAGATTGCCACCTCCCACCAGGGAATGAACTAATAACGGCAACTCTCAAAGCATTAGTCGGTTGCAACGATGCGCAAAATAAATGCTCACTCTATTGTTATTTCCTCATCTCGCGATTCTTCGGCATTTTTCCAAGTCTGCGAGGTGGGGATTTTATTTTAGTGGTCGCCATCGGACTCACTTGGGGAAAATATCACTAACTTTGTGGGAGAAAACAAAATACCCAATATGTCAGAGAAACAACCACAAATTTTAATATTCAACGCCACGGGAGAGTTGGTGGCGATTGCGAGGTCTGTCCGCTCGGCTGCGGAACTTACAAAAGTAGATGAGAACGATATCAAACTCTGCTGCGAGAATCGGTTAAGCATCTCCGGACAATATTGTTTTCGATACAATGTAGATCCGTCAATCGCAGATGATGATGCATTTGGCAAACTAACCATTGCTGAGTACAACAAACTCTGT
>JAFQOE010000010.1 GCA_017395635.1 Lachnospiraceae bacterium | reverse complement strand
ATTTGGATTAGTCTCAATGTTAGATTACTACACCGAAAGGTGTGTTACTTGTTAAGTTGATTGAACCGCCGTGTACCGAACGGTATGCACGGTGGTGTGAGAGGTCGGGGAAATTTATTTAATTTTCCCTCCTACTCGATTATAAATGAATTAATTTTGTCTTTTTGTGAAACCATTTGGTAAAATAGAACCACTTCTTAAGTGAAGGAGGTAAGAAAAGATTGACTGGTCAAAATAAAGCAGATGTGAATAAACAATTTGATAGGACATATGAGCGAACAAATCGAAGTGTAACATTATTCTTGATTTCAAAGTGCAAGAATTTTACAGATATCAATGATGTTTTACAGGATGTATATATGGAGTATTATCAGGTTTTAATAAAAAAAGGCTTGGATTATATTCAAGATGAAGAAAAATTCTTGATTAGTCTTTGCAGAAAAAAGATAGCTACTTATTACTCGTTTTGGGAACGAATTCCCCATAAAATGTCTCTAGATGAAAAAGAAAGTATTATATATGAGTTGTGTGATGAAACGGATTATGAGGAAGATTTTTTCGAAAAGGAAATGATAGAAGATGTGAAGGTGATTTTACAGCAACAATCAGACGAGATACAAAAAATCTTTTATCTATACTATACCATGGAATTAAAACTTCCTCAGATTGCAAGGTTGCTGGGTATAAGTACACAGTCTGTAAAGAATAAATTATTCCGCACTAGGAAATTGATACGAGAATCGTTAAAGGATTGGAGGTAATGTTATGAAGGAATTTGAATTTTATAAAGATACCACACAGGATATGGTTGTGGACTTGGAGGGAATAAAAATGAATATGGAATTTGATAATAAAAAAGCAATTAAGAAAAAGAGTAGGCTAAACCGAGTGGCAGCGGCAGTTGTAATCGGTGTATTAAGTGTGGGCTCGGTTGGAGTTTGTGCTTATGCAATCCATAAGTGGAATGGAGGAATTTTGGATAAGTATCAAGTTGCTTCTGAAGATACAGTGAAGCATGAACAGACCGGTCTGGCTCAATTTCCTGATGAAAATGGGGAAACACAAAGTGTTACCATTGATGGAGTAACGATATCAGCAACGCAGACGATTGTAGATAACTATTATGCGTTTGTTTCACTGACTGTAGATGGATTTGAAGTTGGGGATGGGGAACAACCGGGTTTTTCCAGAATAGAGTGTACATTGGATGGCGAAATGGTAAGTAGCAGTAGTTATTTTTATGATGGAACAATTGATGACGGAAGCGGTCGTGCAATTATGGCAGATGGTTCAGAAATACCATGTGATGAGAATGGAACACTTATTAGTTCATATATGAGAGAAGATGGAACAATGGAGTATCACATTTTGTTATATACAGATGGGACAAAAGGATATTTTATTGATAAAACACTTCATGTAGAGCTTACCGATCTTGGTGTATATGGAGCAAAAGAGGATGTGCAAGTTGCAAAAGAAGGAACATGGGCATTTGATTGGAAACTGGCTGGTGAACGTTCTTTTAAAACAGTAAAGCTTGATGAGGCGTTAGGAGAGACAGGGGTTGTTGTAACAGAATGTGAGGTTTCTCCGATTTCACTTCGTGTTGTTATGGATATATCCGATATGAGTGAGAAATATTCTTTGGAGGAGTCGAATGTTCCACATTTGTCAGGTGTAAAGTTAAAGGATGGTACATTACTAACCTGTATCACAGGGGGAGGAAGTGAGTTTATAAACAATAAAAATCAGTGTGAAATAATATTTTCAATTGATCGCATGATAGATGTAGATGAAGTAGAGAGCTTCTTATTTGTAAAAAAATCTTGGTCGGAAGGTGAGAAATGTTCCATTGATAATTTTTATGACGTCTCTATTGTAGAATAAATTATATAAATGTCAAAAAATACCATATAAATTGCAGAAGATTTTATTGACAAATAGTGAGCCTTTTGCTATTATCTGAATCGGAGACTCGGCTTTTGTGGAAAGTCTGACAGGGAGAATGCGTCACCGACTGAAAGCGCATTTCAGATAAGTAGTAAGTTTGGGAACACTCTGGAATACAACAATTGTATATGAAAAGCGGATACAGATTTGTATCAATGCGGGTGGCACCGCGGGTTAATTAAAGTTTACTCGTCCCGGGAATATGATTTCATATTCTCGGGACTTATTATTTTTCAAGGAGGTTTTATTATGTATAGAACACTATTTTGTAACGACATACGTGATGAGCATGTCGGCAAGACAGTAGAGCTTGCAGGTTGGGTTGATGTAGTGCGTGACCATGGTGGCGTTATCTTTATTGATTTGCGTGACTACACAGGTGTGACACAGGTGGTTGTCCACAATGAGGACTTACTAAAGAATGTAAACCGTGAGACGGTTATTTCCGTGAGCGGTGTTGTCAATAAAAGAGATGAAGAAACAGTTAATGAAAAAATTGCAACAGGTTATGTTGAGCTTGTGGCTGATACCCTTACAGTACTTGGTAAGAGTAAGAACATGTTGCCATTTGAGGTGAGAAATTCACATCTTAGCAAGGATGAGATTCGATTAAAATATCGCTATTTGGATCTTCGTAATCCAAAGAACCATGACAACATTGTAAAGCGTTCTCAGATTATCCGTTATATGCGTAATAAGATGGAAGAGAAGAACTTTCTTGATATGCAGACACCAATTTTGACAGCTTCTTCACCAGAAGGTGCTCGTGATTTCTTGGTACCAAGCCGTAAACATCCGGGTAAGTTCTATGCACTTCCTCAAGCACCACAGCAGTTCAAGCAGCTTCTTATGGTGTCAGGTTTTGACAGATACTTCCAGGTAGCACCTTGTTTCCGTGATGAGGATGCGAGAGCAGACCGTTCTCCTGGAGAGTTCTATCAGTTAGATTTTGAGATGGCATTTGCAACACAGGAAGAAGTTCTTGAGGTTTGTGAGGATGTTATCTACGATACATTTACAGAGTTCTCAGATAAGAAGGTTACACCAAAGCCATTCCGTCGTATCACATACGCAGAGTCCATGATGAAGTATGGTTCTGATAAGCCGGATCTTCGTAACCCACTTATTATTTGTGATTTGACAGACTTCTTTGCTGATGTAGATTTCCCAGCATTTAAGGGTAAACCGGTAAGAGGTATTGTGGCAAACTGTGCAGGAAAGTCCAAAAAGTTCTTTGAGGATTCTTTGAAGTTTGCAACTTCTGCAGAGGTTGGACTTGGTGGTCTTGGATATATCACATTAAAGGAAGGCGTATTTGCCGGACCGATTGCGAAGTTCTTAAGCGACGAGAAGAAGGAAGAGATTATTACACTCACAGGAGTAAAGGAAGGCGAAACCTTATTCTTTATCTGTGATGATAAGAAAAATGATACAGAGAAGAAGGCAGGACATATTCGTACATGGCTTGCAGGAAAGGATCAGCTTGACCTTATCCGTAATGATGCATTTGAGTTCTGCTTTATCGTAGATTTCCCAATGTATGAGATTGACGAAGAGACTGGAGATACCATTTTCACCCACAATCCGTTCTCTATGCCACAGGGTGGTATGGATGCATTGCTTGGAGATGATCCGACAGAGGTTCTTGCTTACCAGTATGACCTTGTATGTAATGGTATTGAGCTTGCTTCCGGTGCGGTTCGTAACCACGATATCGATATTATGAAGAAAGCATTTGAGATTGCAGGATATACAGAGGAAGAGTTAAAGAGCCGTTTCAACGCACTTTATACAGCATTCCAGTATGGTGCACCTCCACATGCAGGTATGGCACCTGGTATTGACCGTACAGTTATGCTTCTTACCGATGAAGAAAAGATTATGGAAGTTATTGCATTCCCATTGAATGGTAATGCACAGGATTTATTGCTTGGTGCACCTGGTGAGGTTACAAACCAGCAGCTTGAGGATGTACATCTTCTTGGTAGTGGTAGTGCTTTGGCAGCTCGTGGCGTTCCAAGTGGTAGTGGCAGAGCACACAGCGAGAAGCGTGCAACCTTCTCGAATGCACAGCAGTTAAATCAGCTTTCTTTAAATGAGAAGGAAGAAGCTGATATGCAGGGTATTTTCGATATGATGAAGGAGCATGAAGCAAAGCTTAAGGATATTGACACTGAAAATGTAGAAGAGATGGTACACGTTATGCCAATGACCAACGTGTTGCGTGAGGATGAAAGAGACCAGAAGTTCTCAAGAGAGAGCTTGTTAGAGGGAGCTCCAGAGCGTAGCGAAGATAGCTGGCAAGTGCCACGACTTGTAAAGTGAGGTGTGTAAGATGAATAACTATGTAGTGAAATTATCAGATAATGGAAATATAGCAGTGGATGACACAATTCTTGTAAAGGATGCGCAGTCAGCAGCAGGTTCACGTATATTAGAGGGCTTCAAGCCACTATTTAGTGCAGAAGCTGTTACCCGTCTTGAAAAGGCGGGCTACATAATGGCAGGTAAGACACAGGTAGGTGAATTTGGACTTGACCTTGTAGGTGAGTTTTCTTACTACGGAACACAGGAAGGAACACTTACATGTGCAGCGGCAAATGTAGTAGCTTGTGGTGAAGTAAAGGCAGCACTTGGTGTAGATATGAATGGTGCAACACGTAGAGGTGCAGCACTTGCAGGCGTAGATTTCTTAAAGCCGACATATGGTACTGTTTCCCGTTATGGAATCATTTCTTGTGCAGCTTCTGGCGAGCAGTTGGGTGTATATGCTCCAAATGTTGAAGGTGTGAAAGAGGTTATGAGTGTGATTGCCGGACATGATGAGAAGGACGGTACATCCTTGAAGGATGCAAGCTACACTTACGTTACAGACGAGGCAGTAAGTGGTAAGAAGGTTTGTATTATCAAGGAATTGCTTGCAAAGGCAGATGAAGAAGTCGTTGCTAAGGTAAATGCTTACGCAGATAAGCTTCGTGCATCAGGTGTTACAGTGGAAGAAATATCATGGGATATGGTTGATGTTGCAAACACTGCATGGCAGATGCTTATGACAGCAGAGACCTGTAATAACGTATCACGTTATGATGGTGTAAAGTATGGTCACAGAGCAGAACAGTATAAGAATATTGATGAGTTATATGTAAATTCCAGAACAGAAGGATTTAACTTCCTTACAAAGGCAACGATTCTTTATGGTTCTGATGTATTGTCAAAGAACCGTTATGATGACTGCTTTGGAAAGTCATTAAAGGTTCGTCGTGTGGTTGCTGAAAGTTTCGCAAAGCTTATGGAAAGCTACGATGCAGTGCTTACTCCGGTATGTAGTAAGAGCGCATATGAAGCATACGAGATAGAAGACGCATTTAAGACTGTATTTGAAGAGAGTGCATTTACTGCAGTTGCGAACCTTATCGGTGTGCCGGCCCTTGTAAGTGGTGGTGTACAGTTGATGGGTAAGGCATTTGCTGAGAGTACATTGTTAAGTCTTGCAGGAAGCATAGAAAGGGCAGGTGAGTAATTATGAAATATGAATTAGTGATTGGACTTGAGACTCATGTGGAATTAAATACAAAATCCAAAATCTTTTGTTCCTGCGGTGGACACTCTGCAGCGAATGAGCCAAATGATTGCGTGTGTCCTGCTTGCTCCGGTATGCCAGGTATGCTTCCGGTTATGAATAAGCGTGTAGTGGAGCTTGCTGTAACGGCAGGTTTGATGCTTAATTGTGAGATTAGCAGATATACAACATTTGATAAGAAAAATTATTACTATCCGGACCTTCCTTGTGCATATCAGATTACACAGTTGAATCATCCGATTTGTACCAATGGTCTTGTAACGTTGAAGACTTCAGAGGGTACAAGCGAGGTTCGTATCAAGCAGATTCACATGGAAGAAGATGCAGGTAAGTTAGTACACGTTGGTAAGGCTTCTTTGGTAGATTTTAACCGTACGAGTGTACCTTTGATTGAGATTGTAACTCAGCCTGATTTCCACAGTGCTGAGGAAGTTTTGGTATATCTGAATAAGTTAAAGACAATGTTCCGTTCAGGTGGAATCTCTGAGTGTGAAGAAGGAGCAATGCGTTGTGACGTTAATATCTCTGTTCGTCCAGAAGGTAGTGAGGAGTTCGGTGTTCGTTCTGAGATTAAGAATATGGCTTCATTCGAGGCAATTGAGCGTGCAATCCGTTATGAATATCAGCGTCATGTAGATGCATTGGAGTTTGAGACAGAAGAGCTTGTACAGGAAACAAGACGTTTTGATGATGCGACTGGTAAGACTTTCGCAATGCGTAATAAGGAAACAGAAGCAGATTACCGTTATTTCCCTGATGCAAATCTTATGCCAATCATTATCGATGATGAGTGGTTAGAGCAGATTAAGGCTGCAAAACCAGTTGAAATCGATGAGAAGGCAGATAATTATCGTGCTGCAGGCATTTCTGAGAAGGAAATTGGTGTTCTTATCCAGAACCACAATGCAAGTAAGTTGTTAGATGATGTGGTAGCAAAGGGATGTGATGCGAAGAATGCTGCAGGCTGGATTCTTACAGATTGTGCAGGTATTATGCGTAAGAATGGTAAGTTGATTGGTGATCTTGAGATGTCTTCGGATGACCTTGCTGCAATCATTAAGATGGTAGAGAGCGGCGATGTGAATCGTATGAGCGGTAGAAAGATTCTTACTGCTGTTATCGAAGAGGGTGTTGACCCGGTTGTATACTGCAAGGAAAATGGTTTGGACAGCAAGGTAGACGCTTCTGTAATCGAAAGCGTTATGGATAGAGTATTCAGTGAGAATGCGCAGGCTATCGCAGATTATAAGAGTGGTAAAGTAAAGGCTAAGCAGGCATTGTTCGGTGCTTGTATGCGTGAGCTTAAGAATACTGCAGATACAGCTGTGATTAAGGAAATCTTGGAGAAGAAGTTGGAAGAGATTTAATATAGTAGATGATTGTGAAACACCTGCTTATGGTACTTTTTATATCTATACAGTAATAGCTATGTTTTGTGAGTTTCACAATTATCTAAGATGTAGGGGGAGATGCTCCGGCACATCAAGTTGATGTGTCGGAGTATTTTTATTGTTATGAATTATGTTGAAGTTGTGTTACAATCAAAGAAATTTTGTGAGTTTCTTATTTAAAGAGAAAGAAAGTCGAAAGGGGATGCAAATGAGAAAAAAACCAACTTATCCTAATATAGATATGCAACAAACTGGAGCAAAGATGAAACGTTTGTTAGAAACAGCGGGTTATTCACCAAGGATGATTCAGGAGTATTTACATCTTTCTTGTGTACAACCAATTTATCGTTGGTACAAAGGATTGATCTTACCATCGGTGGATCATTTGCTTATGTTAAGTGAACTGTTAGGAGTTCATATGGAAGAATTGCTGGTGAAGAAATGTGTTGTAAAACCTTCCTGTGATGTGGAGGTTCGAGAACAGGTAGAAACATATAAGCGATATATTACATATTATAATAGCTTATATACGTTGGTAGCGTAGCCTTTGGACTAACCGTCCAATGAAAAATGTATTGACAAATGCTATCCTCTTGTTATTACCCGAAAAGGGAGAATAACAGGAGGTTTTTTTATGGAAAGAAAAATGGATATAATTGATGATTTTAACGGAAGAAAAATAGTGTTTATTCATGACATTATTTTTAAGAAAAAACAGTATGTGGAATGGAAGGATGTGAAAGAGTACCTAAAGAAATATGTAGGAGAGGTGTATAGGGTTTTATTTGCGGAAGAGGAGATTTATATTGGAGCCGATTTTCCGAATGAATATACAGGTTCGGCATATACATATTCCCTTAAAGGCGCAAATGTGAAGGCTAAAGCGAATGCTGTTCAGGGAATTCCTGAAATGATTGAGATTGCTACCGGTGGAAACTACAAAGCAAACGATGAAGAAAAGCATAGTCGAAACGCAAAATTTGGATGGTATCGTTATGACACTTATTTTGCAATACCAGTGCATGCTAATGATGGAGAAGTTGACCACTATAATGTGTTCCATGCGTCTCTATTGATTCGTCACTCAGAAGATGGAAAGAAATATTTATATGATATTATAGACATAAAAAAAGAAACGAGCTACCCGCTTGAGCCATAAGGCTGTACACGACAAAAACCCATTTCTTGAGTCAATAATATGACATTATGAGAAATAAATCAAGAGGAAAATTGCGTAACATTCAATATATTGGATGTTAATAAAAAAGAAAAGAGGATGAAATATGACTAAAAAAACAGTTATCCTCCTACCTAATACACAACAAGTATTGCAAAAGATGGGGGTAAATATAAAGAAAGCCAGACTACGTAGAAATATAAAAGCAGAGATTCTAGCTGAGAAGGCACAGATTAGTAAATCAACACTTTCAGCAATAGAAAAAGGTGTGTCTACCGTTTCTATTGGTGCTTATGCAGCTGTTCTTTATTCGCTTGGTATGGATAAAGATTTTGAAATGATAGCACTAGATGAAGAGGGGAAAAAAGATTATTGGGAGCACAATTTTCAACTTAGAAAACGTGCAACAAAAAGAAAAAGACAAAAAGAATGAAAAAATGTAGTATAATGCGATTAACAGTTTCTAATATGAAAACAATTTGGTGAGGTAGGTATTGTCCCATGAATGAAAAAGAACTATCTAATCGCATTTATGCGTTGATTTGCAAGTCGGAGGGAATTAAGGCGAGAGAGATTGCGAAACAATTGAATACGGATAGGAAGCTTGTGAATCGTCTGCTGTATTGTTATCCATTTATTCATGATCTTTGTTATTGCGATAAGGATTACAGATGGCATGGTTACATCCGTCAGACTCGTCCGCATATGGGATTGGAAGCGTACAGTGGATATTATTCAACAGTGCCAGAATTTCTAACATGTTCGGAAGATGAATGGTTTGAAGCACTTCGGGAAGGTTGTAAGCGGATTGGTCGTAATCTCAATGATACAAGGGGCTTGTTTCATTCCTTTCGTGATGCCAGAGAAACGATGCTAGGTCTTTTTACTGATTTGGAAGAACATGTGGACTACGGTGATTGGGAAATCGTATTCGAGCTTCGAATCAAACGTTCCAAGATGATTCGCATCTATGCGGATGTGCTTGTGATTACGGAGTCTCATGTATTTTCTCTGGAATTTAAAATGAAGGACGAGATAGAAGAAGAGGAAGTGAAACAGGCTGCGAAATATACCGCTTATCAGGAAGTGATATTCGGTCCGGAATATGATGTGATTCCGGTTTTGGTATTGACAAGAGCGACGGATTTATACAAATATGTTCCGATTGGTGAGACAACGGCAGAGCTTCCGGTTGTTTCCGGGGATATGCTGTTTAATGTGTTTGATGAGTATATAGGATTTTTGGAATAGGATGAAATTTTCCAATTTATACCACCGGTATAATTTACAAGCTAAATATTTTGTGTTATTATGACGACATATTGAAAAGAAAAAAGCGGAACGAGGAAGTTCCAGAAAGGAAAAAGACATGAATACAATGAATCGTTGGTATGGACAATATAATAGTGTTTGCGAATATGCACATCTCGAATCACATGAGTTGGGCTTATATTTTGTGCATCCATCTATTGATAGGCAACAACGAGGAAATTGTGTTATAGATACGAGAGGCAGTTACTAACTGCACATATCGATATATACATGTTTTATCGTACCGCTTACCATAATGATGGGTAGGCGGTATTCTTTTTTTGTACTTATACTCGGATGGTGGAATTGGTATACACATCTGACTTAGAATCAGACGCTTTACAGCATGAGGGTTTGTTCTACGTTCCACTTCGGTCGGTGTAGAGAAGATGTTCACTGGACATCTTGCACCCCTCTTCGAGTTCATACCATTCATAATTATATTGATACAGATGAAATGATTTTGAGAAAAGGAGCGATTGCAGCTCATAAGGGTGAGAAAGTGCTGATTCCAATTAATATGAGGGATGGAAGCGTACTTGCTGTTGGTAAGGGTAATCCGGAGTGGAACTATTCCGCACCACATGGTGCAGGAAGAGTTATGTCCCGTGGAAATGCGAAGAAAACGCTTTCCATGGACGAATATAAGAAAGAGATGGAGGGCATTTATACCACCTCTGTCAATGAGGATACATTGGACGAGGCTCCTATGGCATATAAGTCCTTGCATGACATCATAGATGTGATTGCGGAGTCCGTAGAAGTGATAGAAGTATTAAAACCAATTTATAATTTTAAGGCATCGTAGCCGGCAAAAGAGAAAGGAACAGCACATGTTCTCTCGCAGGCACGAGCCAGGAAGGAGAACATGATGGCTATTCCAACAATAGATATGATAGGAACAGGACAGAATATCAGTCGATTAAGACAAAATGCAGGATTTTCTGTGAGAGATTTGCAGGACATATTTGGTTTTTCTACGCCACAGGCAATTTACAAGTGGCAGCAGGGAACTGCATTGCCAACGATTGACAATTTGATTGTATTGGCAAAGGTTTTCAATGTGAAAGTAGATGATATTTTGATGATTAATGATTCGCAGAATATAAAGTCTGCTTGAATGAAATAAGCAAATTAAGTCCATAGCACGAAAGTGTTGTGGGCTTAATTTGTTTGTAGAAAAAGGAAAATGCTTACATACAAAAATTGACAAAAGAATGTGATTTATTTATTATATTAAAGTATGAGATGAGTATATAAACAAGCAATCAGTGATAATAGAAAATAGACATTGACAGTTTTTCGTGAGTTTCGCAATTGTCTATAATAGAAAATTAATAAGGAGATAAAGAAGTTATGGGAGTAAAGACAAAAAAGGCAGCATTACCAAAGGATTATGAAACATATGTATTCGATTTGTATGGGACATTGGTAGATATTCGTACAGATGAAGGTGACATGAATGTGTGGGAAAAATTGGCTTTGTTTTATGGATATTACCAAGCGCATTACACAGCAAAAGAGATAAAAAGTTGTTACGAAGAATTAGTAAAGGGTAAAGAAACTAACTTGAAGTCTACATTGGAACAGGATCCGAAATATACACATGAAGCGTCTCCGGAAATTGAGATTACAGAGGTTTTTCAGGAGTTGTTTTTGAAAAAAGGTGTAGAAGCAGATGAATCATTAGCGATTCATGCAGGTCAGTTCTTTCGTATATTGACAACTGAATATGTAAGGCTATATGAGGGAACGGTGGATATGTTGGAAGACCTTAAGACAAGAGGGAAAAAAATCTATCTTTTATCCAACGCACAGCGTATTTTTACTGCATATGAAATGCATGTGTTAGATATTGCCAAGTATTTTGACGGAATTTTGATTTCGTCAGATTTTAAGACGAAGAAACCGGATAAACGATTTTTTGACATTTTATTGGAAAAGTACTCTATGAAACCGGAGACTACGCTTTTTGTAGGTAATGATTCCAGAACAGATATCGGTGGCGCAAAGACAGTAGACTTTGCTACCTATTATGTTAAATCTAATATTTCTCCACAGGGAGATATGGCAGAAAATGCAGATTACATTGTAGATGATTTTGAAAAGTGGAGTATATAGAATTGTTGTAATTGTCTGTAAGAAAGAGATTCAGGTATAAGTAATGATGTGTCGAAAATTGTATATTTCTGATAAAACAAACATTTTCCCCAATAAGAATATATGTTAGAATGTTGACGTATGAGTCTATGAAAGGGAGAGGTGTTTAATATGAGAAAAAGACTTACAGCATTTTTGTTGGCTTTTCTTATGCCATTTGTAACATTGTTTAGTATGTGGACACCAATGGAAGCACAGGCTGCAGTTGGTACAACTTTCATTGTACATTATGGTGGAAGAGAGGATAACAATTACAATGGTTGGAATCTTTGGATTTGGGAAGAAGGTTTTGACGGAAAAGCAGTCGACTTCATGGCTGAAGACAGCTACGGTAAAGTTGCTATGTACCAGTGTACAGAGAATAGTTCCAGAATCGGTTTCATTGTTCGTTTGAATGAGTGGGAAGCGAAAGACGTGGAAAGTGACCGATATGCAGAAGTTACTGGCAATACGGTAGAAATTTGGCTTACTTCAGGAGTGGAAGAGTTCCAGACTACTCCACCGGAAGGTTACGAACCATTTGATTTTGAAGCCGCAGAAGCAGAAAGAGTTGGCGCATATGATGCAGAAGGTGCATTAAAGGTAAATGTACACTATTATGCATATAATGAGAATTATGAAAATGTACAGTGCTATGCAGCGCTTGGAGAGAATCCGGGTGGTACATATCCTATTGTTGAAACTCAGGAATTTGGTGCGGTATATCATGCAGGTTTTCTAGATTATGAAAAAGAAAGTGTGATAAAGCTTTCCATGTCTGTAGATGGTATGGCAGATACAAAATATGTAAGAGAGTTAGATATTTCGAAAGCAAAAGATGGTGTGTTAGATGTTTATGTAGTAGAAGGCAATCCAACGGTTTGGTATTCAGAGGAAGAAGCTGACAAGACACCTATTATTGTTTCAGCAACATTTGAAGGTACTACGAAGCATATTTTATTCAAAGCTTCTAAGGCAGTAGATACAACTGAACCGGAAGCAGAAGGCGCTTACTACAAAGTGACTGACGAAGAGGGTAACAGCTATCCAATTCAGAAGGTTTGGAGTGCCAATGCAGGTGTAGTAACAGATGCATATGTTATTTTGGATGAGGAATTAGAAGCATCTAAGACATATTATGTAGAAAGAGAAGGTTATCATGCTTGTAAGGTAGAGATTTCAGGAGCGTTCTCTTCTGAGTCGTTTGAAGAAATTTATACATATACCGGTGATGATTTAGGTCAGACTTATTCGGCTGACAAAACAACTTTGCGTGTGTGGTCACCGACTGCATCCGAGGTTAAATTGAATTTATATGAAGCAGGTGATGGTGATTGTCTAATTGATTCCTATGACATGGTACGTGATGTTCAGGGAACATGGGTATATGAATTAGAAGGTGACCAGCATGGAGTATACTATACATACTCTGTAACAGTTGAAGGTCAGACTAGAGAGGCTGTTGACCCTTATGCAAAAGCAGTAGGTGTTAATGGTAACAGAGGTATGATTGTTAACTTAGACAGTACAGATCCAAAGGGTTGGGATAAGGATAAGCACGTAACCGTACCTGATAATACAGATGCAGTTATTTACGAGCTTCATGTCCGTGATACCACAATTGATGAGTCTTCAGGAGTTAACAACAAAGGTAAATACTTAGGACTTACAGAAAAAGGAACAACAACAAAGTCTGGTAAGAAAACAGGTTTAGATTACATCAATGATTTAGGTGTTACTCATGTACAGATTATGCCAATGTATGACTATGCGACTGTAGACGAGACTAACTTAGAATCAAATCAGTATAACTGGGGATATGATCCAAAGAACTACAATGTTCCGGAAGGTTCTTATTCAACTGATCCATATAAAGGAGAAGTTCGAATTGGGGAAGCAAAACAAATGATTCAGGCATTCCATGACGAAGGCATTGGTGTCATTATGGACGTAGTTTACAACCATATGTATACTGCAAAGGATTCATGTCTTGATAATACGGTTCCTGATTACTACTTCCGTATGCAGGGAGATAATTATACAAACGGTTCCGGTTGTGGTAATGAAACTGCTACTGAAAGAAGCATGGTTCAGAAGTATATTGTTGATTCATGTCTTTATTGGGTAAATGAATATCATGTGGATGGTTTCCGTTTCGACTTAATGGGATGTATCGATCAGGAGACTATGAATGCAGTAAGAGCAGCATTGGATGAAATTGATCCGAACATCATTGTTTTAGGTGAAGGTTGGACCGGTGGAACATCAGGTCTTGACGCAAATCAGCAGACAACTAAGCGTGTAACTTATAAGGTACCTGGTGTGGCAGCATTTAGTGATGATATCCGTGATGCACTTAAGGGTAGCGTATTTGACAGCTATGATAATGGTTTCATTTCAGGTAAAGATGGACAGGAAATGGGTATTAAGTACGGTGTTGTTGCTGCAGTGAAACACTCAGGTATTAACTATGCACAGTACGAGAAAACACCTGGTGCTTGGGCAGGTAGTCCGGATCAGTGTATTACATACTCAAGCTGTCATGATAATTTGACTCTTTGGGATAAGATTTATTATTCAGCTCCGGATGCTACAGAGGAGCAGAAGTTAAGCATGAACAAGCTTTCTGCAGCAGTTATCTATACTGCACAGGGTGTTCCATTCATGTTATCCGGTGAAGAAATTCTTCGTAGTAAGCCAATTGAAGGCACAAGTGATTTCTCTCACAACAGTTATAACATTAATGACTACACCAATAGTATTAAGTGGGATACATTGGATGATGCGGCTACAGCGGATATGCTTGAGTACTATAAGGGACTTATTGCTTTCAGAGCAGAGCATCCTGAACTTCGCATGAAAACTGCAGAAGAAATCGAAGCAAATCTTAGCTTTATGGACGTAGAACAGAAAAATGTAGTTGCTTATACAATTGCAGATAGCACAGATAAAAAAGCAAAAGATACATTAGTTATCTATAACGGTAATAATAATGATGCAGTAGATATTACACTTCCGGAAGGAAAGTGGGATATGTATGTTAACGGTGAAAAAGCTGGTACAGAGATACTTAATACAGTAGAAGGAACCGTTAATGTGCCTGCAATTTCAGCAGTTGTACTTGTAGAGGCTGGTGCTGGTAATATACCGGTTGTTGCTATTGTTGCTATATTAGCAGTGATTGCAATTGTAGCCGGTGGTATCGTTGTTGTTACAAAGAAAAAAGCAAAAGAAGCATAAGTTTATGTGAAAAATGAGTAAAGATAGGGCCTCATCCGATTGGATGGGGCCCATTTTTAATATGTTTCTGTATTATATTAATGGATTCTGAAAGGTACAAAAACTTAGGATTTTGAAAGAAGGTTATTCTTTTTCCAATACCCTGAGCACCAACGCAGGAACATGAATAAAGCGCGTACACATTCGTCAAGTGCCATACCAATATAGGCACCTACGGCAAGTAATTGCAGATGAATGCCGAAATACCAAGTACCTCCTACTGCAAAAAGAAAAGAAAAAATGATGGCGATAACCATTGGGTAGGTAGCATCACCACTTGTCTTTAATGCATATCCGAATACCAGATTAAGTCCTCTTCCGAGTTCTAAAAAAATGTTTATGAAAAAAATCTTGCCGATTAAATCAATCATCTCAGGATCATTTGTGAATAGACTCAGAATTGGTTTGGCAAATATTGCAAACAGACTTGCAGTTCCTACCCCTAGGACGATTCCCCACAGCGCATGTTTGCGAGTATCTTGATCACATTTTTGAAAATCTTTGGCACCGATTCGCCAGCCAACGAGAATCGCATTGGCTTGTGACAGTGCATAACTTGCGCAGAATCCAAAATTGGTAATTTGAACGGTATATGCGCGTGCTGTTGCCTGAAAGCCGGTGCTGTCCATTTGGTTCAGTAAGCTGATTACCATAGCGATAGCAAGATTATATAGGGATGTTTCCATAGCGGCAGGCAAGCCTACACGTATGATTTTTGCTAAAATTTCATGGTTTGATATATCTGTACATTCAGTAACGTGTTCTGTATGACGGTGAGAGACTATCCATACCCAAAGCAGATTGATTAATTTGGAAATACCGGTAGCCAGTGCGACACCAAAAACTCCCATATCCATGCCGAAGAGAAATAGTGCATTTAAGCCTATATTAATCAAATTGGATATAATAGTACCGCTTAAGGTTGCACCAGCATGCCCAATAGAGCGAAGATAGCTGGAATAGATAGGGATAATGGAGCTACAAATACTGAAAAGTCCCACAGTTTGCAAGTAGATACAGGCAGGTTCCAGTAAGTCTTGTGCAATTCCAACCGTGCACAGAATCCATTCTGCAGCAAAGAATAAAACTCCACTAATGATAATACCGGTTGTCAGATTCACAAGTAAACCTAAACGAAGTGTTTTATGTGCTACATCCGGACGATTTGCACCGATGTACTGGGTCATAACTGCAATCATTCCTGACGAGATGACAGAAAATAGAATCAGAAAAAGACTGATATAGCTGTTTGCAGTTCCCACAGCGCCTACGGCCTGGTCACCTTCGGAGGATAGCATTAGGGTATCCGCAACTCCGGTGAGCATAAGCAGGAGAACTTCGAAAAAAATAGGAAAAAATAGAGGCAGAAGCTTTTCTTTTTTGGTGTCCATATATATTCGCTCCTTTAATAGTTTTCTTTCATTATATCGTCTTGTTCTTATATTTTAAAGAGAATTCACAGATTTTAATAATAATATATTTAGGGACTTCGATTTTAAGTACAGATTTAAATATAATGAAAGGGACGCATATCATATCATATTTAACTGCGCCCCTTCATGGTTATATCAAACTTAATGTATGTAGATTTTAAAAGTGTCCATTTTCTTCTGGATACAGGTAATTTTTCACCATTTACCAAAAGAATTGTATGATTGTTGATTTGCTCTATGGAATTAAGATTGACCAGATACTTCTTGTGACAGCGAAAGAAGATGTTAGGAGAAGTTTTTTCTTCCCATTGCAGTAAACTTTCTTCACAAAAATAGGATGTTGCAAGTGTTTTCAGTTCACTTCCGCCTGCATGAGCAGCAAAGTACAAAATATCCTGAAGCGGGATTTTGTGCGTGTTTCCATGGCGGGAAAGTTCGATTACCTGATATAAATTCAGTTCTTCTAAACAGGCATTCATATTCTCATAAAGCTCTTCTTTTGTAAGAGGTTTGGTCATAAAACGAAAAACCTTTGCGATATAGCCTTCTTTATAGCGTTCTTCATAGGCGGTTAATATAAGTATCAGTGTTTGTGGATATTCCTGTCGAATTCGAGTTGACCACAAAATACCATCTTCCTGTTCTGAAGCAAAATCCAAATCCATAAAAATAATGTCCACAGGATTTTGTTGCATATAATTGTAGAGTGCGGAAGGGGAAAAGAAAAATACTATATTTACCTCTAAGGATTTTTCGTTCATGTAGGTTTCTAGCAGATTTTCTAAGTTTCCGGTGGTGATTTTTTTGTCATCACAAATTGCTATTTGAATCATGGTGTTTTACCTTTCCTAGTTTTAGTTGCTATATTTTATAGTGGAAGATAGACGGTAGTTGTCATCTTGTTATCTTGATTGGTTTGTTCAAATGTACCGTTGTATTTTTCGCATATAAAACGTATTTTGCTTAATCCATACCCATGGTTTCGATCTAAGGAGTGGCTATTTCTTTTCACTTTTGATACGGAGTAGCCATCTGGAACAGAATTGATAACTGTAATGGAAAAATAGTTGGTTCCGTGGTCAAAACGCACAGATAATTGTGGTTCATCGGATTCTGTACATTGGTTTGCACATCGGATTGCATTAGATAATATATTGCTAAACAAAGTGCAAAGGTCAATGGAGGGTACAGTCTCAACTTCTGTTAATGTTCCTGTTACAATTCGTTTTACATAAGGTTTGCATTTATTTGGAATATCATAATTTAAAATGGAATCAATAATTAAATTGCCGGAAAAATACAATCTTTCCAATCGTATATATGATACCGGCACATATGCAGTTTCCAGGGATGAGCAATAATACATAGTGATAAGCATCATTCCAATATTTTTTAATAACATTCATACGCAGTTTCTCCTTGCTGTTTCTATTTTACCTAGATAATTATTTTTGACAAGTTCCATTTATATCCAGAATTGACCGTTAAATGAAAAAAAATAACAAACAGGCAGAAGTTATTAGAAACACGGTTTCTATTAACCAGGATATTGCAGAGAGTATCCGCAATGAAAATGAACAGTTTAAGTCTATTAATTCTATGGTAGAAAGTAATGTTCGGGATATTACAGATATGACCGAGCAGGCAAATTCCATTAATGAAATGGTGGATCAGATTAATCAATTATTAAATGTAGAAGAATAGATTTAAAATGTTAGAGAAGTTTTTTGAATGTCTGTTTCAAAAAGGTTACAAGTTACCCCATAAAATATCCCATATCTTACCACCCCTATCTCAGTTGACTATCCCTCTCTCGATATGCTACCATTTTTATTGTAAATTGCTGAAGAACAAGTGCAATTAACGATAAAACAAATGGAGAGGATGGACATGATGATTCTAAGTGCAAGTTGGGATTTCTCATTGGAAAACTATGATGTAGTGTGGGCATTTTTAGTACAGTTTGGCTTATTATTACTTTTCTTAATGATAGGCAATATATTGCGACGCAAGGTGTCTGTTCTTAGAACAGCGCAGGTTCCTTCTGCGCTATTGGGTGGATTGTTGCTATTGTTTGTGAATTTGTTTGTAAAACAGTTTGAAGGTGCTTTGGTAGACAACCAAGTAATGCAGGTTATCACATATCACTGTCTGGGAATCGGTTTTGCGGCGATGAGCCTCAAATCAGAGAGGAGCAACCATAAGACGAATCCGGTTCAGGTAATGGAATTTGGTGCATTGCAAGGTGGAGCTTATATGTTACAGGCACTTGTAGGATTGGGTATTACGTTGATTGCGTTCATTTTAACTTGTGAGAGCAACAACGTGATTTCCTATATATGTGGATTGATTCTTCCGTTGGCATTTGGTCAGGGACCGGGAAATGCATTGAACTGGGATATTAACTTTACCAATACTCCGGCTGCACAGTTTGCAGGCAATGGAAGCTTTGGTTTATCCCTTGCATCGATTGGATTCGTGGTAGCATCTGTGCTTGGTGTGGTCTATATTAATATTTACAAAAAGCGTGGTACTCTTTTTGTTAGACATGGGTATTCGGTTGATGAATCAGCATTTTATAAATATTCGAATCGTCAAGGAATTCCAGATAATGAATCAGTGGATAAATTCACGCTACAGGCTGGATTTGTTGCTCTGGCGTATGCGATTTCGTTTGGTTTTATGAGCATTTTGGGAAGTCTTTCGAATTTTACCAACAGTATTGCATGGGGATTTAATTTTCTGTGGGCTTCTTTGGCCGCAATGATAATTAAATCGGTTGTAAAGCAACTACATAAGACGGAGTTGATGACGCGTGAATATATCAATAACTATCAGATGGATCGTATTTCCGGATTTGCATTTGATCTTATGATTGTAGCTGGTGTGACTGCAATTGAAATAAATGATATCAAGAAGTATATTATTCCAATTGTGATTTTAAGTGTTGTGGGTGCATTAATTACCTCTCTTTATATACGTAAGGTTGCAAAGGAATGCTTCAAAGGATTTGAACACGAATTCTTTTTGCTGAGCTTTGGAACCATGACTGGTACAGCATCCAATGGTATGATTATGATGAAAGAAATTGACCCGGGACTTCGTACACCGGCATCTAGCTTGTATATTCTTTCGAATTTTCCGGCGATGCTTATGATTGCGCCTTTACTGTTTATGCTTGGTTTTGCAAGTAAATCATTGGCTAATGCACTAATTGCATTTACAGTGTTCTTTGCTTTGTGGGTCATTTATACAATTTATCTGTTCAGGAGAAGGATTTTTAAGAAAAGATATGCGAGTTCGCCTGTCGTTGTATGGGAAGAGGAAGTGTAGCTATGGCAGAGTTTAGTACGGAGAAAAAAGTATATTCAATTTATAAAAGAGATATATAAAAACGCATATTCCCGATGTGGGCGTATGCGTTTTTTGTTTACAGTATTGAGTTATGCGTTGTTTTTTAATGCTGTCTTATTTTGATACATGATACTGTCTGCATCTGCGATAGTATCTTCTATATTCGCTCTTGTAAGTTCTTTACAAATTGCGAATCCGTGAGCAATCTGTATATTGTAGGTATATTTCTTTTGATTGTTAGTCTCATGAATAAGATTATTAAATATATCTAATGCATTGTCGTACTTTTCTTGCAAATCAATACCGGGAATCAAGACACAGAATTCATCGCCACCGATACGATAAGACTTTCCAAGTGTTCCAAAACTATTCTCGATAATCTTTGCAGCAGCTTTGATTAATTCATCACCAAATTCATGTCCAAGCTTGTCATTTACTGTTTTAAGATTGTTGACATCCAAATATACAACACCTAGATAAGTGTTTTCTTTGGTATTGTTTGCATAGGTCTCTAGTTCTTCTAAATAAGCGGTTCTGTTTCCAAGTCCTGTCAGACCATCAGAATATGCAAGTTTACTAATGAGTTCGTATTTTAGTCCTTGTTCTACAATTTTGTATGTCTCGATTTGGCTACCGATAGCAAAGAATATACACAACATTAACATTCCTACTCGAATAAGTACTGCTCTGTCGATTCTGTCTACACTAAGAGATCGGAATACTTCGAATACAGTACAAGAGCAACATGAAAATAGCCCCATAAACATACAAAAACAATTCAATGATGGTTTTTTTGCTATCTTTAATTTGATAAAACGAATAAACAACCAAGTACACATAACGAAGTCTGTAATTACCATAATGTACAAACCACCATTAAGCATATGATGGAAGTCTTTTGTTCCTTCGTATTGGATATATGCACAGATGAGTATGTAACCTACACCAATAGCTGTCATTAAAAACATTAGCTTGTTTTTTAAAGCGTTATACTCTGTGTGTAAATACAGAAGTAATGGAACAGTAGGAAGTATCATTAGCATATTGTCAAGTAGTTGTAAAATACGCATGTCATCGAAACAAAATTGTAGCAGATTGGTTTCAATCATACCCCATACGCCACCAACAGTTGAGTAGATACCTACCCAAAACAATCCGTGGTGTTTTTTGGTTCGACCATAAGATGGCAATAAATCAACAACTACCAAAACAATTCCTAGTAATGCTAACACCATACTAATAAAAATACCTGAGAGATTGTCTGCAAAAAGTCCCAAAATGATATCCGCTTTATCGCCGATAAATAAGGAGTCTACAGTAATGGAATTGGTATCATAAACCATATAAATCTGTAGTTCTAACAGCTTCCCGGAATATTCAGAGTTTATGTACAAAATATTCCATAGATTTCCGGGAGACTTGTTGTATAGGGGTGATTCATGCACAGAGGTTTCATAAATTACTTCTTCATCAACCAATACTTTTGTGTATACATCTTTTGAACGATACACGAGACTGGTGTCTGTGTCTAATTCCGGAAGTTGATAATATATAGATAGTATTCCACTTTCTGCATCCATGTACTCTCCAAGTTTTTTTACTTCTACTGCTTGGGTCCCATCTCGGTCTAATGTCCATGAAGTTGTTATATCCTGAAAGGTTTCTACTTTTGCTTCTCTCACAGGTTCTTTTCGAGTGATTATGATAGATGCGATTATTGAAATCATCGCTAATAGTCCTAATATATACAGAAAACTAAGTAATTTTTCGCTAGTGTTAAAAGTTCTTTTCATACTGCATCGCTCCATTAAAATATATATAGTTTATTATAGTAGTAAATTTGTATTGGTGCAAGAAAAACTTAGAATACACTCAAGGACTATACCTTATTCGGGTCTTTGACACTTGTATTTTAGTAACATTATAAAGAATCCTTTATTTAAGCCATTTATGGCTTATTTTTTTGTCAAATTTTTACGTTTTAGTATGTACTTGTTTGTGCTTGTGTGTTATAATGGATACAAGGAGTGAT
>JAFQOE010000183.1 GCA_017395635.1 Lachnospiraceae bacterium | reverse complement strand
CTTGCCGTCCACAACCCTAAAGTTCTCCAATGCCTCAAAGCTAATATGCTTTCCGGTAGCCGGTATTCCCATACAAGTTCCGGCATGAATACCTTGATAGAGAATTCTGGTTGCAACCATATCCTCCTCACCAAATACATCTAGCAGGTAACTAAGAGGGAGTCGCTGCTATTTTGCGAAAAACTTCTTTACTTTTCGTTATCTACAAATTCAAACAATTCTTCGACAGTCACATTGAATATTTTCGCTATATCCATAGCTAACTTTAAGGAAGGATTATATCTGCCATTTTCAAGGTGAACAATGGTTTCTCGCCTTGCGCCTACCATCTCAGCGAGTTCACTTTGCTTATATCCTGCCCGCTCTCGATATTCTTTGATTTTGGTAATGAGAGCCATATTATACCCCCTTACTATCCATAACTACAAACATCACTGTGCGAATAATAGATAAAACCAAAATCGACAACACAATCATCCATCCAATAAATCCTGTACTGACGACATTCCCATGACCAAGAATGGCAGCACCAAAAGCAACTACAACCATTACACCAACAAAAAGTTTTAAGCAAATTGAATCGCATCGTTTCAAGTTTTGTTCTGCCATCTCGTCGATGCCTTCTTTTTTATACTTTGAAATTCGGATCATTTGTACAATAAAGAAAGAGAAGAGAAAGACACCAAGTACATATTGCACCGTTTCATACCAGTCTTTCCAATCGGTTCTTGCCCACATCCAATAATAGGATGTGAGGATGATAGCATAGACAATTTTAGTTCCGACAATTTCTTTTAAGGATACTTTCTTATTCATATTGTTGTTCTCCTGTGTTATATATTTCGCACTTGCGATGTTATAAATATATCACTTTACCTTATGGATGTCAATAGAAAAGTGAAATATTTATAACTTTAAAAGAACAAGCGGCAGAGAGTTTTCCCTGCCGTTTTGGTTTATGTGTAAATAATTTCTGTGTTGACAATTTCTCTTGCCCTTGCTTGTATCTCATTCATTTTTCCAACCCACAACATCGGGTTTTCTGCTTTGAATTGTTCGGTCAAGCCCTCCTTATCAGCCATCTGCTCGACCAATCGAAACATCATTTCTGTTGCCTGTCTGTCAATATCTGCAAGGTAGGAGTTTAGTGTACTCTTAATCAGCATTGTAGTATAAAGGAACTGCTTATGCTCCTTCAAATACTGCTTGTGGCGTTGTCCCCATAAGCCGATAGGCTGTGTTTCTTCTTCGGAAAGTATCAGACAAGGGATATAATAGTCTCCCTGCAACTCATACCATAAACCATTACTTTCATCAAAAATGTACTTGTCCATATAATAAATCCTCCAGTATAATATATTCGCACATACGTCACAGTTCTCCGATTGCCACATTCTCTTATATCTTGTTATCAGATTTTCTTGCCCTTGTGTTTGCCCTTATCAGCTTCCAAGGGAAGAATAAACGTAAGTGAAATCGTATAATAAGTTAAGGTGAGCATTTTGCGATAAACCCTTTATTTTCAAGGCTTTCGGAGGATTTTATTAAAACCCTGTGAGGGTTAATAACCACTTATAAAAATGTGGTTTTCAAATTCAAAT
>JAFQOE010000009.1 GCA_017395635.1 Lachnospiraceae bacterium | reverse complement strand
CGAAAATGTTTATTATATAGATCTTGGTACCGGCTCCTGGACTGTTGGTGATGTAACCGTTTCTGCGCCTGAAGGTATGAGCGGTGTGGTATCGCTGCTTGATACAGAAACTATTCCTACGGAAATGTTGGCGAACTTTGATCCCGAGACTATGGATATTACCCTAACAGTAAGTGACGGTTTTGTGATCTATCTGGAAATCGACGAAAACGGCAATACCACATTGGCATCTACCCGTGATGGAGTAGAGCTGCCACCTTACGGAGCGACTTTGACCTTTGCGGTAGTAGCAAAACCCGGAAATATGGAAATCGTTGACAAGACAGAAGAAAATGCCTGCAATGCAGATTTGGCAGAACTTACGGACGATTTGATTAGTAAGTTATTGACAGATGCAGAAAAGACCAAACTTGAAAATGGAGAAGAAGTAAAGGTTTGGTTGGAAGCAACGGACATTTCTGCAAGTGTGAGTCAGACAGATAAAAAGTTGATAGATTCCAAGAAAGGAAATGCTACGATTGGAATGTACTTGGATATAGATTTGCTTAAGCAGATTGGCTCAGACAGTCCTGTAAATATTACAGACATGGATGGTGCGGTGACAATTACGCTGAAAGTGCCGAGTTCACTTATGAATTCAAATTCATCCGTAACAAGAACATACCAGATGATTAGAGTGCACAATGGAGTAGCCACAGTCATTCCTTGTACTTATAATGCAGCAAATCAAACCATCTCTTGTGAAACTGACCAATTTTCAACATATGCTCTTGCGTATGTTGATCAGCAGAATAATTCTGGAGGTGAAAATACCGGTGGCGGAAACCCAGGTGGTGACAGCGGCAATGGAAGCGGAAGTGACAGCGGCAACAGCAATGACAGCGATAACAACGATAATAGTGGTACCGGCGGTAATGGAAGTAGTGATCAAGACAGCAATGATGCAACACAATCATATCTGCCGACAGGTGCTCTGTTTGAGGTGAATGGTGCCAAATATAAAGTTACTGAAGCTGATACGAAGACCCGAACATTTTCTGTATCCTTTGTAAAAGTGCTATCTAAGAAGGTAAAGACATTCAAAGTACCTACATCGGTCACTTATAACGGTGTGAGTTATCAGGTAGTCAGCATTGGAAAGAATGCGTTTATGGGATGTAAGAAGTTAAAGACAATTTCTATTGGAAGTAATGTAAAGACAATTAATGACAAAGCATTTTATAGTTGTAGCGTCTTGAAAAGCATCACAATTCCGTCTTCGGTAACGAAGATTGGAAAAGAGGCCTTTGCAAAGTGTAAGAAGCTTTCGAGTATTAAGATTAAGTCTAATAAACTAACTGCAGGTAAGATTGGAAAGAATGCGTTCAAAGGTATCAAGTCGAATGCAACATTCAAGGTTCCAAAGAAAAAAATGAAAGCATACAAAGCGATGCTGAAAAAGAAAGGTGTAGGTAAGAAGGCCAAGTTTAAGAAGCTTTGATTATGAAATTATAGAAGCACCGGCATTGATTGCAAATTGTATGAGGAATATTATTGAATATTTCTTCAATTTTGTTGAAAAGTTAGATTTTCCACAAGTGTTTCAGAAGTCAGAGATGCAGGAAATACGATTTTTAGCATTTAACCGATATATGAATAGAGAATCACATTCAAAGGGACAAAATATATTTGACATAAAAGAATTTGATTACGATAGCTTTAGAGATGCGTTTAAAAAGGTTTTCGAAATAGAAGGGTATATAGAACATTATGAGAAAATGATGAAATAAAGTTGTGAAATAATATTTTATCCCCCACTTTATCCCCCACCTGTGCTATAATAAAGGTGGGGGATAAAACTAAAAAGTTAAATCCTACCAGACAACGAATTATGGAAGAAATTCGGAACAATCCCAATATTACACAGCCGCAGTTGATGTCTGTAATTGGAATTGGAAAAACTGCGATTCAGAACAATGTCGCATTCCTGAGAGAGAACGGTTATATTGAGCGAGTAGGTTCTAACAAGAATGGATATTGGAGAGTGCTGTAATTTGGGGTACGTTTCATATGGTTTGTTGAGTTCGAGTAATACCAACCGGCTTCTTGGTTGGAAGGAAAATAGGGAGAACGTCACTCGACATTCTCCCTATTTGTCTTTGTTTCATGCAATAAATTATTTCTAACTGAATGATAAATTCCTGTAAATTTCCTGTTTAATGGTACTACTTTGGTACTAAAAATTATTTGTTTTCTGAGTTCTTATTTGCTTTCTCCGCATACGCCAACAATCTTTCCAGTAACTTTCTATCATTTCTTGCCGATTGAACCAATACAAATAATTCCGGTTCTTCATCCTTTGATATGGTTAAAATAGTAGCATCCTTATCATTAGATATTCCATACAAATAGTCTACAGAACTATGGAAAGTCTGGGCTATAAAACTCACTGTTTGATAGGATGGTTCTCGGTCACCATTCTCGTATCGTCCATATCCCATAGCGGACATATTTAATCTGCGGGCAGCTTCTGCCTTGTTAATCCCTAATGATTGTCTTAATGAAATGAGTCGTTCAGGAACAAAATGCATAAAAAATCCTCCCTTTGACAATAACCATTGGTTATTATATTATGTAATAACCGACGGTTATATTATACTATCAGATAGTTGAATAATCAAGAGAAAGAAGGTGTAATGGTATGAATGATATTTATGTGCTAAGTGTTGATATGGAAGATAGAAGTGCAGAGGATATTGCTCGAGATGCAGCTACCCAGATTGTAGCATTGTTTGATAGGCTTGTTGAAGAACAGGAGCGAGCCCAATCAGACAATTGATGGTTATTAATCAGAGCAATATAGAGAAAAGGAGTGATGAAGAAATGAAGCATTATATTGAAATACAGAAGGTTAGAGAAACAGATGTAATAGTTGATGACACATTGACATTACCTAAGAATACAGATGCATTTAAACCGGGAGATATTATTAGTATCACTGAAAAAATAGATGGAGCCAATTCTAGCATTTACTATGATTCGCAGGAAGATAGATTACGATGTTTCAGTAGTAGAAATGAGCTTGATTTTAGTAATCAGTTAAGAGGATTTTTGCCATTTGTTCAGATGATGGACAAAGAACTCTTTGCGAAATATCCGGAGTATATTTTCTTTGGAGAATGGCTTGTAAAACATTCGGTCATTTATGATGAAAATAACTATAATAAATGGTATTTGTTTAGTGTATATGATACGAAAACAGGTCAGTGGTTACCACAAGGTTTTGTAAAAGAATTTGCCGAAGAGTTTGGATTGGAATATGCGCATGAATTATATTATGGAGAGTTTGTAAGTTGGGAACATTGTATCAGTTTTGCAAATGCCCCTGCTTATGGAGAACAGCAGGAAGGAATTGTAATTAAGAACCAGACTGCGTTAGAAGAAAATCGAGGTCCGCATATTCTCAAGTATGTGAATCCGTCATTTAAAGAAACACAGAAACGAAATCACAGACAAAAATTAGAAGACCCTAATAAGATAAAAGAAAAGCAAGTGGCGGAAGAATATATACGAATGGTTGTAACCGAAGCAAGAGTGATGAAAATGTTTCACAAGTTGATTGATGAAGGTATCATACCAGAACAATTTAGTTTGGAAGATATGAAAATGGTAGCAAGAAATTTGCCGAGAAGGGTATATGAAGATTGCATTAAAGAAGAAATGGAAATTTTACAAAAGGCTGGAGAACATGGCGGAAAGCTGTGCAATAAAGTTACAATGGAAATAATAAAGAAAAAATTAGGGTTGTGAAAGGAAAGAATTATAAGGTAGTGCTAAGTCATTATCCAATTATGATGTGGAATGGTCAGCATAGAGGTAGCATTTTGTTATATGGGCATACACATCAAACAGTAGAAGGTGTATATCATAGATAGTAATTGGGTATATGTTTGCGGATGTATGCTTGAGAGAGTCGGAGCAATTCGGCTCTTTTATATTTTATTCAAACTCTCGACTTGTATAATCCTATCAAGCAGTTGTATAATAAAATATATGTGTATAAACAAAATAGTTTATAGATAAGGAAATACAAGAACCACAGCTGTATTTTTTATTAAATACTTAAGAACACTTGGATTTGATACAACTAATGATATTTTTGCAGAAAATGCATGGTATTTTAGAAATGCACTTGTTAGAGCTAATTATAACGATTTGAAAAATGGTATCCATGAGACGACAGAGTACTTGGAATTATTTTTAAGAAATTTGTTGTTGGATGAGAAAAATGAGCTTCATAATCGTTCTATGCATATTAGTGGAATCTTTGATATAAAAGTGGACATTGAAGACGCAAAAGTGGACATTGAAGACGCAAAAGTGGACATTCGACAGAAATTATTATCATCTTCAAGTAAGGTTACTGATAAGACGGTAAATCATGCATTAAATATATTTTTAAAGTGCGGGAAAGATGTTTGTTTTGGAAGAACGATGGTAAAAGATATCACTGGATTAAAAACTTCGGGTGCATCTAAGTTAATTAAACTTTTGGTGGATAGTAATGTGATTACACCTGTGGCCGGGAAAGGAAAGGGAAAATATCGTTTCCACTAGAGAGTTTTATCCTACAATATAAAGAGTATTATTATAACCAGAACAGAATCAAGATAGCTTTATTTGAAACGGTATAGGGAGACAAACTATGAAACGTATCAGTTTAGATGGAATAGAAACAAAATATAGACTAAAAGATTATCAAGCATTGCATGATAAAGTGATATCCCTTATTAAGGAAGAGACAATAAAGCCGGTTCTGGCATCTGGAAAGAATGGTAAGAAACCGGCACTATACAAGGAATACTGGATAATCGAGAAATCGGAAGATAATTCGCAATTAGTAGAGGAATTATTATATTCATATGTACCATCTATTTCCACGGACTATTATATGAAGCATATTTCGCAATATCAAGAAGACAGACCGTGGCTGTTGCTTTTGAATCAGTATCTGAAGACGAATCGTAGTGAACTCGCAATTACAAAATCCATGAATGAGAGAAGTTTTGATATCTGGCATCGGGAGAAATTTCTGAAAGAAGGACCGGGCAATAAGATATTGAAAAGATGTGGAATTACATTGGAAGAATTGAATATGTATGAGACGACCGAACCGCTTGCATATTACACGCATACAAGAATAACGCCACAGAATATGCTGATTTTGGAGAACAAAGATACTTTTTACAGCATGAGAAAAGCGTTGTTGTCTGGCAATGATGCGATATTAGGAGTGACAATTGGAACTCTGATATATGGAGCAGGTAAAGGAATTCTTCGGGCGTTTCGGGATTTTTCATTGTGTGCAGAACCTTATATGAGGGAACGGAACAATGTTATATATTATTTGGGTGATATGGATTATGAGGGGATTTTGATATATGAAAACCTTGCTGCTACCTATGACAAAGAATGTGAAATAAAGCCATTTTGTCAAGGTTATTTGAGAATGCTCGAAAAAGCAATAACGATAGGAGAAGAGAATCTTCCTCCAATGAAAACGGGACAGAATCAGAATATAGGTACATTATTTTGGGATTCCTTTTCAAAAGAGCAGATGGTAAAAATGCAGCAATTGTTAAATTCAGGAAGATATATACCACAGGAAATCCTATCCATAACAGACTTTTAGAGAGGTATTGAAAAAATGCAGTATGAATTTTTGAAGCAGTTTCCGAAACGAATGAAACATGTGGGAATGTATGGATTGCTGATGCAGAATAGTGCACAGAAACAAATATGGAAAAATTATGGATTCATGAAGGTGGATGAACAGTTAAATCTGATATTCTCACTGATGCTTTATATAATGGAACAATCCCTAAAAGAAGAAAATTGTACAATGGATGATGTGGGTGCATTTTTGGATTATTTGAATACAACATATTTTCATAAGAGTATATCCTATGAGGAATGCAAGAAAATAGGGGATTTTATTATTAATGTGATTCTTTCCAATGAAGGAAAAGCAATGTATTTTGATGGCTATGACTTTGAGCAGAGAGCTTATAAGATCATGAATATCAGTTATATTGCCAACAAAGTTGTGTATGTGGATTCTGATTTGAAACGTACTTCTTATTATCTGACGGATGATGGTTATAATCTGTTGTTATCTACATTGGAAATTGAAAATAATATGAAATTGACGGTACAGGAGATTATATTTCGATTGCATTTGGAAAAGCAAAGCTACGACAAAGCGGTGGATGACATTAAGAATGTATTTAACCTGCTTCGGATTCAGCTGCAAAAGATTCAGGAAGCGATGCTACGTGTTCGTAGAAATGCATTAAATTATTCTGTGGCAGATTACAAAGTGCTGTTAGAAGAGAATATGGAAACGATTGATGCGACAAAGCAGAAATTCAAGAATTATAGGGAAACAGTAAGAAAACGAGCACAGGAGTTAGAAGAACAGAACATTAATGTGAAAAAACTGTCTGAAGAAGATGAGGAAAAGCTAAATAATTTGAGAATTATAGAAAGTTACTTGAATCAGGGAATTGACGAACATCAGAAAATATTGAATTCTCATTTTGACCTGAAGATTCTGTATGAGAAAGAGTTGGAATTACTGGCGCAGATGTCACTGATACAGCGCTTTTCTTTGAGGACAGAGTTGTATGATAAGATACTGGAAGATGCTTCGGGATTGGAACAGTTGGATGTATTTTTGCGTCCATTGTTTTATAAGGAACCGGATAAAATGTATAACTTGAATAAGGCGATGGAACTGCAGCGACCGATTCGGAAGAAAAAGGTGGAAGAAGAGGAAGAGATTCTTGATTTTGATGAAGAAGGTTGGATGGAAGATATAGCAAGAAAGAAGCAGGAAAAACTTGCAAAATATGAAAAGAGTCTGAATCTGATTCTGGATATAGCCTTTGAGAAAGGAACGGTTACGTTGAAAGAGATAAAGGAAATACTTGAAGAGGAAAAGGCCGAAAGAGAGAATGGACCGGATAAAGAGCAAGTTCTGAAAAAAGAGAATGAGCAGGAAACAACAGAAGAAATACAAAAAACAGGAATGGAGATATTAATTCCAAGCATTGATATTTTTAAAGAAATTATGGTGGAATTAATCAAGAGCAGGGAAATCAATCTACATACTCTTCGCAAGGAAAAGAGTGAGTATATTACAGAACAGACACTCGAATTTCAGTTGTATGAGATGGTGCTGAATGTGGTGGATCAGGATGAAAAGAAACGAGGAATTTCCAAAATCTATATTTCCAGAACACAGGATAAACAAGGAATTACTTTTTCGAACGTATGTGATGATAATGGGGTTCAGAAAACGATTCGTTGTTCCAATGTAGAAATTATGGTGGAGGTGTAGTAAGGATATGGCATACGAAATAGGAGAAATCAGGATTAGTCAGCAGATATTTTATCATCTTCTTCAGTATCATGAATTGCGAGAAGATGATGAGAAAAGGCTGTATAGAGCATACATAGAAGAAGAACAGATTCAGAATTTGGTGAAATCACAGGCAGAAGAAGCAGAATGTAGTGTGGAACGGTATGGAGATGTGATTTATCTGATACCCAAAGAAGAGAATGTATTTTTAGGTTTTTCGAAGGTGGAACTAAAAAGAAAATTGTGTAAATCAACAGGAACGGATAAGGACTTTTACCTGTCACAGTTTGTCATTTTAACATTGCTTGTAGAGTTTTATGATGGACAGGGAAGTAGTAGTAAGTCAAGGGAATACATAAGGATTGGTGAGCTTCAAAATTGCGTATCGGAACGTCTGAAGGAAGGTGTGGAGAATAATACGGAAGAAGAGGAAGATCAAAAAGGGATTGCATTTCGCAATATGTTAGAAGCTTACGAAGCGTTACGCTCGGATGACAAAGGGACAAGGCAGAAAACGACAAAAGAAGGTTTTTTACATGCAATTTTCATGTTTTTAGAGGAGCAGGGTCTGATTGACTATGTGGAAGAGGATGAAATGATTAAGACAACGAAGAAGTTGGATAATCTAATGGATTGGAATCTTCTGAACCAGAATAACTATCAGAGAATCAGAAAGGTGTTGGGACAATGAGTAAAATAAATGCGGTTCGATTGATTAATCTGAATTATAATAACAATTCGATTCGTGTAAGTGATGAAACATTTCAGTTAGGTGGTCAAAGTACACTGCTTTCCCTTAGAAATGGAGGAGGAAAGTCGGTTTTGGTGCAGATGATGACAGCACCATTTGTACATAAACAGTACCGGAAGACAAAGGATAGACCATTTGAAAGCTATTTTACGACGTCCAAGCCAACATTTATTATGGTGGAATGGGCGCTTGACCAGGGGGCGGGATACTGTCTTACCGGTATGATGGTACGTAGAAGCCAGACATCAGAAGAACAGTCTTCAGAACCGCTGGAAATTATTAATTTTATCAGTGAGTATCCTGCACGCTGTGAGCAGGACATTTATAATATTCCGGTGGTGGAAAAGTCGTCCAAAGAGATTGTTTTGAAAAATTTCAATGCGTGCAGGCAGTTATTTGAGACCTATAAAAAAGATCACTCTAAGAAATTCTTTTATTATGATATGAACAATTATGCCCAGTCCAGACAGTATTTTGACAAACTATCGGAATACCAGATTCATTATAAAGAATGGGAAAAGATTATCCGTAAGGTCAATGAAAAAGAATCAGGATTGTCGGAGTTGTTTTCCGATTGCAAAAATGAAAAAGAACTGATTGAGAAATGGTTTTTGACCTCCATTGAAAGTAAGTTGGAACGAGAACAGAACCGGATGAAAGAGTTTCAGACAATTATTGAAAAGTATATCCGTATGTATAAGGACAATAAGTCGAAAATTGAACGCAGGGATACCATTCTGAAATTCAAAGAGGACATGATTGAGGTGGAGGAAAAGGCGGATTTGTACCGGCAGGCAGAAAAGAATGTCCTAGGACTAGAGAATCGAATTGCATGCTTTGTGCAGGAACTGCGCCGGATAGAAACTTGCGCGAAGGAATTGCTGTCAAACCTTGAGGAACAGAGTCAGGATTGTAGAAGAGAGATTGCACACATTTTATATGAGAAATTATCCATGGAGCTACATGAGTTGTCGGGTGAACTGAAGATTCGATGTGGGAATTTGGAAATGATACAGGATGAGATGGATGCGTTGGAGGAAGAGATACAAAATGTGGAACGAATTTTGCACATATATACGTGTGCAAAGCAGCAGAACGCTGTGGATGAGCAATGGAAAGAGTATGAGTTTTTGACACAAAAGATAGAGGTGTCAAGAATCAGTGAACAGGAGCTTGAACCGGAACGTAGACAGCTTGGAGCTTGTTTAAAGAAGCATTATCGGATGCGGTTGGAAGAGACGAAACTCGCACAGGAGAAAAAAGAAACAGAGTATAAGGAAACAGAAAAACTTAAACAGCAGGAAGAATTGAAGGAAGAAAACTGTCAGAAACAGATTGAAGAACTGATTGGAAAGATTGCAGAGTGTAGGACGAGAATGGAGAATTTTCCTCAGAAAGAGGAGAATTTTAACCGCAGTTACAATGAATCTTTTTCAAGAAATATTCTGGGAGATTATGCACCGGGAATGCTGGATATTAAGAAAGAACAATATGAAAAGCAATTGAAAGACCTGACAAGGAGTTACAATCAGCATATTCGTCAGCAGGGAGAATTGGCAGAACAGAAAAAGAACTGTGAACGAAATCGAGAAGATAGGCAGAATGAAAAGAAACATAAGGAATTACAGCTACATATTCTACAGGAGAAAGGTAAGGATTTTGATGAACAGATAAAAGAACGGCAGACTATAATGAGATACCTGCAAGTGGAAGATTCTGTCCTTTGGAATACAGATAAGTTGTTAGAAGTGGCAGAACGAAAGCTTTCGGAAATTGACCGTAGCCGGCAGACTCTGGAACAGGAGAAAAATGCAATAAAGCTGGAATGGAAGAAACTGACCTCCGGAGAGGTGTTGGAATTGCCACAGGAATTCAAGGAACTGCTGACGGAATTAGAACTTCATCCTGTGTATGGAATGAACTGGCTGGATAAGAATGGGTATAGTGTGGATGAGAATACAGAACTTATCAGAAAACAGCCGTTTCTGCCGTATTCCTTGATTTTGGCAAGAAAGGAAATGAGGAAACTAGAATCCCATGGAAAAGAAATCTATACGTCATTTCCGATTCCAATTATTCCAAGAGAAGCATTGGAGGAAGTGTTGTTAGAAGAAGAGAGCAGTATGCTGAATCTTCAAGGAATTAGTTTCTTTATGTGGTTTAATGAAAAACTTCTGGATGAAGAGGCACTTCGTGTGCTGATTACGCAAAAAGAAGAGGATATGAATAAGGTGCAGAAGCAAATTGAATTCCGAGCGAAAGAGTATGAAGAATATGCAGAACGTAGAAGTATTCTGAAAAATCAGACATTGTCAAAAGAGGGATTTGAAAAGAACCGCAAAGAACAGGAAGAAGTGCAGGAGCACATCGATCAGCTTGATAAGGAAATATATGGAATTCAGGAAGAGGTTCAGAAACTTATCCATACCATGGAAATGTTTGAAAAAAGTGTGGCAACAGAAAAACAGGAGATGGAACAATGCAGACGGCGTGAAGTGGATTATGAACAGTTTTGTGCAAGTTATCAGGAGTATCTGAAGAATCGCAAAGATATTGAACATTGCAAGCAGGAAAAACAGCGTTATGAAGAGAATAAGAGACTGGCGATTTCCAGTCAGGAAAAATATAACGAAATGTTGAGAAAACTGGAAAGGGATCGACATTCTTTTACTGTTTGTGAGAACCAGCTAAAGGAAAAACAGATGCGTTTTGAAGGTTATGGAGAGCCTGACGCAGGAAAGCCTAATTTGACACCGGAGGAGATAGAAACTAGATATGAGGCAATTACAACGCAAATGTCCTCTCGGTTGCAGGAACTAGAAGAACGACAGGAGCGAACAGGAAAACTTCTTGTAAAAGAAAGAAATGAGTTAGATAAACTGCGTCGAAAATATCATTTGTCAGAAAGTGACTGGAAGATGGTCATTTATAATGAGCAGGAGGAGCAACGTCAGGAAATTTTGCTGGAAGACAAGCAGAAAAAATGGAAGATGAAGGAATCATTCCGAATAGAGGAAGATAAAGAGATTGCTGTTTTCAAAAGTAAAATAGAGGATAAGAAAAAAGGGATTTATGAGCAATGTGGTTATGAGGAACCATTGTCGAAGGAAGATATTCATACTGCTGATTTTGATGCGAAAATGAATCGTCTGAAATATAGGTTGTCAGAACTGGAAAAGGAAAGTAAACTGGCTGATAAGCGTAAGCAGAGTATAGAAGCTAATCTGACTGCATTTGCGGAGTACCAAGATTTTATGATTATAGAACCGGTTGTGTGGCAAGAGGATTTTGCACAAATGGATGCAGAAATGCTCCGCAAATTTGGTGGAGGTATGCGGAGAGATTATCGTGAGGCGACAGAGGAATGCAAAAAGAGGAAAGACCGATTGGAAGCACAGCTGAACAAACTGTTGCAAAAGGATATATATCATGAGGATTATTACCGAAAACCTTTGGAGGCAATGGTGTCTGTTGTGGAACATGCGGAGTTTGTTTTGAAACAGTTGCATACTACCATTCAGTCCTATGACAGTCAGATGGAGAAATTAGAAGTGGATATTGCACTAGTAGAGAAGGAAAAGTCAAAAATCGAAGGTCTTTTGGAAGATTACGTTAAGGACATTCACAGTAATATGGCGATGATTGACAATAATTCTACAATTACAATCCGTGAGCGCCAGATTAAGATGTTGCGATTGCAGATACCGGATTGGGAAGAAAATGAAGGTTTGTATAGGCAAAGAATGGAAGATTTTATGGATGAGCTGACTCGGACTGGTATTGAGATTTATGAGCGCAATGAGAATGCGGCAGACTATTTTAGCAGCAGAATTACAACGAAGAATTTGTATGATACTATTGTGGGAATTGGTAATATTCAGATTAAGCTCTATAAGATTGAGGAGCAGCGGGAGTATCCGATTACATGGGCAGAGGTAGCAAGAAATTCTGGTGGTGAAGGATTCCTGTCTGCATTTGTTATATTATCAAGCCTGCTTCATTATATGCGACGGGATGAAACTGACATATTTGCAGATAAAAATGAAGGTAAGGTTTTGGTTATGGATAATCCATTTGCACAGACAAATGCTTCTCATTTATTGAAACCGCTTATGGATATGGCGAAAAAAACCAACACCCAGTTAATCTGTTTATCCGGTTTGGGTGGAGATTCCATCTACAGCAGATTTGACAATATTTATGTCCTTAACCTGGTTGCTGCAAGCTTGCGTGGAGGAATGCAATATCTACGTGGTGAACATACGAGAGGGGTAGATGAAGATGTTATGGTTTCCTCTCAGATTGAGGTGTACGAGCAGCAGAGTTTGTTGTTCTGAGTGGGACAAGAGCATGTTATTTGACATTTTTTGAATTTTATTATCTTGGTAAACAAACTTGGTCGAAAGAAATGGTCACTTTAAGCAATGAACGTAGTGTTACAGTTCACACCCTAGCCAAATCCAGTAAATAAAAAAGGTACAGGCAACGTAGTTGCGAAATGTATCCAAGGCATTTTTATCGTATAATATAAAGAGTATTATTATAACCAGAACAGGAAATGATTCTTGTTCTGGTTGTTTTAATTTGTGGGAGGTGTGATGACTATGTTTATTATTTTATTCATTTTAGTTTTTGGGATTAGTGAACAAACAAGAAAACATATCAATACAGGATTATATAGTTATATTTGGCGATTGCTATAAGGATAAATTCGTAGTAAGATAATGGTGCTAAAGTTCTAATATTTTAACATCGTTGGCTTATTCTGCCTATTTAAATCCTACAGTAAATTTACGCTATCAGAATGCAGATGCATTTAAGCCAGGAGATATTATTAGTATTATAAAGTGGTGCTAAGTCATTATCTAATTTTGATGTGGAATGGTCAGCACAAAGGTAGCATTTTGCCATATGGGCATACGCATCAGTGGACATTCGACAGAAATTCACATTACGGTGGTCGAATGGTTATCAAGTAAAAATGTATTGCTATTGTACGCACATCTCGGTATAATGTAATAAATAATGGCAAAGACTAAAATTTAAAATACAAGGAGTGATATTTTATGGCAACGAAAACAGCTAATTTATACGCAAGAATAGAGCCAGATGTGAAAGAGCAGGCAGAGAATATATTATCCGCACTAGGTATTCCGGCATCCAACGCAATTAATATGTTTTACAAGCAGATTATTTTGCATAAAGGACTTCCTTTTGAAGTCAAGATACCGACAGCGAGACCACTGAGCGTTGAAGAACTTACGGAAACAGAATTATATGCAGAAATAGAGAAGGGGTATGCGGATATGCTTGAAGGAAAAACGAAACCTGCAAGACAGACGTTTGCTGATATTCGCAAAGATTATGGTTTATGATAAAATACGAAGTGATAACGACTGAACAGGCTGAATGCGATTTGAGAGGTATCTTTGAGTATATTGCATTTGAATTGATGGCTCCGGGGAATGCGGCAGGTCAGCTTGACAGGTTAGAGGAAGGAATCGTGGGACTTGAAAGTTTTCCTAAGAGATTCCGAGTGTATGAGAAAGAGCCATGGAAAAGTAGAGGGCTTCGTGTAATGCCAGTTGACAATTATTTGGTATTGTATATACCAAATGATGAGGAAAACATTGTCACTGTTATCCGTGTTATGTATGTAGGGAGAGACGCAGATGCACAATTGAAGTATTATACGAATTAAAACTAGATCCACTTTTTCAATTATAATAGTCTACGGAACTATGAAAAGTTTGGGCTATAAAGATGTTTGTTTTGGAAGAAAAATGGTAGAAGATATCATGGGGCTGAAAACTTCGGGTAGATTTAAGTTAATAAAACTTTTGGTGGATAGTAATGTGATTACACCTGTGACCGGGCAAGGAAAGGGAGGTCAAATGAAAAAGTAAATTTGGGAAAAAACGGAGGAATTTAAAAATTCACTTTACGATTTCTATTTTTGGGGAGGTGTGATGACTATGTTTATTATTTTATTCATTTTAGTTTTTGGGATTCCTTTATTGAAAGAAGAGATTGAAAATGAGCAATACAGACAAATGTGTTATAGAAGAGGAGATAAGACCTAAAGGCTCACACTGTGGCGGAGCAGAAAAAGTTGCTTATGCAACCTGCCGCAGGTGAAGAATGTGGCAAGCGACAATCTTTCTTAATTATCAAATAAGAATCAAGATTATTTTTCAGAGGAAAAGAAATTTTTATAAGGGTTTGCTCATGGATGAAATAGCCAAAAAATGACCTTGACTCCACCCATAATGGGTTTTGTCAAGGTCATTTTTTCGTCTATCTCTCGTTTACTCTTCGAAAAACTTAACTGCATTTTTAGTTGTATGTTTTACAGAATATAGAGAGGAATCTGCATTTTTAATCAATTCTGACAGTTCGTGGTTGGAACGGACATTAGGAGAGAAGGAAACGCCGATTGAGCAGGAAACTTTCTTTTCTCTGTCGATAGCAACCTGTTGTTCAAGTAGAATGCTAATTTCATGGGCAAAACCGTTTCTCATTAAAATGGTATCCAAGGTCATTTTTGCTGTTGCGAGTGCTTCCTCTTTTGTGGAATTCATAAGAATGATTAAAAATTCATCTCCACCATATCTTACGGCAAAACCATTTTCTCCGGCAGAATTATTCAAAATCGCTGCGATTTCTTTTAGAATAAGATCACCTACATCATGTCCGAAAGTATCGTTGTAGTATTTGAAATTATCCAAATCAATATAAAGTATAGCTAAACTTAGTGGTGTATCACTTGAATTATCAATCAAATAATTGACTTTTTCGTAGAAACCATTTCTGTTTCTTAGTCCTGTTAAATAATCAGTAAATGAAGAATCTTTCAAGGCTATATTAATTTGTTTGATTTTACTCAGGTACTCAATTTTATCAATTGCTAACAACAACTGTCTGAGTGACAAATTGAAAATTGCTGAGTCGCTTTCGTTCAAAAGATAACGGTAATTTTCCATACTCCAGTTGGTTTTCATATAAATACAACTAATAAACAAACTATCTAATTTCTCGTTTTCAAAGAATGGATTGCAGACAATAGAACAGAGTACATCCATTCCAAACATATCCAATATTTTTTTGTAGTCATCATAGTTTTTATCTGATTTGGCAGTGACAAATCCGGTTTTGGTTTTTTCAAAATAATCTCGTAAAATCTCGATATCTTTCTTTGTTAATTCAAGGCAACCTTCATTAAACATAACTTCTGCTGAGTCTTCATAAAATTTAATGAACAAGAAAGAATCCAGACCGAAATTCAACATAAAAGAATTGGCTGCTGTATTGATTAATTCTTCTTTTGTTTTCTCATGGATTTCGAGAATGTTCTGCCAAATAGAAATGAATTCAAGTTGGTTTTGCATATCTTGATGCTGTGCGATTACACTACTCTTATCAAGTAATGCACTAGCATCTTCTAAAGTATAATTATTAAGTGGCAGTTCTTTTGGTTCGAATACGTACTCTCCGGTTTCTTTCATATTGTTAAGAGCAATTATCTGATCGTTGTAGTCTTTTTCTGTTGCGAATTTATGTGCCTCATCAATCACTTGCAAGGCATCTGCTTTTCTGTTGAGTTTATTGTAAGTATCTGCCATTGCAATTTTTAACTGGACAAAACTAAAGAAGAGATTACCATCAGACTTTAAGCAATGTTTTTCTGCTAATTTATAATTGTCTAAAGAATTCTCGTATTCCTCATTCTTATAATCGAGTAGTCCTTTGACTAGATAATGAAGGTACAATTCATCGTCATTACCTGTAAATGCTCGATTTATTTTATTTGCATCTCTATAAGTACGATTATTAATAATATGCTCTAAAAACTTTTTGTTGGTATTAAGATAGAAAATACAGTCGTACTCATATGAAAGTCTGTAGCTGCTTAGTGCTAAAAGTCCATAAAGTTTAGCTAAATTGCAAACTCGTAAATCATTTAAACGCATTTTTTCTACAATACGAATACATATTTTCAAATAATTGTATGCGTTATGATAATCACCTGCTAAAATACAATTTAATGCCATGTTGTAAAGCGTTTCACCGGCTGATTTTATATCGCCATGTTTCATAAAAATAGAAAGTGCTGTATTATAACTTTTGTTGGCTTCTTCGAACTTTCTGCAAGTACAGTACCCATATCCCTGTCCGTTTTTAATATCAGCCAAAACTAATTCGTTATCTATAAGATCTATCATTTTATTGTAATAGTATTGAGTGATATTAAACAATCCGATAGAAGATGACATCATAATAGCTTTTTGATAGGCTTTTTGTATCAGACAGTAATTACCGATTTTTTCAGCTAATGTAATACCCTCGTTTAATTTTGCTTGTTTTTCAGAATATTCCTCGTTTGTCTTTAGATTTTTGTATTTTTGAGAATCATTATCATAGGCATAGATATAGAGATATGCAAGATGGTTAATATATCCCTGTTCTTCTACTTTTTTTAGGAAAGAATCTGCGATTTCGATGTCATTTGGAAGAAGATAAATATTATGCCATCCGTTCATTTTAGACATATACATTAACAGATCTGCCTTGAAAATATAGTTTTCGTCATTTAATTCCAATGCAATCTCTTTGCACCTTTCGATACTTGTTTTGGCATGTTCGGGCTTTCCACTGTAAATTTGTGTATATGCATATAAAGAATGATACTCATATTCAAATTCAGGCTGAGGATTAATCATACACATTTCTTTTAAGTTATCACAAATCAATAACGCAGTTGAAAAATCCTCTAAATATATCAAAACCTGTGTATATAATTTAAATAATTCATACTTGCATGTAAAATCGATATTCATTTTTTCATTAGAAAGCTTTTCGTAAATTTTTTGCAAATAAAAATCTGCCTGTTCAAAATCTACCACGCAATACATCAACTTTAATTTAAGTAGATATTCATAAGCGCGTTTACTATCAAATACAAACTTACTAGGTTCTTCTGTATCTTCTTTACTTTCATAAACGCCACCTTCATATATAAAATGTTTTGTAGTTGCGATTTTTATATATTGGTTCCATTCATCATTGTCAATAGAACGCACATTCTTCAAATCATTATATGCTGCAAACAATCCGATGTTTTTATTATCCGGATTATCTATTAGCTGTTTTAAAAATGCAATAGTTGATTTGGTGACCATATGTATATTATCGATTATAATAAGCATAGGATGCTTCTTACTTAATTCAATAATAATATAAGTCATAGATTCAAACATTTTCTTTTTTTCATAATCGATATCGTTAAGAATATATGGCTCATATCTTTCACAGGCCACAGCTTCGATGTATGATTTGAAAAAAGGCTTGTGAAGAGAATAAATATTAAAAAGAGATAAATATTCATCAATTGATTTATCAGAATAATATTTGAGATAACAATTTTTTACAATTGTTAAGAATGGTTCAAAACTTCCAACCATTTCATTGTTGGCAAAATGGGAGTAATAAATATCCACATTATCATAAGACATCATTGCATTTCTAGCATCTTCCATATCGATGCTAAATTTACCATAATGCTTTACCAGTGCGAAATTATTGGTATTTACTCCGAGTGAAGAAATGATATTCTTTATAAATGAGGTCGATAGTTTTCTTTTCTTGTTATCCATAGTTTACCCTCCTGTAATAATGTATTTACATTGATATAAGTCCCCTTCTCTAAATTGCTATTATAACATAGTTAGACTTTTTAATGAATTAAAAGTTGTAACTTGCGGTAATCTTTAAGATTTATGAATTCCAAAAATTTTGGAAGCAGTTTGTTCCATTAGATTTGCATAATCCTCATGGCTTATCATTTCCTTCAATTCGCCAAAATACAGTCTGTAAAGGCTAGGTTCACCTTTGGGATTACAAAAGTAAGTATCTAAACCGTCGATAGGATTGTCGCTACCAAATACAACACGTTCACTTCCGTATTTGCGAATTATTTCTAGCGTAGTTTCTATTGGAACCCATGCTGTATCCGCATACAAATTAGGTGCTTTTCCCATCAAATCCACCGCTAGCTTATTGTCTGTTTCAAGCCCCATGTGAGCCATGATGAATATGAGATTTGGATAACGACATGCCATTTCGTATACTCGTAATGGATTAGCTACTTCGTCATTGGCGGTATGAACGATAATCGGCAGATTGTATTTCTGTGCCAGTTCAAAATAAGGATACATTTTTTCGTCGGAAAAGGATACATTTGACAATGTTCCATGGATTTTAGTACTATTTCTTCGTTCATATGAAATCCTGCTGCATCTCCACCAATATGTACATGCGTGTCTATCATATAGTATCTCCTCTACAACAATAAGTGTCACTATTTTATCATATCAGAAATTGTTTTTCTAGGTGTTAATGTATCATCGGGTGTAAACGAGTGTAAAAGCCACGACAGATTAATAAAATATTATCTTCTTTGCAACTATTTGTGATATTATGTTGTAGAATATGTGTACAGGCGACAATGATATGGTCGTGATGATGAAGGAGGATATTTAAAAGAATGGAAAGTAATACAAAAATTACCCAGCAGGAAATTGACAGAGCGAAAGAGATTTTTAATAAAATTACAACCTATTATTATGGAAAAATGGTAGGGCAGGAAAGACTTGGAATGTCTCTCTTGGCTGCGATTCTTTGTAACGGACATATTTTGTTAGAGTCAGTTCCCGGTCTTGCGAAGACTACTGCAGCGAAAACAATGACGGAAGCAGTTAATGGAAGTTTTTCACGAATCCAGTGTACACCGGATTTGTTACCAAGTGATATTATAGGAACACAGATTTTGAATTATACAACCAATTCGTTTGAAACAAAATTGGGTCCGGTATGTGCGAATTTTGTATTGTTAGATGAGATTAACCGTTCTAGTGCAAAAACACAGAGTGCGATGCTAGAGGTAATGCAGGAGCAACAAGTTACGATTGGTGGAGAGCTTTATCCGATGCCAGAGATTTTTACTGTTATTGCAACGCAGAATCCAATTGAACAGGAAGGAACTTATTTATTGGCAGAAGCACAGTTGGACCGTTTCTTGTTGAAGGAGAACTTAACATATCCAAATCCGGATCAGGAATTCGAAATTTTGAACCGTATGGAAAAAGATGTATTCAAGACACAGCAGGCAGTTGCAGCATTAGAAGATGTGCGTTATTTGCAGGAACTGACAAAGAGAGTTTACATAGATGATGCAATCAAGAAATATATAGTTTCTATTATTGATGCAACCAGATATCCAAAGAAATTTATTGCACCGGACTTAGCCGAATACATTACTATGGGAGCGAGTACCAGAGGTGCGATTGCATTGATGGAGGTTTCGAAAGCCATAGCTTTAATGCGTTGTAGAAATTACGTAACTCCGGATGATGTGAAAACTTTGATTCAGAGTGTGTTGAGACATCGAATTTCATTGAATTATGCGGCAGTGGCAGATGGAGTGAATGAAGAACAGATTATTAATGCGATTGTAGGAGCAATACAGACACCATGATAATGAATTATGTGACGAAAATTAGAGCAAAAGTGAATATATACGCAAGCAAGAAGAGTAGTAATCTCTTTGATGGTTCGTATAAGTCCATTTATCAAGGAAATGGATTAGACTTCGAGAATTTGAGAGAGTATATACCGGGCGATAATATTCGTGATATTGACTGGAAAGCATCTTCAAGAAGTGGAAAAATGCTTGTGAAACGTTATATTGCCGAAAAGAAACACAATATTTTGATTGTGTGGGACTCCGGGAAGAAAATGATGGCTCACAGTAAGGGCATGGAGATTAAGAAAGACTTAGCATTAAATGTAGGTGGGATTGTTGGCTATCTTGCTGCGAAAAACGGCGATAATGTGGGAGCATTATATAACCGTAACGGTATGATTCAGTATCATCCACTGCGAATGGGAATGCATAATATTGAGCGTATTCTTACAACTTATGATAAGGAACAATTTGAAGGATATAATTCGAATTTGGAAAAAAATCTAAATTATATTGTTAAGAATATCAGGCGGAAAATGATTATTTTTGTCATTAGTGATGCAACGGGCATTCGCGATGTTAGCAGTAGCACGTTAAAGAAATTAGTGGGAAGGCATGATGTTCTTTTTGTTCGCATTGGAGATGTAGAATATACAGATGCGGGAATGGCAGATAGAAAAAAGAACAAGAAGGTTCAAACTTCATTTAATATGGAGAAAAATACCTATGTTCCAGAGTTTATTTTAAAAAATAAAAAACTAATCAAGATGGAACAGGAAGTGAAACAGAAACTGGATGATGAGAATGAAAATAAGTTGCTACAGTATCGGATTATTAGTACAGAGATTGACAGCGAAGAAGAGATGATAGATAAAATTGTAGAGTTGTTAGAAGGTCATCGGTACGCAAATAGTCGGTAAAGTAGGATGCATAAGAATGATGGTTGATTGTTAAAAAGACAAGAGAAAAGAATAACCATTATAATGGGAGGTTTGAATATGCCTATAACAGTTGAATTACAAGACATGTTTTCCTATTCCGTATGGTTGACGGTGGGTGTGACCATGTTAGTGATATTAATTGGAGTTGTCGGATTGCTTGTATTCTTGAAGATGCGAAATAAGAAGAAAGTTGTGGAACGACCTGTGCCGGTTCAAGAGCCATTGCCACAGAAAACGCAACTGACAGGAGAACAGATTAAACAAAAATATTGTGCTATGATAGATGATTTGGAGAATCAATGTCATACTGGTAAATTGTCAAATCGAAAAGCGTATCAGAAACTCAGTGTGATTTTGAGACGTTTTGTATACGAGTTGACAGGTATGAAGGTTCATAATTTCACATTGAACGAAATTGAACGACTGAATATGCCAAGTGTATCTTCAGTGATTGAAGAGTGTTATGCACCGGAATTTTCACTGGATAAGGATGGTAGTATTTACGATACAATGAATAAGACAAGGATGGTAATAAGAGAATGGCATTAATGAACCCATGGGTTTTGTATATTGGTGTACCGGTTATAATTATTCTATGTTTACTACGGTTCAAAAAGAAACAGAAATATCAGAATGGTAAGAGAGTAGCCAATACTAGTCTTATTGAAGAGACGGAGTGTTTTAAAAAATTGTATAGAGAGTACAAGATTTTGTGCAGATTAGCGATGTCAAGTATTCTGGTGGCTGTTGGTATCGGTTTTGTAATGTTATCAAGACCGGCTAAGGTTGAATCAATCAGTCCGGAAATTCATAATCGTGATATCTTCCTTTGTATGGATGTTTCAAGTTCGGTAGATGAACTTAATCTGGACATGTGCGATAAGTTAAAGAAGGTTGTAGAAGAGCTGGATGGTGAGAGATTTGGAATCACTATTTTTAACGGTCAGTCTGTACTGCTTGTTCCGTTGACAAATGATTATCAATATGTATTAGAAACATTGGACACGTTAGAGAAGTGTTTCAAAAATAATATTGCCCAGGGAGATGATTGGGACATTTTAAATAATGATACGGATTGGGATCTTTTTTATTACATATATGAGGGAACTTTGGCTGATGAAGGTAGTTCTCTAATTGGGGATGGGTTAGCATCTGCACTATACAGTTTTCCTGATTTGGAGAACAATAAAGATCGTTCGAGAATGATTATTTTTACAACAGATAATGAATTGTATGGTGATCCTTGCGTGTCGCTGGAGCAAGCAGCAGAACTTTGCAAAAAAAATGAAGTGAAGGTATTTGCGATTGCACCCAAAAAGGTGACGGATGAGAATGTGTTTAAGCTTGCGGTGGAGAGTACCGGTGGTGGTTACTATAAGAACACAGCACCGAAAGCTTATGACCAATTAGTTGAAGATATTAAGAAAACGCAGAATTCGTTAGTTGGTGTCAAGAAGACAGAGACTCAGATTACAGATCGACCGGAAGAGTTATTCGTATGGATGTTGATTTGTATTGGTGTGTATTTTGTAATATGTAAAAAGTTGAAATTCTAGTAAATGTGATAGATTATACAGTACATTAGGAGGTATAGCATGATAATTAACCCTATTATTCCTATATGGGTGATGGCAATCATATGCATTCTCTTCCTGGTTATGAAGAGAAAAGGCAAGATGAATTATATAAGACAGATTCTCATTGTAATTCTTTTGTTTGTTATTAATCTAAGAATCATGGTTCGTGATGGAGATGTACCGACTGTGATGCCGAAGGTGGATATCGTGTTTGTTTTGGATAACACATTGAGCATGTTGGCGGAAGATTATGGTGATAAAGGCAGGCGAATGGATGCGGTAAAGGCTGATTGTCAGTATATTATTGAGCAGTTTCCGGGAGCATCTTATTCAGTGGTGTCATTTGATAATACTGTAAAAAGACTTGTTCCATATACCGTGGATGCCAATATGGTAATAGAAACAATCGGAATTTTGAGAGGTCCGAGCGAGTATCGAGCGAAAGGAACCTCATTTAATGAAACGATGGAGTTCATGGAAAAGATGTTGGACGATGATAGAAATAATTATAGAATTGTTTTCTTTGTCAGCGATGGCGAAATTGTCAGTGGTCAGGCGTTAAAGTCATATAATGGATTGAAGCAATTTGTGGATGATGGGGCAGTGTTAGGTTATGGAACTGAAAAAGGTGCTCCTATGAAACCAATTAATTATTATGAGGAAGAAAAAGATGCAGAGTATCTGTACTATTATGACAGTGATTATAATCATAAGTTGGCATTATCCAAAATTGATGAGAAAAACCTAAAAAGTATTGCATCAGATTTCGGAATTGACTATATTCACATGAGTAAGCAGTCAGATTTAGATAGCAAAATTAGGGATTTACAAAGGAAGACAAATAATCTAGAAATGACGGAAGATATGGAATCAAAAGAAGGATACGCAGATATTTATTATTGGTTTGTAATACCGTTGATGTTATTATTTGTATGGGATTTCGTTTGTAATAAAAGGAAAGTAGTTTATTTGTAAAAAGAAAATGCAGAACAGTCAATTCGTTGTTTGGATGATTGCATGAGAGGATTTACGAGTAAATGATAAAGGAAGAAAGGGTACTTGTAACATGAAGAAAAGAATTCTAATAGGTATCTATATAATGATGTTACTGGTTTGTGTTGAGCTGGTTTTCAATTGTGTCTATAATGGAATAATAGTATATTGTTATAAAAATGCAAATTATACGATGATTGTGGAACCTCTTATGGTATTTAATTGGAATGAGCCGTATATTGCTTACTATAACAAGGGTAATATTTGTTATCAAAAAGAAAATTATCTGGATGCAATAGAGGCGTATAATATGGCGTTGAAGAAGAATCCACCTGAAGAGAAGGAGTGCGCTATTCGTATTAATATAGCACTTACTATGTTAGCTACAATCAAAGATTCGTATCAAAATCCGACTTATGTAGATGAATGTTTAACAGTCCTTTATGAGGCAAGAGAAGTTTTGTTGGAAAATGGTTGCGCGACGGCGGAAGGCGAAGGACATAGTAAGAAGGCTGAGCAGTTGCGGGAAGAAATTGAAGCAATGATTAATGAGTTAGAACAAAAACAATCCGAATCGGAAGATCAAAAGGAATCAGATTCTACCGAAGAAACAGAAGCTTCTACAGAAGAGGTGACGGAAGAAGAGACAACAGAAGAAGAGACAACAGAAGAGAAACAACAGGAAGAGGATTCGTCTGAGGAAGATATTGAAAAGAAAATGAAGGAAAGACAGTCTAAGGCGAATAAGGAACGTCAAGAGAATTTGCAACAACACAATGAGTTTGACTTTGAATTTGATTTTGACTCAGATGGTTTGATATGGTAGAGAGAAGGTGTTGCTTACGCTCTCCGTTATAGGAGAGTGAAAGTAACACCTTTTGCATGGAAATTTATTTGTATTGAAAGTATTAGAGAAGTTATAGGGGATTTTTGTTTTGTTGTTTCATGGAGTATTTCTCTTTATACATCATTTTATCTGCTCGTCGGATAGTGCTTTGAATATTATAATCTAATTGTTTGTCGTACATGACATATCCACATGCAACTTTCATATCCATAGAAATTGGTCGTTTCTTGTTTGCATGTTCTATCTTGTTGTAAAATGCAGAAACTCTGTTTTTGCAAATCTCCCAATCGATATCGTTCATTAATACGCAGAATTCATCTCCACCTATGCGATAACAATTGCCGATATCTGCAAAACTATCGGATATAAGTTTTGCGCAAGTAGTAATATAAATATCTCCTTGCTCGTGTCCAAATTCGTCATTGCATTTTTTGAGGTTATTTAAATCAAACATTGCTACAATCATATGATCAGGAGAAAAATCTTCTTTTTCAATATATTCTGTATATGCAGTTCGATTAAACAAACCTGTCATCTCGTCATGGTATGCCATTTTTTGGTACTGTTTTGCTTTTTGACCAATCGCTATTAATTTTCGTATTTCTTGCATGGAACTGCATCCTAATACAAAGATGTAGATTACAAAACCGAAGATTCCGCATAATAGGGTTCCTTGCGCTTTGGTGGCATAATAAATGATAGTATCGATTATAAGTCCTACGATACAACCCATAATGCAATAGACATTTCTTGTTATGTTTTTGCTCCAACCATATGTGCGGATTTCGTGAATTAGCATGATTACAATAACAAGTACCATTACAAAAATAGAGATGTGTGTAAGGAGAAGCGTTTCTCTAAAATCTGCAATATGTAGTATTTGCAGTAAAATTTCCAAAAGCATGCATAAATAGCAAGTTATACAAGGGATGTTCCATGCCCAATGATTGCTGGTGGAGTGCAAATTGCGAATAAAAATATTATAAGGAACACAGGCAAGTAGTAGTGTGAAAAATGGAAGATAAGCGGATATAATATGATTTCCGCTTAGAAATGAAAACATCAGCATGTCTGACATTTTCCATAAACCAATCATAATGGCAAACATACCAAGCATAATAAGATTGTTGTCTGAATGGCCTTTTTTGGATGCGTATAATGTAAAACCGATATAAAATATGCCGGCCACCACCGAAATAATACTCAGCAAAAGTGCAGGAAAATCACGTATCAATAATGTGCGAATGATATCATAGCGATCACCATAATATAGTGTTGGAAATATATCAATAGAAGACGGGTATATAGGTGTGAAATCAATCTGAAATTCTTTTCCTTGATCTGTTTCGTTCAGTTGAAAAATATTCCAGACAGTACCCGGTGTGTGTCCGAAAAGGTTGAGTTCATCTGCATTCATGGAATAGACAACCGTATTATCTATGGAAATTGTAACTTCTTGATGAACAGAGTAAAATACTAAATAGCAAAAGGAAGATTCGCACAGATCTGGTTTTAAAGTATATCTTTGTCGGATTCCTTGTGGTGTAGCAGGATCGGGAATGTTTTCTACTTGATATTCAGAGATTGTAATGAAACCGTTTTTTTGTTCTCTGTTCTCGATGTTGATATGGAAAGAGAATGATATTATGAATAATAGAAAAGTAAAGATTATCAAAAAAAGCCAATATGTTTTTTCTGTATATTTCTTCATTAGCACCCTCCGTTTTTACAAAAAGGCAATATCACAGTTTTGTGATATTGCCTATAGATATTGTGTTCTTTTGGCTACACCGGATGTAAAAAGATATCCTGCAATTTAAAGTTGTTAATCTGTAAAGTTATCGAAGTAGCCTTGGATATGAATGATAGGCGTACCCTTATCACCGGAACCGCTTGTAAGGTCGCAAAGTGAACCGATTAAATCTGTTAACTGTCTAGGTGTAGTACCCTGAGATGCCATATTGCCTACAAGGTTTGCATCCTTTGACTGGATACTCTTAGCAATGGCTTCTTTTAATTCAGCACCACTTAAATCCTTAAAGTCATTATCTGCAAGATACTTTAACTTTAACTCGTTTGGTGTGCCGATAAGTCCGCTTGTAAATGCAGGAGAAACAACCGGATCAGCCAACTCCCAAATCTTGCCTTGAGGATCTTTGAATGCACCATCTCCGTATACCATAACTTCAACGTGTTTACCGGTTTTTTCAAGCAATTGGGCTTGAATATCCTCTACTAAACCTTGGCACTCTCTTGGGAATAACTTGATTGTGTCTTCGGTTGACTTATTAGAACCAAGTAAACCGTAGTTTTTATTATAACCACTGCCGTTTACTGAGCTTGTAAGGATATCATCCATACCACATACAGCTTTTGCACCACCTTCTAATAAGAGACGTTTGGTTCTCTTTCTTGTGTGGATGTCACATGTCAACACACTGTCTGTGTAATTTAAGATTGTTTTAGCCTGGTTTGCGAAGATAACTTCAACTTCTGCACCAGCTTCTGTAATAATATCTGAATAGTACTGAACATAATCAACGCCTGTAAATTCGTGTTTGTTTTCACCGAATAATTCACGATATCTTTCTAGAGTTAAAACATCTGTATATGGATTGATACCTGCATCATCTAACTGGTCATAAGTCAAAAGTGCATTACCAACTTCATCGCTTGGGTAGCTTAACATCAAAACCACTTTCTTTGCACCCATTGCAATACCTTTAAGGCAGATTGCAAAGCGATTACGAGAAAGGATAGGGAAGATAACACCAATTGTCTCTCCACCTAACTTAGCCTTAACGTCTGCTGCGATATCCTGTACTGATGCGTAGTTACCCTGTGCACGGGCAACGATGGATTCTGTTAATGCAACAACGTCGCGGTTTCTGAATGCATATCCTTCGCTTTGGGCAGCTTCCATAACACTTGTTACAGCGATGTCTACTAAGTTGTCCCCTTCTCTGATGATTGGACAACGAATACCACGTGATATAGTTCCTACTTTTCTTTCCATAAACATGTACCTTCATTCTTAAAGTATAGTGCATCTGTTTGTAATGCAAAATAATGGTTTTCACACATTGAAAGCTTACAAAAAAATGCATAATTATTATACACAGAAGTTGTAATTGTTGCAAGCAAATATGTGAATATGTGAAAATATATGTGGACAAATCGGTAAAAGTGAAGAATTCTCATGAATAAGTCATGAAGAAAAGTCATGAATCAGATTATAATATTATGCGTGCGTATTCTTAAACGCTGTTGTAGAATATAAATGATGTGTCATTGCTTAGGATAGGACAATATACTTGAGTGGTGTGAGTCATCATATAACGTAATGAAGAAAAATATGAATAGAGGTTAGTTAACTCATGAATCAAAAAAGGTATGCAGGTTTGGATTGTCTGCGAGGCATCAACTTAATAAGTATGATATTGTATCATGGAACATGGGATTTAGTATATATCTTTGGTCTTGATTGGAAGTGGTTTCAGTCAGATTTTGCATATTTTTGGCAACAGAGTATATGTTGGCTCTTTATTCTGCTTTCGGGTTTTTGTTGGAATTTTGGCAGAAAGAAATGGCGACGCGGATTAACTGTATTTGCAGCCGGATGCATTATTACAATAGTGACCAAATTATTTATGCCAAGCGGTGTAATTATCTTTGGGATATTGACTCTTTTGGGAAGTTGTATGCTTCTTATGATTTTGTTGGATAAATGGTTTGCGCACCAGAATAGAGAGATAGGTGTTGTGGTAGCATTTATTTTGTTTGTTGTGACAAGAAATGTTAATTACGGATACCTCGGATTTGAAAATTGGAATCTGTTGCGTGTGCCGGAGTCTTGGTATCTTAATGATTTCACAACTTATTTGGGATTTATGAAACCGGGATTTTTCTCTGCAGACTATTTTTCTGTTATTCCATGGTTTTTTCTGTTTATGACAGGATACTTTTTATATGGAATTGTGATGAAAGGGAACTTGTTAGAAAAGGTTGAAACAGGTAAATACAGGTGGTTGGAATGGTTAGGGCGTCATTCTTTGTTGGTTTATATGCTGCATCAGCCGTTGGTGTTTGCTATATTGTATTTGATTTACAAAATGAAAAATCTGGCATGAAATAAAGACTTGTCAACACATACCGAAAGGCAATTTTTCTGAAAATAAAAATAATTTTAGGGTATAATGTAGAAAAATGACTTATTTATTGGAAAATATTGTGACAAATGCTATAATAATATGCGAATCTTGAATTGGGGTGAAGGGGTAAATCATCTGTATAGTGTATCATATGGTGCAGATATTACTACTTGGGGATATTTGAAGTACATAACTGAGAATAATTTTACCGGAGGTATTTCGCAGCCTTGTCCGGCTATTGTGAATTATATAGAAAAGTATCAGCCGGAATTGATAGAACGTCTGGTACCAATTCATAGTCCAATGATGTGTACTGCAATTTATGCCAAGAAATATTTGAATGTGACAGATGACATTGCGTTTTTGAGTCCATGTATTGCTAAGAAATTTGAAATTGAGGATTCGAATACAAATGGGTATGTGAAATACAATGTAACCTATGCCAAAATGATGGAGTATATCGGTGGTGCGTATCGTACAGCTTCGGAATACAATGATGAATTAGAATATGGTTTGGGTGCGATTTATCCTATGCCAGGAGGTCTTCGTGAGAATGTGGAACATTTTTTGGGCCGAGATTACGTGATTCGCCAGGTAGAGGGCGAGCGTGAAGCATATCATTATCTAAAAGAATATTCGCAACGTATTCGTGAAAGAAAAGAGTTGCCGTTTATGGTGGACATTTTGAATTGTCAAAAGGGTTGTATCTATGGAACTGCGACAGAGCCGGAACGTAATACGGATGACGTATTAATGACTTTATCAAAGATGCGTACAATTGGAAGCATAGATGCTAATGTTAAGAAGAAAAAGAAGAAATCAACCAGTCCATGGGTAACAGAAGGCTTAACGCCGGAAGAGAGATTAGCAAATTTGATGAAGAGTTTTTCTAAGTTGGATTTGAATGATTTTATTCGCCATTATGAGAATAAACAAGTTGTCATTCATGAGCCGTCAAGTGCAGAATTAACTAGAATATTTGAAGACATGAACAAATATACTGCAGAAAGCAAGGAGATTAACTGTGGTTGTTGTGGCTATGAAACTTGTAAGGATATGGCTTGTGCAATTTTCAATAACGTGAATACACGTGAAAACTGTATCCACTATATTAAGGATTTGGCTGAGCAGGAAAGCAACAGTGTTCGTGAGATGCATGAGCGCGATAAGGAAATGCAGGAAGCAAAGAATCAAACATTAGAAAAAGTATTTGAACAGTTTGCTTCTCTTCATGATACTGCGATTGAGTTGAATATGGCCAATGAAGCGTCTGCTAACGAAACAACAGAATTGGCAGGTGAGGTACAACAGATTTCTATGATTTGTGATGAGTTGACAGAATCATTGAAATTAATTGCAGATTTCGTTGAGGTTTATAAACAGAGTAATATTGAAATTTCAGGTATTGCGAATCAGACCAACTTATTATCGTTGAATGCATCGATAGAAGCCAATAACCAAGAGGCTCAGGACATTATTCCTAAGATCGATCGTAGCGTGGAAAGCATTCGCGGTTTGATTGGAAATATTGAAGATGTTACACAGAAGGTGGCTACAATTGCGGCAACCTCAGAAGAAATTTCTGCACAGACACAGTGCTTGCAAGAAATGTCAGATGGCTTGAAACATATTGTGGAAGAGTTATAGGATGGGCTATTAAAACAACATTGATAGAGGTACGTTTTGATGTTTTGTATGTTGAGACGTACCTTTTGTTATATGAAAATTTTTGAATGTTCCGAGAGTTGTTGTTAAATGTAAAAGATCTTTGGGTGTAAAAGATAAGGTATAAGATTTTATGGTTTTGATGACACTATATAAAAACAGGAAAGGAAAATGTGTAGTGGATATCGCTGTGAATTCATTATGCAAGAGTTTCTTATGTGTACAGCAATTTCATTTTCTACGAAGGATCACTATTTTGGAAGAAATTTGGATTTGGAATATTCTTATCAGGAGTCAGTAACGATTACTCCCAGAAACTATCCTTTTATTTTTCGAAAGACGGAAAATATGAATAGTCATTATGCAATGATTGGAATGGCATATGTTGTGGAAGATTATCCGTTGTATTATGATGCGGTCAATGAAAAAGGTCTTGGTATGGCAGGTTTGAGTTTTGAAGGGAATGCCTGCTATTATGAAGAAGTGCCTGAAAAAGAAAATGTTTCTCCTTTTGAATTCATTCCTTATATTCTTGGTCAATGTGCTTGCGTGGAGGATGCGGAAGAAGTCTTATTAAAGATTAACGTTATGAAAGAGGATTTTCGTTCAGATTTGCCACTGTCCCCGCTTCATTGGATGATTTCAGATAAAGAGAAAAGTATCGTAGTGGAAACTTTGTCAGGAGGGATGAGGGTGTATCCGAATCCAACAGGAGTGCTGACGAATAACCCTCCGTTTCGTCAACAATTATTTGGACTGAATAATTACATGAGCTTGTCAAAAGAAATGCCGGTGAATTCCTTTTCGAAAAACATTCCGCTGAAGGTCTATAGTAAGGGGATGGGTGCAATTGGATTACCCGGAGATTTGTCTTCGGTGTCGCGATTTGTAAGAGCCGTGTTTGCGAAGGAAAACTCGGTTTGTGGAAAAGGAGAGATGGAGAGTGTTGGGCAGTTCTTTCACATTTTAGGTGCGGTTGAACAGCAAAAAGGTTTGGTGCATATTGTGAGGGAAAAGGAAAATACATGGGGAAGTAATGATGTATCTTTGGGTGAAAATGAGGACTATGAGATAACGATATATTCTTCCTGTTGTAATAGCGAAAAGGGAATATATTATTACAAGACGTATGATAATAGTCAGATAACAGCAGTGGATATGTATAAGGAAAATCTGGACGGTCAACACGTAGTATCTTATCCGTTGCTTACAGGTCAACAGGTAAAGTGGCAGAATCGATAAAGGTGAAATTGAGTAATGATTAGCATTTGTAAATAGATGACAAAAAAGGCTTAGATAATAAGCAAAATATACAAAAACTGGAAGTGCGTTTAATAATAAATTAAGTTGGAAATATATGTAATTCATGATAAAATATTAATACATTTTCAACAAGGATACGGGGGTATTCAATGGGAAGGTTTATGGTGGTTTCAAAGGAAGAAAAGTTGCCCGAATATAAGGCGATTGAACAACGATATGATGTGGGTTTTGAAATAAATGATTTTTATGAGGCTACAGTTCTAGATGATGCGGAAATGCGAAAGCAATTAGTACAGCGATATTTAGATGCAGGAATTCCGGAGGGGAGTACTATGCATGGTGCGTTTATTGATATTGCTGTATTTAGTGATGATGAAAGGATTGCTGACATTTCCAAGATGCGGATGAGACAGAGCATGGAGATTGCGAAACAGTTGGGGGTGTGTGGTGTGGTATTCCACACCAATTACAATCCAATGTTGACAGGCGATTCCTATGATTGCAAAGTGGTGTGGAAGACAGCAAAATATGTGGAAGAATTGTTAAAAGAGTATCCGGAGATACACATTTATTTAGAGAACATGTTTGACACATCTCCAAAGATATTGCTTGGGATTTCGGAACGTTTGTGTAAGTATTCGAATTATGGTGTTTGTTTGGATTATGCGCATGCTTCTCTTTCAGGTTTTCCGATGGGAGATTGGGTGGAAATGTTGGCTCCGTATTTGAAACATATACATATTAGTGACAATGATTTGAACAGAGACTTGCACATGCCTGTGGGATCCGGATATATTGATTGGAATCAGTTTATAAAGTATTATCGAACGTATTTTGATCAGTGTACAGTATTGGTGGAGAACATGAGACCGGAAGATCAAATACAGTCTTTGAATTATTTGAGAGATAATTTCGTTGGTTTGTTTCAGTATTGATGTAGGCTTCACGAGGTTTGGATTTGTATAGAGATGGATTAGAATGAATTGGCATGATTTGTGTGTCAGGAGGGATATTTATGGTAGGTAAGAAACCAATGGAAGCGGAAGCATTGTTAGAACAGATTTTTTATTATATGAGTCAGTTGGTTAATGAAAAGGATTTTAAGAAAACACTGTTATTGTTGACAGATATGGGTAGAACGTTGGTCAATGCAGAGCGTGCATCTTTTTGGTATTGGGATGTGAAAAAGAAAGAATATTGGACATTAGTTGCATCGGATAGCGAGCAATTAGTGGTTCCTGAGGGTACAGGGATTGTAGGAGCGACAATTGGAAATAACGAAACGATTGTAATCAATGAGCCGTATAAGGATAATCGCTTTAATTCCAAGGTCGATGAAGAAACAGGATTTATTACAAAGTCGATTTTGTGTATGCCGGTAACCAATTCAGCAGGAGAAGTGATAGGTGCTTATCAGGCGATTAATAAGTTGGATGAGAAAGGCGAAAGCAATTTTGATGATAGAGATGTAAAGCGTCTTACTCTTGCGGCAGCATATTCAGGTAAGGCATTGGAGTCCCATTTACTGTATCAGACGGCGCATATAGATAGTCTGACGGGATTACGGAATAGAAGAGGGTTTTATGAATATTATAATGTGGAGATTGTGCCGGTAATGGAAAAGAATGGTGCATCGACTATTATGTGTGATATTGATTTTTTCAAGAAGGTTAATGATACCTATGGGCATAATGCAGGTGATGCAGTGTTGCAGATGGTGGCTGGTACTTTGCAAGAAGGGATAGAATGTGGAGAAGCCTTTCGATGGGGTGGAGAGGAATTTGTTCTATTATTGCCGGGTACTAATCTTGCACAGGCAATGAGTATTGCAGAGGAATTGAGACAGACAATAGAAAATAAAGTTTGTCGTTTTGATGAAGAAGATATTCGAATTACCATGTCATTTGGTGTAAAAGAATTAGATGGCAAATGTTCAGTAGAAAGACATATAGAAGAGGCGGACGCAAGATTGTATGAAGCAAAGACGAGTGGCCGTAATCGTGTGATTGGTTGAGATGGAGGCGAGACTATGGCGAATGTAAAATCAGTGTTTGTGAGCTATAGCTCAGAAGATCGCAAATTTGTGAATACAATAGTACAGATGATGAAGGAAGAAAAGATTGCGTATTGGAAAGCCCCGGAGATGATTGCGGCAGGTTCCAGTTATGCAAGAGAAATTCCACGTGCAATTAAAGAATGTGAAGTGTTTTTGTTGGTGTTATCTCGTACATCTCAGAAGTCTATATGGGTAGAAAAAGAGATTGATAGTGCGATTTCGCATCGTAAGACAATTATTCCATTTCAGATTGATGATATACCATTGAATGACACGTTTCGATTTTATCTCAATAATGTGCAGATGATTTCTTATACATTGGATAAGGAAGATGCGTTTATGGAGCTAAAGAAACAACTAAAACAGCTACTTAAGAAGGATTTGAGTCAGGATGGTGTTGGAACGAGTATAGTAGAAGAGGAGGTTCCTATAACTAGGTCAGGGGTGACTGCAACTGTATCTGTACAAAGAGAAAGCAGGACTTCTCAATTTCCGAGAAGATTAACGAGAAAAGCGGATTCGAATGTACTTCGAATGAATCGCATTCCTTTAGAATGTGATCATTGTGGAAGTAGAATGTTGGAGAATATTACTATGGGAACGTATCGTTGTCAGGCATGTGGTAAGGATAGTTATGATGATTATCAGACAATACGTAACTATTTAGATAAAGTCGGTAATGCAACAGCATCGGCAATTGAGCAGAATACAGGTGTGCCGAAAAGGATTATTGAGTATTTTTTCAGAGATGAATATTTGGAGATTCCGAAAAACTCGCCGGTTCGTGTGCCTTGTGAGAAATGTGGTGCCCCGATTCGAACAGGAATCATGTGTGATACATGCAAGAGTAGCAAAGGAAGCGATAGAAAACAATCCATTGATCGAAATGGTGCGTGGCATACATTGTATTAGAAAATGGGAGAAGATTAGGAATGGTCTTTTCTTAGGAGGGTGGATGGATTGGAAAAAATAATTTGGGTGATTGGCAGTAATCGAAAAGAAATGATAGAAGCACAGCGTCAGATTAATTCCACTGGAAGCATGCGAGCATTTTGTATGCTGTCATTTGAAGCGGTAGAAAAGGCTGTGGAAAAGGCAGTTGCATCGCAGAGTGCGCAGAATCGCTCGCAGATTAGCACTCCATCGTTGATTGTATTGGATTATGATATGGCAGCAGAAAATGAGTTCAAATTACTGTTGTTTATGAAGCATCAGCAGGTGTTAGCAGGCGTTCCACTGTTCTTTATGATGGAGCATCGTAACGAAGCATTAGACGAGGAGTGTTATGTGAGAGGTGCGATGGTTGTCTTGACAAAACCATTTACGAAGGTTGCCATTCTTCGTATGGAACGTACAGCATGGCAACATGAGGTAACCAAGAACTATGAGAAAATGCTTCAAAAACAGGCTGGTGATTTGCAATCAGCAAGAGAGATTGTCCGATTGAATCAACAGTTGGAATCAAGAAATGAATTATTATATCAGATATTTGGACGCTATTTTTCGGACAAAGTGTTAGATATGATTTTGGATAATCCACAAGGTGCAGCTATTGGTGGCGAAAAACGTGATCTTACTGTGATGATGTCAGATTTGAGAGGGTTTACTTCTTTGTCGGAAGAATTAGAACCAGAGGCGGTGACGACACTTCTTAATTTTTATTTTGGGAAAATGGCTGAGGCGATTACCAAGTATGGGGGGACGATTATTGAGTTTTTGGGAGATGCGATACTGACGGTATTTGGAGCTCCGTTAACATTGGAACGACATACTGAATGTGCTATTGCAGCAGCAATTGCGATGCAAAATGCTATGGGTGAGGTTAATCGTTTCTGTGAAAAAAATGGGTATCCTTCTCTTGAAATGGGAATCGGAATTCATCGTGGGGAAGCATTTATCGGTAATGTAGGTTCAGAGAAAATGATGCGCTACAATGTGCTTGGTCGTATTGTGAATGAATGCTCTCGAATTGAGGGTTATAGCGTGGGAGGCCAGGTCTTGGTATCGAAAGAAGCGCTTCAGTGCGTAGAATGTCCTGTAGAAGTGCACAATCATATGGAGATTGTAGCGAAAGGGGTCGCAAAACTAGTGGAGCTTTCTGAGGTGATTGGTATTGGTGGTGAATATCAAATTCGTATTGCTAATGTAGAGTTTGATGTATTGAAACCGGTAGAAGAGATGATTGTTTTCAATATGTATTCTATTGAAGATAAGATGATAAAAGAAGAGATGATACCTGCACGATTGTTGGAATTTTCTTATAAACGTGCGGTGGTGGAATTATATGACTTCCAGGCGGAATTGAAGGTTTATTCAGATGTAGAGATTTTTGCTGTAGGACAAGATGGTAAAGAGATATTTGGAGGAGTATATGCGAAGGTTGTTGAGCGTCATTTTAATATGGTGACGTTACATTTTACACATGTGAGTGGAAGTTTCCAAAAGTTCTCAGGAATTGAGATTGAAGGTGCTTTGAAGATGAATGAGGAAGCAGAGGGAGAATGGATTCGGAATAGATGACGATTGACGGAGGGTGCGACGATGAGAGCAGAGCAGTATGGATTTAGCTTGAATGAGGTAAATGACAGTCAATTCAATATAACACAGTGCTATCGCTACAAAAAAGCAGCATTTGTAATGGCCGAAGTATCTTTTAAAGATGGTGATGAACTAATAAGCCGTTGCTTGGAGGAACAGGGTGATGAATATAATTATAATGAAATACTTAAGGTATTAGATTGTCATTTTCTGCTACTCGTATGGAAATCACAGGATGAAGATCGTTTGTTGTTTTTCAGTGATACGCGACGTGTAAGAGCATTGGAATTTCTTGATTATTTGATTGCAGAGTTTGGTCTTGTGAGAGGAAATGCAGGGTGTGCGAGTGGACAGATTTCTTCGGCGATTTTATCTGTGCAAATTTCGGATATGGATCTTTCGGGTTCGGTAGAGTATTTTCTGCAACGTTCTATGTCCTATTTTGAGGAATGTGATTGGATTGAGGCAAGAGAGTATGGTATGAATCATCAGGGTCTTATATTAGAGATGACGAAATATCACAAAAAGAAGATTCCTTGGGCTTATGTGAAGTCTACGGATGTAGTCCCATCAGGGGAACAAATTAGAATTAAGTCGTTAGAGAACGAATCAGGAATGTTGCTTACGGCAAATGAAGAGAGATACATTATGATTGGATGTCGTGGTGAAGTGTATGATATGAATGAAGATAAATTTACCCGTACCTACAAAACAACGGATGAATCGCTGGATATCTTTGAGCAGATGTTGGATTTTCTTCCGGCAATCGAAAAGGTGTCGGATGGAGATTATATCAGTTTGGATGAAATGGCAAAGCTTTGTTATCCGAGACAGGGTGTGGGAATCTATGCTTGCGAATTAGAACGAAGAACCAAGGTTTTTCCGACAGGCGATGATGGAGAGTATTTTTTGGGGAGACCGGGCGATTACATGGCAGTAAGATTGGATGATTTTACGGATATTTATGTTATTCAACGAGAAATCTTTCTACAGACTTATGAAGCAGGGAAGTAATTATGGTAGATAAGGAGAGAAAAAGATTGCATGGTTCCCATCGATAATAGAATATGAGAGTGATTGTTTAGAATAATAAAAAAAGTCGACTTGCAGGTGATGGATAAGTCTCCCGCTTATGGGTTAGTCCGGTAAAAAGGGGATATATCACATCCAGGTAAGTCGACTTTTTATTGTTTTATAATTTTTAAATCTGTTCTATGAGAAAGCATTGACAGTTCTGTATTGGGGCGATTTGTCTGTAGAATATATTGGTTCATATTATCAAATGATATGGTCAAATTTTTTGTGTATGTATGATTACTAGAAGGAATTTCGTTGATAATAAAGCTGGCATTATATTTCTTCAATATTTCGTAAATGGTCATCATTCCAATACCGTTGCCACCGTCGTTCTTGTGGGTGGTGATTTGCTCGAATCCCCATTTTGCGATTACATTTGCTGTAAATGGGATTCCGCTATCAAGCACATTAATGTGATATACATTTTCTATAATGCTGATGTTTAGCATTATGTGACGACCGTTCTTGTGCTTGTTTGCTATGATGGCATTATCCAATAGATAGGTTAATAACGTATGTAAGTCGTCCTCGCTTATAATTTCTTCAACAAGATAAGCTATATCACAAGAAAAACATGCTTGTAAGTCGATGTTTTCTTTGAATGCTTTTTGTTGCTTAAAGGCAAGAAGTGAATCGATGCCAAATACTTTTGTAGAAGGAAGTTGCTGACAGTGAATATCTTGTTGGTGTACGATTCCTTTGCGCTCTTCCGTGAGTTTGTCAAGTTTTTCTAATAGTGTCTTGCCATTGTATATGGTGTCTTTTTCCGAAATGGTATTAGTGGTTAGAAAAGTACGTAGAATATATGCGTATTCAGGAATTATGCTGTTGTCTTTATGTACGATTTTACCAAGGCGTATAACTTCTTGTTCCAGTTTTGCATTTCTTTCTTGCAGTTCTTCTAGCTCTCGTTCTTTTAGCTTATCCTGATAGGTTTTCGTGATGTTAGTTTGCCAGTAGTGGTATAGGATGAAAGCGAAGCAACAGATTAGTAAAACTGGTATAGCAAAAAGGGAACTTAAATTATTGTCTTTTATATATGTGGTTGTAGTTGCTGTTATTAGAGTAAAAAAGCTGATCAACATTCCGCCAAAAGCATAATTATCGTTATATAGAAAGGGCATACCATTTTTCCATCGCTTGACTTGAAAAGGTAAAAACATTATTAGCAGCTGAAATGCAAAAACTATCATTTGAACAAAAAGATGGTTTTCCTTTTCTAGAAAACGCATGAAAAAAACACCTACAATCATTGATGAAAATAGTAGAGTAATGTGACTAAAAGCAAAGGCTAATGTGGTGGTTGTGACGGAAATAGCTAATGGTATTTTAGTAGTATTTTTAAGAAAAATAATAATAGATATGATTTGAATGGGAATTGTATAGTAAGGGCAATATAGTTCGGTAAAAATAGAAAGTGTTGATAAAAGTATACTGAAAAAAGAAAGGTGTGTTACAAAATGTTTAGGACTTGTTAGATGTAAAAATTGCATGTAGTAGAATGTACAACATAGAATTGTTCCTAAACTTTTGATGAAGAAAATCATAAAACGCCTTTCTGTCATAAATTAACAAAAAATGACACAAATTAATACAGTATATTAATTTTAATAGAATATGAAATTCTCTATTCTTTCTTTCAAAAGAGTAGAGGAGGTTTTTTATGTTTCAGAGATGGTTGGAAGTAGTTCTGACACTATACACAGGACGTTATTAATTAAAAAAGGCTGGACTTTTCGTCCGGCCTTTTTAGTACCCATTTTTAATTTTATTTGCATAAAAGAATACAAATTCTGTTAATGTAGGCACTCCTTTTTCAGAACGAATTTTCGCGGTGTAATTACTTAATAATACTTCGATGTCTTCCGCCTTCCATGCTCTATTAATAGCATTCTGAATTGCACGTTCCACGCTTGCGGTGGTTTTGGAATGTTTCTGTCCGATTTCAACGCATACGTTGGATGTGGTTCCATTTATAACAAGATAAATAGCGTCAATTAGATATCGATAGCCATTTGCTTTAGGGCTGATTCCTACTTTATCAATTTCCATAGAAATTCTCTTTTTTAAGCGTTTTTCGTATTGAGCAGGAGACTCGGTAGTTTCGTAAGATGAGTGTTGTCTGCTGATATTGTTTTGGATGATTTCTTTCATCATTTCAAGAAAATCAATCGCATTTCTCTCAGAGTAATCATTTTTATGCTTGGACATAATAAAGTCAGCACCATATTGTCTGGCGTAATCATAGGTTGTGTTACTGGTGTTGTTAGTTGTAACCAGAATGTACGGCTTGAATGGGATATCAGCAGCTTTTAAGTCCTGTAAAAATTGTAATCCGCTTCCTTGTCCTTGGTTTAATTCAAGGTCAAGGATAATAGCATCCGGATGCATTTCACTGACAAGTTCTGATGCTCGAAATGAGTTGTTAGTAACGCCAACAATAGAGATGTTTGGAGACATATCTGCATATTCTGCAAATCTTGCGCATGTTTCAGTATCATCTTCGACTAAAAGTATATTTAAAGTACGTTCCATTTTTCTACCATCCTTTTTTCTTTATAACGGTATTATATCTTATTTTTGAACAAAAACCAACAGCAAATAACGGGAATGTTGTAACAAATAAAAATGTTATATCTGGAATGAGGATACATATGTCAGGATAATATCTTGTATATTTGAATTTATTATAATGAAATGTACAAATGATGTATCAGCAACAAGCAATATATGCTATACTGAGTAATGTTATTTGGAAAAGGTTTTTATATGGTTTGAGTGAATTTTGAGAATATATAAGTAATACAAAAGAAGGGGAAATGGTTATGGGAAATGACAATATTGTGGATATGACAAAGGGCGACGTAACGAAGCATTTGTTGCAGTTCACGATCCCTATGTTGATAGGTAATCTTTTTCAACAGATATATAATTTGGTGGATTCCATTATTGTAGGTCGGTTTGCTGGCGCAAAAGCGTTAGGAGCAGTGGGTTCGGTTGGAATGGTCATGTTTTTGTTCTTCTCGCTTTGTGTCGGTTTGTCAGTGGGAGTTGGCATTATCGTGTCTCAATATTTTGGCGGTGAAGACTATGAAAAGGTGCAAAAGACGATTGCCAATTCTGTATATGTAGTGGGGAGTATGGGTGTTTTGATGAGTGTTGTAGCAGTGGTTATGGCACCGACGATTCTCGATTGGATGAACACACCGGTTGATAATTATCAGTATGCGTTGGAGTATATGCGAATTACAGGTGCAGCAACTATCGTTGTGGCTCTTTATAACACGATTTCGGCCGTTTTGAGGGCGCTTGGAGATTCTAAAACGCCATTGATTTTTCTTGTAGTGGCAAGTATCGTCAATGTGGTGCTTGATCTTGTGTTTGTGTTAGGCTTTGATATGGGAGTGGAAGGAGTTGCCATTGCGACAGCAATGAGTCAATGCATTGCCACTGTCGGTTCGCTTGTTGTAGCGGTTTGGAAGAATCCGTTTTTCCGTTTTCGACGAGAGCATTTTGTTATAGATATGAAAATAGTGAAAGATATATTTGGTTTAGGGTTACCGGTTGCAGGGCAACAAGCTATGATATCCTTATCCATTATTTTGTTACAGAGTGTGGTGAACAGCTATGGTTCCGTTGTGATGGCGGCATATACTGCAACTAGTCGTGTGGAACAGTTGGTACATCAGCCGTTTAATTCACTGAGTATGGCTATATCTACCTTTGCAGGGCAAAATGTGGGTGCAACTCAGTATGAGAGAGTAAAAGAAGGCAATCACAAGGCGATGAAAGTAATGTTTGTGTTTACGCTTGTTATGATTGTAATTATGATGATATTTGGTGATTGGATTGTAGGAGTCTTTGTGGAAGAGCCGGATATTATTGCAATTGGATCAATGGGACTTCGTGTAACTAGCGTCATGTATATTGGATTAGGTATGATATATGTGATGCGTGGAACGTTGAATGGTGTCGGAGATGCAAAATATGCATTGATTAATGGTATATGTGAAGTGGTGGGACGTGTAGTATTTGTGATGGTTCTTACTCGGATTCCAATGATTGGTTTTTGGAGTGTTTGGCTCACGAATGGATTTACCTGGATGCTGGCGGGTATAACAAGTGTGCTTCGTTTTAAGCAGGGTAGGTGGATGCGTTATTCTATTACAAAAAAGTAATTAATTTTACAGAGAGTCATTTGAATTTCAATGCTTGTGAAATGAAATGCGATATATAAAATGGGCTACTGCAATTTGCAATAGCCCATTCTTTATTGTATATCTTATTTCTCTGTAATTTCACCATGCAATGTCTGTAATGACTTAATCTCATTTTCTGCATGAGTCTTAACATAGTGGATACCGGCTGCAGTTGCTTTCGCAGCAGCGATAGTTGTCATATAAGGAACTTTAGCTTTGATTGCAGCTTTTCTTAGGTAGCTGTCATCATTCTTGCTGTCCTTGCCAATTGGAGAGTTGATAATTAAATCAATCTTACCGTTGGTAATCAAATCATATACATTAGGACGTCCTTCGCAAAGTTTCTTAACCTTTTCTGCAGGAATACCTGCTTCTGTAATGATATCGCATGTGTTGCCGGTTGCAACAATCTTGAAGCCGTCATCAGCCAAACTCTTAGCAACATCAACTACATCTGCTTTGTCCTTACGGTTAACGGAAATCAATACAGTTCCCTCTAATGGAAGCTTAGAAGATACACCTTCCTGAGCTTTGTAGAAAGCTTCACCATAGGATGGAGCTAAACCAAGCACCTCACCGGTAGAACGCATCTCAGGTCCGAGTACCGGATCAACCTCCTGGAACATGTTGAATGGGAAGGCAGCTTCCTTGACACCATAGTAAGGAATATTCTGCTCCTTTAATGATGGAACCGGAGAAGGGTTTCCTGTTAATTCGCTAGTGATAATTTCTGTTGCTAAAGGTACCATATGGATGTTACACACCTTAGATACCAAAGGTACTGTACGGGATGCACGAGGATTTGCTTCTAATACGTATACCTTGCCATTCTCGATAGCATACTGCATATTCATAAGACCTTTAACGTGCATTTCTTCCGCAATTTTTCTTGTGTATTCCTTGATGGTCGCAACATTTTCTTCTGTAATGTGAACAGAAGGAATGATACAAGCGGAGTCACCTGAGTGAACACCTGCAAGCTCGATATGCTCCATAACTGCTGGAACAAATGCATGTGTTCCGTCACTGATTGCATCGGACTCACATTCTAAAGCGTTATTTAAGAAACGGTCAATTAAGATTGGACGATCCGGAGTAACACCTACTGCAGCATTCATGTAATCTGTTAAGCTGCGATCATCGTACACAACTTCCATACCGCGTCCGCCTAGTACATAAGAAGGGCGAACCATTACAGGGTAACCAATCTTGTGCGCAATTTCAAGAGCTTCTTCTACGTCAACAGCCATTCCTGACTCTGGCATAGGAATCTCTAATTTATCCATCATTTCACGGAATAAATCTCTATCTTCTGCTAAATCGATAACAGAAGGAGAGGTTCCGAGAATCTTAACACCGTTCTTCTCAAGGTCAGCAGCTAAGTTAAGTGGAGTCTGACCACCAAACTGAGCAATCACACCTAAAGGTTGTTCTTTCTTGTAAATACTCAATACGTCTTCCAATGTAAGTGGTTCGAAGTATAACTTATCAGAAGTATCGTAGTCAGTTGAAACAGTCTCAGGGTTACAGTTTACAATGATTGTTTCAAATCCTAATTTCTTAAGAGCAATTGAGGCATGAACACAACAGTAGTCAAACTCAATACCCTGACCAATACGGTTAGGACCACCACCAAGAATCATAATTTTCTTGTTGTCAGATACCGGATTAGAATCTTTTGCGTTATAGGTTGAGTAGTAGTAAGCACTGTTCTCAGTACCACTTACATGTACACCTTCCCAAGCTTCTTCTACACCTAAGCTGATTCTCTTGTTACGGATATCATCTTCAGAAACCTCAAGAATCTGACTCAAATATTTATCAGAGAAACCATTTTTCTTAGCTGAAATTAACTGCTCATCTGCAGGAAGAGAACCCTTAGATTTCAATAATGCTTCTTCTTCCTCTACTAATTCTCTCATCTGATCGATGAAATAGTGCTTAACTTTTGTAAGCTCGTGAATTTCTTCATTGGTAGCACCCTTGCGAATTGCTTCGTACATAATGAAGTGACGCTCGCTAGAAGGGGTAATTAACATCTGTAATAATTCTTCTTTGGTTAAAGAGTCAAAGTTGTTAGCATGTCCGAGGCCGTAACGACCTGTTTCTAAGCTTCGGATTGCTTTCTGGAAAGCTTCTTTGTATGTCTTACCGATACTCATTACTTCACCTACGGCACGCATTTGAGTACCAAGTTTGTCTTCAACACCTTTGAACTTTTCGAATGCCCAACGAGCAAACTTGATTACAATGTAGTCGCCGTTAGGAACATATTTATCTAAAGTACCATATTTACCACAAGGAATATCCTTCAAGGTAAGTCCGGTTGCCAACATAGCAGATACTAATGCAATTGGAAAACCGGTTGCCTTAGAAGCTAATGCAGAAGAACGAGATGTACGAGGGTTAATCTCGATTACAATGATACGATCTGAAACCGGATCATGTGCAAACTGTACGTTAGTACCACCAATAACCTGTACAGAATCAACAATCTTGTAAGCCTGCTCCTGTAAGCGTCTCTGACAGTCTTCAGAAATTGTAAGCATTGGGGCAGAACAGAAGGAGTCACCAGTGTGAACACCTAATGGGTCGATATTTTCGATAAGACAAACGGTAATCATATTACCCTCACAGTCTCGAACAACCTCAACCTCTAATTCTTCCCATCCAAGGATTGACTCTTCAACTAATACCTGACCAACTAAACTTGCCTGCAAACCTCTTGCACATACAGTCTTCAACTCTTCCTTGTTATACACAAGACCGCCACCGGCACCACCCATGGTGTAAGCTGGACGAAGTACAACCGGATAATTAAGTTTCTCAGCAATTGCAAGCGCTTCTTCTACGGTATAAGCAACTTCGCTTCGTGCCATTTCAATGCCCAATGAATCCATAGTTTTCTTGAACTCAATACGATCTTCACCACGTTCGATAGCATCAACCTGAACACCGATAACCTGAACATTATATTTGTCTAAAATGCCTGCTTGATTAAGCTCTGAACAAAGATTTAGTCCAGACTGTCCTCCAAGGTTTGGAAGTAATGCATCTGGACGTTCTTTTGCGATAATCTGTTCCAATCGCTCCAAATTCAATGGCTCGATGTAAGTAACATCTGCAGTTTCCGGATCTGTCATAATAGTAGCAGGGTTAGAGTTAACCAACACGATTTCGTAGCCAAGCTTTTTCAAAGCTTTACATGCCTGAGTACCGGAATAGTCAAACTCACAAGCCTGTCCAATGACAATTGGACCGGAACCAATAATGAGTACCTTGTTAATATCTGTTCTTTTTGGCATAATTGTTTCCTCCTAATAAATCTATAAAGTATTATATAGGAAATGACAAAAATCACAAGTCTTTTTTGTCGTACATTTTGATTTTTTTCGATTTTTTTTGTTGGGAAAAGAGAATATGTGCTATGGATGTTATAACAAAGTATTCAGATGCTGGATAAGAGGACAAAAAAGTGTTTACCAAAATGTTACAAATAGGGTGAAAAAATAGGTTGTTAAGCTTATTTTATGATTGCCAAAAGCTATGTTTTATTGGTAAAATATAGGTTGGAAAGATTATTCAGATATTTTTAGATGATTAGGTTTTTATAGAGGATATACTTGGAGGATTACAATGGAAAAAATAACGTATTTTGATTATTGTGCGTTAATTATGTTCGGAATTGTATTGGTGGCGACTATAGCACGAAAGATGACTCGTGGCAGATTGAACCGATTCTTTTTGAATATGATTTTTTTAGGGATTGTTACAACTTTGGCGGACATGTGTGCAGTGCAATTAGATAATATGGGAAGTGGCAATGTAATTGCTAAACATATATCTCATACGATATATTTGTATTTACATAGCTTGAGTACGCCTATGTACATAATTTATCTTGCGATTCAGACAGATACAGTGCATAAATTGAGAAAGAACAAAGTGCGACAAGCTGTTTTGATTGTGCCGACTGTGATTGTTACAGTGCTCATGTTAGTGAATACTTTTGTGCCGGTTGTATATTACTTGGATGAGCAAGATACCTATAATCGCGGTAGTGCGTTTTGGGTGTTATATGTTGTGGCAGCATTTTATGTTATATATGGTGTGTATTATCTGTACTTATATAAAAAAACAGTGAATATAAAACGTTTTTTGGCGTTGCTATCAGTATTTCCACTGATGCTAATCGCGGTGTTAATACAGATGTTTTACGAGAATGTGGTGTTGGAAATGTTTGCCAATGCTTGTGGAATTTTGTTTATTACGATGATGATTCAAAGAGCAGAAGAACGAATTGACTCTGAAACAGGATTAGAGAAATTGAGTGCATATGTCTCAGATATGAAACGAGCATTTCAGAATGAGAAAGATGTAAAGATTATTATGATTAATTTGGTAAATTACAAGTCATTGCAGGAAATGCTTGGGTATGATGCATCTGTTGATGTAAAGAAGATGATAGCAGCTAAGATGGTGGAGTTGAACAAACAATATGGTTTGGATGCAAATTTGTATTATATCAATGATGGAAAGTATCGTTTTGTGATAGACGATAGACATTTTTATAATGTGGAAGAAGTTGCGCGTGCCATTAATGTGTTTATGAAAGAAAAACTGCAGTTTAATCAAATGGATTTGAATTTGATATCTTGTGTATGTATTGCCAGATGTCCAAAGGATATTCCGGACGTAGATTCTCTTATGGCATTTGGTAATGACTTCAATACCAATAATTATACTGGAGAAGTCTTGAGTGCAGAAGAACACTATCGAAAAGAATATTACGATATTATGAAAGACATTGATCGAATTATTGAAACTGCCTTGACAAATCATAAGTTTTCTGTCTATTATCAGCCAATATATTCTGTTAAGGAGGAACGATTCCGCTCGGCAGAAGCATTGCTGAGGTTACATGACGAAAAGTATGGATTCATTTCACCGGATGTTTTTATAGCTGCAGCAGAAAAAAGTGGTGCGATTTATAAAATTGGAGAATTTGTGCTGGAGGAAGTATGCAAGTTCATAGCCAGTGATAAATTTGCCAAACTGGGATTGGATTATATAGAAATCAATATTTCGGTGGTACAATGTATGCAAAATAATATGGCAAGTACAGTGCTTGACATCATTCGGAAATATAACGTTAAACCGGAACAGATTAACTTGGAAATTACGGAAACGGCTGCTTCATTTTCACAAAAAGCCATGATGGAGAATTTGATTGCACTCAACGAAGCAGGTGTTCATTTTTCGTTAGATGATTTTGGAACCGGATATTCGAACATGAAGCGAATTGCGTCATTGCCGTTATATCTTGTAAAGCTGGATAAGAGTTTTACGGATATGGAAGGTAATCCGAGAGTATTGATTGTCTTGGAGAATACCATACAGATGATCAAAGCTATGAATATGGAAATTGTGGTAGAAGGTGTGGAAACAGAGAATTTGGTAAAACAATTTTCGGATTTGGAATGTGAATATATACAGGGATATTATTATTCGAAACCGGTGCCACAGGATGAGTTTGTGAAATTTATTGAAGAGAGTATGGCGTAAGTTAGGATGTTTAATAAATAGTTGAGGTTGCGATGAATGTCGCAACCTTTTTTAGTAAGAAGGTTCTTAATTGTCCGTAAGGAAGTAATTCAGGTGTGAGCAAAAAATGGAAGGATTTGGGTATAAGAGAATATGTCTTTTGAGTTTTTGCAAAAAATGGTTGACATTACCATTTGAAAGTATTACACTTCTAATGTCGGTTAGGGATATCTAACTAACGGTAAGACGTTTGAAAGAAGATGAGAGATATGACTTTAGCAGAAGCAAATATTGGTGAAGAATATATAATTAAAGGTATTGTGACAGAAGATGAAGAGTTGAATTCTTTTTTGTTTTCGTTGGGATGTTATAGTGGTGAACCAATTACTGTGATATCTCGTAAGAAGAGAAATTGTGTAGTTGCTATTAAAGATGCCAGATATAATATTGATAATGAATTGGCGGGAGCAATTTTTATTTAAACACGAGTGATGCTCTTGATTTTTATCTTTGAGTTTGATGGTTTGTATTAAGATTTAAAAGTAGTGATATTTCATCACTATTTTTTATAAAATCTAGTTAGTCTATACTAACAAGAGGTAGATGCCACTAAAGTGAGTTATGTTAATTTAGGAGGAAGAATTATGAGAATCGCATTGACAGGTAATCCGAACAGCGGAAAGACGACGATGTATAATGCTTTGACCGGTAAAACAGAAAAAGTTGGTAACTGGGCAGGTGTAACAGTAGAGAAGAAGGAAAGTTCGATTAAGAAAGGTTTATATGATGGAGAAGAAGAGTTAGTTGCAGTTGATTTGCCGGGTGCATATTCCATGTCTCCATTTACTTCGGAGGAAAGTGTTACAAGTGGATATGTTAAGAATGAGAATCCGGATGTAATTATTAATATTGTAGATGCGACCAATCTTAACCGTAGCCTGTTTTTTACAACACAGTTGTTAGAGCTTGGAATTCCTGTTGTGGTAGCGTTGAATAAGAGTGATCTCAATGAAAAGAAGGGTACAAAGATTAATGTCGAAATATTATCTGATAAGTTAGGGTGCCCGGTTATTGAGACAATTTCTACATCTTCTGGTGACAATGGTTTGAAGGCAGTTGTTGAGAAAGCTGTTTCATTGAAGGGTGTAGGACAGAAAGCACCATTTGTACAGGGTGATATTGATTTACAAAATAAGGCACAGGTTGAGGCGGAAGATCGAAAGCGTTTTGATTTTGTGAATAAGCTTGTAAAGGATGTTGAGAAGCGTAAAGTTCTTACAAAGGACACGAATGTACAGGATAAGATAGATAAGGTGATTACGAATCCAATTCTGGGGATTTTAATTTTTGCGGGTATTATGTGGTTAGTATTTTATGTTTCACAGACTACGGTAGGTACTTATATTGCAGATTGGTTGGTAGGATGGATTGAGACATTCCAGGGATGGGTTGCCGATAAAGTGGAAAATGCTTCTCCGGTGTTACAGGCACTTTTGGTAGATGGTATTATCGGTGGTGTCGGTGCTGTTGTTGGTTTTCTTCCTCTTGTTATGGTAATGTACTTCCTTATCGCATTACTAGAGGATTGTGGTTACATGGCTCGTGCGACTGTAGTGCTTGATCCAATCTTCAAACGAGTTGGCCTTTCGGGAAAGTCGGTCATTCCTATGGTTATTGGTACAGGTTGTGCAATTCCGGGTATCATGGCTTGTCGTACAATTCGTAATGAGAGAGAACGCAAAGCAACTGCCATGTTGACCCCATTTATGCCATGTGGTGCAAAATTACCTGTTATCGCGTTGTTTGCAGGTGCATTCTTTGCAGATGCTAGTTGGGTAACAGTGTTGATGTATTTTGTAGGTATTCTGTTAATTTTATTAGGCGCTTTATTAGTCAAGAAGATTACAGGTCATAAGTATAGAAAGTCATTCTTTATTATTGAACTTCCGGAGTATAAGTTACCAAGCCTTAAGAGAGCAACACTGTCTATGCTTTCTCGTGGTAAGGCATATGTTGTCAAGGCCGGTACTATCATTCTTGTGTGTAACACAGTGGTTCAGATTATGCAGACATTTAACTGGCAGTTCCAAGTTGTAGAAGAGGGAATGGAAAGTACATCCATTCTTGCAACGGTTGCATCTCCGTTTGCGGTATTATTGATTCCTTTGGGATTTGGTGCTTGGCAGTTGGCAGCAGCAGCAATTACAGGTTTCATAGCAAAAGAGAATGTTGTAGGGACGCTTGCAGTATGTTACGCTATTACGAACTTTATCGATACAGAAGAGTTAGCATTAGTTGGTGGGGCTAACGAAGTCGCAACCATTATGGGATTGACAAAGGTAGCTGCCCTTGCGTATTTGATGTTTAACCTATATACACCTCCATGTTTTGCTGCATTAGGAGCTATGAATTCAGAAATGCAGGATAAAAAGTGGTTGTGGGGTGGTATCGGATTGCAGTTTGCAACCGGATATACAATTGCATTCCTTGTATATCAGATAGGAACAGTTATTACAACAGGTGCAGTTGGCATTGGTTTTGTTCCAGGATTGATTACAATAATCGCTATCATTGCCATTATTGTTGGTATTATTGTTAGAAATGAGAAGAAGTTTGCTGCTGAGTATAGATTAAGCTAAGATACTATAATGAATTGGCAGGTTTATATAGTCAGGCGATGATTTTTTTTATTTCGAAATTGATGATTCGAGAAGGGGGATTAGTATGGCAGATTTTGTTGTGGTAGTGGTTATATTGATCATTGTAGGTGCAGCAGTCGCATACATAATAAAAGAGAAGAAAAAAGGCACCAAATGCATCGGTTGTCCATCCGCAACCACTTGTCCAAGTGCCAATGCGGGTAAGTGTAATGGTGGGTGTCAGTCTAATACAAAAGAATAAGGTTGTATTGTAAGAAAATATAGGGGCGTTCTTGTTCGTTTTGTCAACAAGTGCGCCCCTTTTGATTCTTTGCATAATCTTAGGTTGGTTTAAGATTATAGATAGTTTATTTGCATCTATGGTCGATAATCTGTGTGGTATCCGGGATTCACATCCGGGCGTAAAGCATTCGGATAATGATTCTTTTGTTTGTCACAGCGTATGCCGAGTTTTTCCAGCGTCCATAGGCAGTGAACACATTATATAGCCAAATCCAAACAGGCATAAGGTGGAACGCAAAGAATCCAATGAAGATGAGTCCCATACCATCAAAACCGCCTGTTTTTGAAGCGGTTAGAATGAAAAAACTGTCGAAGGCCAGCCACAATAAAGCAAAAGGCATCATAGTGATAGAAGAGTTAATGATAAATGCACTTTTCTTGGGAATACCCTTCCATATAATAGATTCATCTGGCATTAATTGTTTTTCTATATCGTTGTAAGAAATATTTGTGTTGTTGTAGTATTTGTTCATTATTTTCCACCTTTGTCCGGGCATGTGATTTCGATAAAAGTTTCAATCATCTCATGTAATTTTTGTGCTTCTTCTGTATTGGCAGCCGTATAGTACACTTCTTTGCCGTCCCGTCGGCTGACAATCAAGTCGGCAGACTTTAATAATTTTAAATGATGTGATACCGCTGGACTACTCATATCCATTAAAGCGGATATATTCATAACACATTCTTCACAGTGACAGAGAATCCAGAAAATACGAATTCGGGTAACATCACTTAATTGACGAAATAATTCGGATATGGTTTGAAATTCTTCTACTTTCGGCAAAGCCGAAGCAATGTTATCTAAATCATGACCGTGGTCATGGGGTAAATGTGTATGTGACATAGATTGATCTCCTTACCTAAAATGATAATGTGCACATCATATGTTGCACAAGTGAAATGGTATAGTCATATATATTATAATCATTGCGTACTGTGTGATTATTTGACGCACATTATAACACAAAGTAAGTAAAAGAGAAAGTTATTGTAATGAAATACGAAACAATTCGAATGAAATCTTGACAAACGATTAAACATATGTTTAAATATAACTGCAAACGATTAAATACATGTTTAATTGTTTGCGGAGAATAATATCATTTACCAGTAGGTAATTGCGAAACTCTCAAAAACTGTCATTGGTTTGTTAAATTTACACAAGCATTACAATACGAACTTGAGTTTCGCAAATGTCTATCATTTACCATATGCGAAAGGAGCTTATATTATGAAAAAGATTTATAACATTGAAGTGGATTGTGCAAACTGTGCGAACAAGATGGAGGATGTTGCTAAGAATACAGCAGGAGTGAAGACTGCAAGTGTGAACTTTATGATGCTTAAGATGGAAGTAGAGTTCGAAGAGGATGCAGATGTGAAGAAGGTTATGAAAGAGGTATTGAAGGGTTGTCGTAAGGTAGAGCCGGATTGTGAGATTGAGTTTTAAAGATAGGCAGATGTGAGAACTGAAAGTGAGGAGTTGAGATTATGAACAGAAAGCAGAAGAAAATGTTAATTCGAATTATATGTGCAGTCGTTCTGATGATAGGATTTGCATTTTTGCCGGTAGAAGGTTGGTTGCGATTTGCATTATACATGATTCCTTACTTTGTAGTGGGTTATGATATTTTGAAAAAGGCAATATTGGGCATTTGGAATCGGCAGATTTTTGATGAGAATTTCTTGATGGCGGTTGCTACTATTGGTGCCATTGCAATTGCTCTGACCGGTGAGGGTGATTACACTGAAGCGGTTGCAGTTATGCTATTTTATCAGATTGGCGAATTGTTCCAAAGTTACGCGGTAGGAAAGAGTCGTAAAAATATTATCGAATTGATGGATATTCGTCCGGATTATGCCAATATCGAACAGAATGGAGAAGTTGTACAGGTTGCTCCGGATGAGGTTGTGATTGGCAGTACGATTATTGTTCGTCCTGGTGAAAAGATACCGATTGATGGAATGATAATGGATGGTGAATCTACATTGGATACAAGTGCTTTGACTGGTGAGAGTGTGCCAAGGGACGTTGCAGCGGGAATGGAAGTGATAAGTGGTTGCATCAATTTAACGGGTGTTTTGAAGATTCAGACAACTAAGGAATTTGGGGAATCTACCGTTTCGAAGATTTTGGACTTGGTAGGAAGCGCAAGTTCTAAAAAGTCCAAATCGGAGAATTTCATATCCAAGTTTGCGAAGGTATATACTCCGATTGTATGTTACTGTGCCCTTGCATTAGCGATATTACCACCACTGATAAGTATGTTTTTAAAAATGGATGCGAACTGGATGAATTGGATTTATCGTGCGTTGACATTCCTTGTCATCAGTTGTCCTTGTGCGTTGGTAATCAGTATTCCGCTAAGTTTTTTTGCGGGAATTGGTGGGGCTAGCAAAGAAGGTGTGTTGATTAAGGGTTCCAACTATTTGGAAGCATTATCTCAGGTCGATACCATTGTATTTGATAAGACAGGAACTTTGACAAAGGGAGTGTTTGAAGTCAATGCAGTCCATCATAGTAACATGAATCACGAACAGTTACTAGACTATGTGGCACATGCGGAAAGTGCTTCTTCCCATCCAATTAGCCAGAGTTTACAAAGAGCTTATGGAAAGACGTTAGACCTTAGCAGAGTATCGGACATTCAGGAGATTAGTGGACATGGTATTGTGGCAAAGGTAGATGGTAAGGATGTTTTAGTAGGGAATCACAAGTTGATGGAAAGGGAACAGATAGTTTTCAAGGAGTGTCATTATGTGGGAACTGTTATTCACGTTGCAATCAATGGTGAATATGCAGGACATATTGTGATTTCGGATGTGGTGAAGAAGGATTCTGAAGAGACAATTAAAACTCTTAAAAAAGCAGGCGTTAAGAAGACGGTTATGCTTACCGGTGATGCCAAAGAAGTAACAAAGCAGGTCGCAGAGAAGCTTCATTTAGACCAGGTATATAGCGAGTTGCTTCCTCAGGATAAGGTGGAAAAAGTGGAGGCGTTGTTAGAGGGAAAAAATGCAAGAGAAAAGCTTGCATTTGTCGGTGATGGTATCAATGACGCACCGGTATTATCCCGTGCCGATATTGGTATTGCTATGGGCGCTATGGGTTCGGATGCAGCGATTGAAGCGGCAGATATTGTTTTGATGGATGATAATCCGTTAAAGATTGTGAAAGCCATTAAGATTTCAAGAAAGTGTATGAAGATTGTATATCAGAATATCATTTTCTCAATCGGAATCAAGGTGATTTGTCTCGTACTAGGTGCTCTAGGTATTGCCAATATGTGGCTTGCAATTTTTGCTGACGTAGGTGTGATGGTGTTGGCGGTGTTGAATGCGATTCGAGTACTGTTTTTAGATGAAATATGAAAAAACTAGAATTTTGAAATTCACATTACGGAAATGAAATATATCTTAAACATGCGCGTAATGACAATGTATTGACGCATGGAAAAAGGAGTGTTATGATATAGAAAAAGTAAGGAGGTATGTTTTATGGATACAAATTTGAATGTGGCTATTGCACCAAAGGATTCAACTTTTCAAGTAAGAATAAATTCAGAAATCAAAAGAGTAGTTGAGGATATTTATGCAAAAGCCGGCATGACATTGACGGATGCATTTAATACCTTTATTCAACAATCTATAAATGTCGAAGGACTTCCTTTTATAGTGACAAAAAATAGCAAGGAAGCATTGAGAGAACAGGCAATGGCAATGCTTATGCTTGATTTAAAACGAGCTGAGGAACGAGCTGACATGGAAGGCTGGATTGATGCAGATGATTTAGAGCGTGAATTGGGGTAATAGATTGAGAAAAGTGAAATATACTCCTGGTGCAGCGGATAAATTGCGTGCATTAAAAATGGCAATATCACAAGAATATGGATCGGAAAGTGCTAAAAAAATAGTTAAGAGCATTACAGATGCAATAAGGGGACTTTGCGATTATGAAGAAAAGGGTCCTGAGGTATCGAAAATGTTTGACGTTGTGTCAGATTATCGGTACATATTTGTGTCTAAAAATTATGTGTTTTATAGAATTGAAGAGAAATATATTCGAATAATCAATCTTTATCATGAAAAAGAGGATTTTATATGGCAGTTATTTGGAGTTGATACTACATCACAGGACACAATAGATTATTGGAATGAGTAGAACAGAAGATTGATTAGGTTACAATCGCTGTTAGTGCCAACGAAAAAACAGAGTACATAAGAAATGCATCTGTCCTTTCGTTGGTGCTAATAGCGATTTTGCCGAATTGAACAAAGTCGCGTCCCCAAGTCGTTATGTATGGATT
>JAFQOE010000182.1 GCA_017395635.1 Lachnospiraceae bacterium | reverse complement strand
CAGTCATTTTTCATTGTTAAACCTCCAAAAATTGTTGACTTTCAATCACCGGAGGCTTGCGGAGAAGTATTTGCAAACCTCACGGTTTACATTACTATCTCCAAGGTGTTGTTCATTTTCAAACAGCATTCTCCAAAAAATTTATTCAGGCACAGCCTGTAAGTTCAGTATATCATATATGAGGATAAATAACAAGAGCAGACCGTCGGTCTGCTCTTAATGGTTATACTATTTTAATCCCTTTGCTATCGCAATCAGGTGTTCCAACTGCTCGTTGCTCAAGTTCTTGGTTGCTTCAAGCAACTCTTTTGCTTTTGTCGGGTTGTTTGTTTCGGTGTCAAAGAATTCCATCGGAGTTACACCGAGATACTCGCAAATATAAAAGAACACGGTCATTGACGGAAAATTCACACCGTTTTCGATGTTGTTGATGTAGCCAGCACTCTGTCCGATTGATAAGCTCATATCACGGGCAGAAACACCTTTATTCATTCTTAATTCAACCAATCTTTTGCTGAATTGTTCTTTCTCCATGGAACTCACCCACCTTTGCATATAATTATACTAAACACATACCGCATAAATATCTAATCTATTTATCAATGTGCATTGACATATCCATTTAAATTAGATATAATTAACTTGTACCTCTACTTTGTTTAGTATTGGCAAAAACAGATTACATAAATCTTAGATGACCGCTATACACATACAATATGTTTATATGGGCTGCGCGTTTGTATTAACGCCCCGCTCGGATGCTCCTTAAGTGGAGATGTTGCAGATAGCGAGGTCATTAAGATAGCCCGACGAACATCAAAGTCCGTCGGGCATTTTTTATTAGGGTGATATTATGAAAGAACAAACCGTAACCTTCTTCGGTCACAGAGATACCCCAAAAGAAATAGATCCGACCCTGCGGTCGACTCTGATAGATTTGATTGAGAATAAAAATGTAACTGTGTTTTATGTAGGCAACAACGGCAACTTTGATACTATGGTCCGCCGTCAGCTTGAAGATTTATCTCAAACCTACCCCATAACCTACAGTGTAGTTTTAGCCTATCTCCCGACTGAGAAAAACAAGTACGACAACTTAACAAACACCATTTACCCCGAAGGCCTCGAAAACGTACCCAAACGCTTTGCAATCTCTTACCGCAACAAGTGGATGATACAGCAGGCGGATACTGTTGTATCTTATGTTATCCGAACCTACGGCGGTGCGGCAAAGTTTAAGGAGTTGGCGGAAAGGTTAGACAAGACAGTATTTGAATTATAGGGATATTCTTATTATAACACTCAATCTCACATTGACTTTAATTCCTTTTTACAAAGCATTACAGTCAAGCAAACACGCCCATGAGGTTAAGTGATTAACCTCACAGGCGTTGCTCTTTTATTGTTGATTTGTTAAGGTCTCAGAATGCCTTTTCCACAATCTCGACATTGCCGATTTCATTGTTTACATATTCGCCGTTTTGGTAATATGGTACAGAATTGATATTTACAGCAGAATTTGACGGCGTATATAAAACAGCAGTCGTATCTTTCGGAAGAATAAGATTGATAACATATTCTCCGTCAGTCTTTTCATAATCTAAGGTAATCAACCCTTTTACGCTCGGGACGGTACAATTCATACTGTCAGACATAGTGTACTGAGGATCGATTTTAACCTTTTCATAACCTGCTTCAAGGGGAGTGATACCTGCAAAATGCTTACTCATTATAACAAGAGGTCCACCGGTTGATGCGTGATTTTTAGTGCCTTGCCAAGCGGCCCAGAATTCCCATAAGGTTGAATAATCCTTGCCTACCATTTTTTCATATCTGTCTTTTATTCTGCCTTCGGCAAGGTCATATTCTCCCATTTTGCAAAGAGCTTCAAGAACATAATATTCCATATACGGACCTGAATTTTGAGTAGCTGCAAGTACCTTTGTTATGATTTCATACTGCTCTTTTGTTGCAAGGCCTGACAAAACTGCAAGAGCATTGGCTCTGTCATCGGGTTTTTTAGTGTCTTCACTTTTGAATCCATCTTCTGTCCAGAGTGATTTATAGCCCTTTGCGATTGCTTCTTTTCTTTCAGTAATAAATGCGATATCTTCATCTTTTCCTAAAGTTTTCGCCATTTTTTCTGTGGCGGAAAGAGCATAATAAACCCATGCATTTTCAATGGCGATCACATCTGCTTTGTATCCCCAGTCAACCCAATCCCAAGAGCCCTCACGGTGAACAACAAGATTATTCTCTCCCATTTCCCAAAGCTTCAGGTAATCGAGTGATGCATCATAAACCTTTTTAATAAATGCCTTGTCACCGGTGTATTCATAGTAGGTCATAAAGCCTACAATTCCTGCAAGCCCCTGAACCGGAAGCTCAAAATAGTCGCCGCTTATGGGCACAACTGTCTGTAACACCTTTGACTCGTCAACGTGGGAAAGCATTGCCTCAACGCCCTTCTGATACAACAAATATGAATTGCTGTCCATTGAGTACATCAGCATATTCATTTCGATTGTGACATCACCCCACCATTGAGCTCTTTCTCTGTCGGGGCAATCCATAAGATTGTCACGCATATTGACATAGAGTGTACGCAATGACTTTTGCCACAAGGTGTTCATAAATTCATCATCACAAATGAAGTTGCCGGAGAATTCACTGTCATATCCCGTTTCACGGTACATGAGAGAAACAACTGTAACACCGTGCGGTATGTAATAAGAAATATGCTCTCCGTTAAACCAACCCAAGGCCTCAAACTCCTGCTCGCCCTCCTTAGTTACATAGGTAGTTGAAACTGCACCGAGCGGAGTGTTCTCTGTTATCATGCGGATCTTTTTACCTTCAGGTGCTATAATTTTAAGATATGGTGTAAGCTGTGCGTTATATGGAACATCTACGGTTATTTTTTTGCCAAAAAGATTCTTTACAGTATAGTTTTCATATTCTTCTGAATTTTCATAAGCCTTAAGACCGTAATCCTTAAAAAACGGTATTCCTCTGGGGTAAAGCTTACCATATGCACCCTCGCCACCGACACCATATTCGGTTGCATTTTCCCAGGAAGAAGCATCGTAAGATGCATTTGTCCAATCACCGATATCTTCCCTTGCATCGTAATAAATACTGTGTTCGGGAAGTCTGTAATTAGGCTTGAAAAGAATGCTGTCTCCGTAAGCACTGTGTTTTTTTACTTTCCAGCTCCGGTCAGAAAGTACAGTAATATCATCATTTATGGCTTCAAAAATAAATCCACCCTGACCACTGCTGTTATACGAATAACTTGTTTTATCATCCCAATACCACACCAAAGCACAAACAGTGTTTTCGCCCTCTTGTAAGTATGGTGCAATATCTATACTGTCATAATAACAACTGTTCTCAGAAGGTCCGCGCTTCACGCTTCCATCAAAAACAACAGTTTCACCATTTATGTAAAGCCAATATTTTGAGTCGGCCGAGATGTGAGCAATAAGTTCTTCAGGACCATTTTCAAGAGTAACCTTTTTGTTAAAGCACATCCATGTATTCTCTTCTGTAAGATTTTCCTTATCCCAAATCCAATTAGCCTTCCAATCAGTTTTTTCAGCAGTAGAAATTGTTTGATATTGCGGAATACTTTCAGGAATTTTGTAATCATTTACAAATGGTGTCATAGTCAAATCTCCCAACAATAAAAGCGGGGAAAAATATGAAATAACAAGACTTGCCGCTATTAAAACAGCGGGAATGATTAATAACAGTATTTTTTTCATGGTAACATCTCCTTTACAAAATAATTATACCACCCACACATAACAAAAAGTAACAGTTTTCAGGATGTTGTATCTAAGGTTTCAGTCCGATTGGAATTTATCGGTTAATCCACTCATTTCTTGAAATCGCAAATACCTTTGTAATTTCATTTATCTCATCAGAAAACTCATCTACTTGTCTGCAGCCATATGAGATAGCAGTTTTTACAGACGGCTCATTTGTATATTTCATATAGGAATAAATAACATTAAACGATGTGTTATTAAAAGTCCAATCCCTGACCGCAATCGCAGCTTCTTTGGCAAATCCGTTCCGTTGCTTGTCAGCTCTGATATGGTATCCGATTTCAGGCTTTATCTCTCCGCCTATAAGCTGCATTGTCAAGCCGCAGTCACCTATCACTTCACCCGTCTCTTTTAAGCATACTGCCCATAAGCCAAAACCTAATACCCGATATCGTTCAATATTTTGCTCAATCCAATTTCTTACCCTGTTATCATCAAAAGCATAGGGATAATGCTGCATTATACCGGAATCAGCTAACACCTTATAAAGTGCGTGAAAATCTTCATCCGTCATTTCTCTCAAGTATAAACGCTCTGTTTCAATAACCATTGTTTTACCTCGTCAAATTCTTACTTACGGGTGGCACAAATTTATTCATTCACAATCGCAATCTTAATAACCCCGTCGAGCTTATTTTCGAAAATATCATAAGACTTTTCGATATCCTTAAGAGCGAATCTGTGGGTTATGAGAGGTGTGGTGTCAATCTTACCCTCAGCAATAAGTGAAAGGATTTCATCACAGTCACAGCCGTCAACACCACCCGTTTTAAAGATAAGATTCTTGCCGTACATATCGGGAAGATGTAAGGTCTGCGCCTTCTCGTAAAGGGCAACCACCGTAACAATAGAGTTAGGTCTTGCACACTCCCAGGCAAGGCGGAAGGTATCCTCTGCACCTGCAACCTCAAGTACAACATCAGCACCGCCATGATCAGAGTTTTCGAGTACGAACTCCTTACAGTTTTCAGGCTCGCAGACAAGAACATCGGGATAGTGACTCTTCACAAAATCAATGCGGTTCTTATCCTTTTCGCAAACGATAATACGCTTAGGATTTTTCAGCATCGTGCAAAGCAGAGTGCAGATACCCGTGGGACCTGCTCCGATAATAAGCACAGTATCATCCTCTGTGATTTCGGAAATGCGTGTCGCCCAGAAGCCCGTGGCAAGAACATCACCCACAAAGAGAGCCTGCTCATCGCTGACGCTCTCGGGGATTTTGTTAAGCCCCATATCGGAATAAGGCACACGGACAAACTCGGTCTGTCCTCCGTCAATTCTGCATCCGAGAGCCCAACCGCCGTTTTGTCAGTACAGTTGTTCACAAAACCTTTCTTGCAGAAAAAACACTCTCCGCAGAAAGTTTCAACGTTAACTGTAACCCTATCGCCGACTTTGACATTCTTAACATCAGAGCCGATACTTTCAACAATACCAACCATCTCGTGACCGACTGTAATACCCGGCACGGCACGGGGCACAGAGCCGTGTTTGATGTGCAAATCGCTTGAGCAGATACTCGAAAGAGTTACTCTCACAATCGCATCACGGCTGTCAATTATCTCAGGCTTCGGCTTGTCCGTCAGCTCAAACTTTCCGCGTTCTTTGTATGTATAAGCTATCATAGTTGTACTCCGTTGTGTGATTTTCGCAAATCGTATTAATTGTCGTCATTCTCATATAGATTTTCTTCATGTTTTATAAATCTGAAAAATATATTCTCTAATTCATCGGTAACATCATCAAAATCTTCATCAACAGAACTCCAACAATACATGGTAACCATGCGATAAAGATTTATATACATATTCATAAACATTACCATCATATCGTAAATAAAAACCGAGCTATGCAATTTCATATAAAACGATGTGCTGTGAGAATACTCACTTATTAATTTAAATCCGTCGTAATCTGCTGCGCTATCAATTAGTGTGCAAATATTTTCAAATGTAAATTGTTTATTATTATTGATCTTATAAGTCCATCCATATGGTTCTTTTATGTAAGCTTTTTTTCTGTTGTTTTGCTTGATATAAAAGTCTTCTGATATATTAAGGTCTTTGAACAGCTTTTGAAGATAATCTAATTCATTTTGTGCAGGCGTCCTATTTAATCTATAAATATCCCTTCGATAAGAATAAACCCAATAATACTTCCAAAGTTCATAGTTATCATTGTTTATTATTATTTCTAAGCATACACAATTCTCTAAAACGGCTCTGTTAATCATATTAACAACATAAAAATTGCCTAGCAATACATTGTCGTAACCAATCGGTGCGTATGTGCAGATTTTTTCACCTGCGGCAAACTTTGCTTGAAGAGCAGCTTTAACTTTTCGGCTTGTGTCTTTTGCAAACCATTCGTTGAACAAATTTTTGAAAGGAACAAAATCACTTAATCCCTT
>JAFQOE010000181.1 GCA_017395635.1 Lachnospiraceae bacterium | reverse complement strand
TTCAATATTTTTCTTCTCAACAAATCTGCAATATAACAGGGTTACTAAGGAAAATACCAGGAAGCCATAGTAGAGTAACAACTCACTAATTTCTCCAGCTGGCATTATGCCGTGCAAAGGGTCATAGCTCATGCCATATAAAATCCCGATTATTACTCCTTCTCCCAAAACTGCCGAAATAACATATATCAGGATGAATGCCAATAATTTCTTTATTATGTATTCAGCAGATGACATATTGGTTTCGTTGTTGAATGGATTTAGATTATAAATAATATCTTTCTTCATCAATGTTTCCTCCTTGTATCACTTGATGAAAGTATCGTATTACTTTTGTTCTAAAAACACTACCAACCATATCAATCAATCTGTCAACGCTCTTTAACAATACTGTTAAGTACCGTTGCATAACCCTTTCTTCGCTCTGATGACCCTCAATTCTTTTATCCCCTGGCAATTTTTGCCGGATACCATTTTTGAAACCAAACAGTAAATATCCCCATAAAACCAGGTAGTATATTATTAATAATGCCCACATATGCCGAGAAACTTGTCTTCATAACAATGAATGTCATAATTGACGTTAATACATACAAAATCCCCCACATAAAAGTTAATATCCGATTCGTTTTTATGAATAACGGATTATTGAACACCGTTTCCCCATTATAATCGTTTGCAGAATAATATGCAGTTAATGGTATTCTGTTTAAACACGATACTGCCCACATTAATCCAAATCCCAAATATGACAGCGGCAATAAAATATTTATATCACACCCTAACAAGCTCATTACGGAAAAAATGATAATCGCAGTATTCGAAATTGTATCATATATCGTTTTCTTATTCTTGTGGAATAACAACGAAGTAACTGCACAACTTACTATACTTATCAAACTCCCGACATATCCATTTATAGATGTTGCCACCCAAAACACAACCCACGGTAACAACAAAATCATCATATTCGTTTTCGAGTTTTCCTTAACTTCGTTATCGTTTTCAACTTCGTTACTTGTATCGCCAAAATAGTGATTCCAGTGAATCATCAAATCAAAATCACCTTTCACTTTATACATTTGTTTCATCATGGCTTCTTCGCCACTTATTTTTCCACAAGCAATATCACTCCATACTGTAAAAGGCGTTTCAATTTTCGTTGTGAATGGCTTAAAGTTTTCTGTAAGAACTTCACTCGCATCTTCTTTAAGGATAATTTGATAACTTTTATCAATATCCGTATAGTTCATTTCCAATACGATATCTTTTCCACCATAAGACTTCTTGTTATACAAGGCAGCCATCTGTTTTGTAAAAATGAAAGATTCATCTAGTTTTTCACCCGTCTCTTTTTCAACACCCCAACTTGCATCAGCCATCGCCTCAAATCTGTCTTTGGGAAATAATAAAGTATTTAGCTTTACTCGCGTAGTTTCTGTTATTTTTCCACTTATGTATTCTTGTCCTGCAGTTTTAACATAACCTAGATACTCATTTGTTCTGTTAGACAATTCCGGAACACGAAACAATTCTCCCTGAGAACAAAATATTTTCTCGTAATTGTCTTTTCCCAATAAGTGATCAAACATTGATATTACAGCATCATAATTACCCTCTGTTGTATAAAATCCACAAGTAGAGATTAAAATGCTTCTTTTATTACTCATATCATACCGCGCAGGATGGCTACCGCTCTTTGCATCTTTTTCCATAAATGGTAAAACCATAGGAAGTTGTCTATCAATCAAAGTTTTCAACTTGCCTGGAACACTAAAATAATATAGTGGGAATGACCAAATAGTAATATCTGCCCAACGTAATTTTTCAATAACCTCTTGCATATCATCCTTAATCACACATTCTCCAGGCGTTTTATTCCAACAAGAAAAACACCCCAAACAAGGATTCAGTTCTAACTTATCAACAAAAATTTCTTCTACTATTAATTCTTTTTGCTCTTCTTGTAATCCCTCTATGAAAGCAGTTGCCAGTTTATATGTATTGCTTCTTTTACCTTTGGGACTTCCATTTATCAATAATATATTTCCGTTCATGTTTATAATTCTCCATATTTTTTTCCTAATTCTACCACTCTTTCATACCCATTCCAACTCTTTTAAACTTAGTTTTTTCTTAATTATGAAATGCTAACAAAACCTAATACAAATGAAAAAAGCCAGACAACCACGAGAATGATTATCAACCTCTCCTCACAGTTCACTGACTCTTCTATTTCATTACAAATTAATTTCCAAAAATATTACTTTTACAATTATAATTCACCCACCAAGTGTTATATCTTGCTTACTATACCACTCCAGTGCATTTTCAAAATCCGCATCCGTATAATCCGGCCACAAATGATCCTCCACATAAAAATCTGCATACACCGACTGAATTGGCAAAAAACCCGACAATCTTCGCATACCACCCCATCGGATAATCAGGTCAATTCTGGAAATATCTTCAGAATACGGCTTTCCTTCTTCTTGAATTCTGGATAAATCCCACTTCCAACCATAGTTCACAAGAAAGTTCACACGAATACCACCACCATGAACCGGAGTCCGGGTTGTATACGGTAACAATTCCTTCGGAAAACATTTGGAATGACTGTCACCAATCACTAACAAATCTGCTCCTTCTTTTGTCAGCATTTCCACTGCATCTACGCACGCTTTTTGAAATGCCTGAAACTGCTCCGCAGGACGCTTACAATTATCTACCGTAAATCCATAATATGTGATTTCTTCAATCCCGTTCTTCTTTGCAACCTGTAACAATTGTAAACCCGGTTTCAAACCATATTCATAACCATCTTTTTTGCTCATTCCCTTTTCCACCGCCCAACGACGATTTCCGTCCGGGATAATACCAATATGTTTTGGTTTGTGCTTGTTCATACTCATCACCTCAATTGGAGTATTTCCAACACACATTATATTATGCAAAAATTCGAGTATCCAAAAATTTGATACCCGAATTTGAAACACACACATTATATATCTTTCGCTTGCTGGTTTGCCGCAATTTTCACATATAGGGAAGGAGATACATATCTTCCCGCCGTCATGAAAAGCTTCATCCGAAATGTTGGAATAATCACAACTTTCCGTTTCTCCATCTGCTTCAAAGCATATTTTACACAATAATCCGCTCGAATCTGCGGAATGGAAAATTTCACATTTGCCACTTTATTAAACTCTGTGGCCACCGGCCCCGGACACAGACAGCCCACATAAACATTGCTCCCATTTTCCCTTAACTCCTCTGCAATTCCACGAGTCAAACTTGTTACATAGGCTTTCGTTGCATAATAGGTTGCCATATAAGGACCTCCCGGCATAAGCCCTGCACAGGAAGCAACATTTAATATATAACCCTTATTCCGTTCTTGCATCTTGCAAAGCGCCAATTTACTAAATATGTGTACCGCTTTCACATTTAACTGTACCATATTAAGCTCTTTATCCAAGTCACAATCTATAAAACAACCGCTATCTCCAAATCCTGCATTATTAATAAAAATCTCTATTTCTTTATTCTTTATTACTTCCCACACTCGGTAACATTCTGATTCTTCCGTTAAGTCTGCTGATATAATCTCACATTCTGTTTTCAGACGAGATGCCAGTTTCTTTAGACGTTCTTCTCTTCTTGCAATCAATATTAGTTTGTATTCTTTCTTAGATAAATATTTTGCAAATTCAACTCCCAAACCGGAACTTGCCCCAGTAATAACCGCATATTTACTCATATCCTAATTTCTCCTATTACCATTTATCCTTTATCTATGGAGGATTTTGCACATTTTATGCATATTTTTCACCCAATGGAAATAATTTCTTCTCCACTGTGAACATAAATCAGTTGTTCTCCAAGAATTTTCTTCATCACTTCAAATGGAAATTCGCCCGTACAATGTCCTGTGTAAAAGATTGTATCTGTCTTCAAAAGTTCTCTTGCCGTTTCTTCCATGACTGCGATATCTTCCTGCGTATAATCTGTTTTCTTTTGCATATGAAAACCACTAATCATTGCCACCGGATTATCCGCATACAACTGCTCATATTTCTCCAATATATTCAATACTCCATTATGAGCACAACCCGATACCAATACCCTTTTGTCGCCTTCTGTAATCACCAAATATTGCTCGTGTGAAAACTCATCTTGCAAAAATTCACCATTTACTAATTCTTTCAAAGCCATATTGCCCTGTGGCCAAAGTTTTCTTCCTGTCACTCCTGCAAAAAGGGTCAATTCCTCATCTATTTCATAATCTCCATCTACAAATACTACTTGTGGTAAATTAGCAATTGCTTTATCAACACCTATATATTTTTCCATCTTCTCAGTTTTATGATAATAATCACCAAGCGCATTTTCTTGCATATAAATCTTTGCATTCGGATTCATGTTTGCAAATGCAAGAATTCCCCCCGAATGATCATAATGTCCATGACTCAATATCACACTATCTATCTGGGTTAAATCAATCCCTAACACTTTCGCATTATGTATAAATGCATCACTTGCCCCAGTATCCACTAATAATTTGTGCTGCTTTGTTTCAACATAAAAGCTTAGTCCATGTTCGAAGAAGCAACCTTTATTACCTTCTGTATTCTCAATTAAATTTATGATACGCATCTATATACTCCTTCTTGCTTGTAAGTAGATTAGGTAATTGCGAAACTTGTATTGTTATGCTTGTGTAAATTCAACATACCAACGCAGGACGTTTACGCTAATATTAATATCGGATATAATATCAAAAAAGTTTAATTGTATATATAATCACCCTTGTGCTTTCTTCGTAAGTATATACATTCCTACAAACCCTGCAATTACAATTCCAATCCCCATAATCGAAACTTCCATTTGCCCCCTTGGTATCAATTGAACCAATGAGCCTGCTACAAATCCAATGATTGCCATGTAGACTTCCTCCGGATATCGTTTCATTCCTTTTTCCAGTAAATCTGCCGTAAAAAATGTCCCCACAATTCCACCAGCAGCCAACGGGAGCAATGATAAAAATTGCATTTCATAAACCTTCTGCAAAACAACTTCATATAGCCCTAGAATATATAGAATGTGCGTCACACTGATTCCCGGCAAAATAAGCGCGATTGCAATGATCACACCGGCTACAAACTGCAATAGCCAAAATGTAAGACCTTTTCCTGCTACAAATAATCCGGTAGGCAACATCGTCATCGCAAGCACTACAAAAGCACCCATACCCAAACATGCTATATGTCTCCATTTTATCTTATCGACTCCCGACTTTCGAACCAACAACGGAATTCCACCCACTACAATTCCACAAAAGAATAATTTCGTCAATCCACTTGTGGATTCATTTTCTAATAATCCTGTAATTATTCTTGCAATCACAAGAAAACCTACCCCTGCTCCCAACGCAAACTGCAAAAGAAAAATAATATTTGACTTCAGATTTGTCTTCAAACCATTAATCGCACATATTAAATCTTCATAAATTCCCACCACTACAGCCATAGTACCACCCGAAACACCCGGTACTGTCATGGTGGAACCAACCCACAAACCCTTCAGAACATTCAATAACCATTTATTATTCATATTTTGCAACTCCAATCTCATACTTCATATTGATTATATGTAACTAGGCGTTTGCGCAACTCAAGTTTATGCTGTAATGCCTGTACAAATTTAACAAACCAATAACAGTTTTGTGAGTTTCGCATTTATCTTATGATGGACTCTCATCAAATAGTTTCGCATATAAGAGTTGCGAATTCTGTCAAAAAAAGAAAATCAGTAGAACACAAATTCATTCTACTGATTTCCATACTATCTTTGTTCGTAACTATTCAGTACCTTCATAGTTACCATTCACAAATCTCATAAGGCAAACCTAAAATAGCTCCTTTAGCTTCAGCGCTTTTTCAATGCTGCCTTCTATTTTCAACTTACCAAGTGTAAATGCTGCTACCGGATCTAACTCACCCTTAATAATCTTAAACAAATTCTTTGCAGAGCAGATAAATATTGCATCTCTGTCATAATACTCATATGGCTCAATAGATAACCTACCATCCTGTACTGCTGCGTAAAATGCACCTTCTCCTTCACCAGTAATATTAAACTGAAAAGATAAGTCCTCCTTAACATGACTCACATCTGAATCAGCAAATAAACCTTTAAATTTCTCAAAAACCTGTTCGTATGTCATAACTGCAATCTCCTTAACTATCATCTGCAACTATTTAGTACCTTCATAGTTACAATCTTCTTTCATCATTTTATCACGCACCAGTTTGAAGTTCAATTGGATTTCACCTGAAAATATTTACTATAATTATCCAAAAAATCGTACAATTTGATTAACTTATTGCTTTGTCATATGTTCCCTAATTTCAACCATCCTCTGATAATATTCCGGATGTTGCTCTTTCAAATGTTCCTCAATTTCATGTCTATGACGTTTCAATAATTCCAACGCCTCAGGACTTAAATTATTAATTTTTGTCTCGATAATTTGACGTCTTTGTTCAATTCGTTGTTCAATCTCTTCTACATCATCAAAGCCTTGCACCTCTAATTCTGTCAAATGAAATTCCAAACGTTCCAAAAGTTCGTCCTCGTCAAACAAGCCCATTCTTCCCCATGATACATGTTTCTCTGCTTCCAAAATTCTTTTCATACTATGATCATGAGAATGTACAAGTTCATCTGCTATCTGAGTTGCCATCTGCTCCATTCTTTCTTCTGCATATTCCCCAAATGCCCACTCAAATTCTGCCAGTCTTTCATTCGCCTCTACATATTCGTAAGGCTCATTCTCCTGCAAACCTACTAGTGGATATGGTTTCTCCACCCCCGACGTGCGTAATGCTAAAGAAATAGTTCTTCTCACTACTCCTTCTTCAATCAAACTACCTGCACCATACATTCGTAGCTGATCATTTACTGCACCTGCGTGTTCTGTAATATAAAAATGTATTCCTTTATCCCGAAAATTTCGATTCATAATCACAAGGCGTTCCGCTGCTGTCATATCTATACTACCAATTCCCCTTGCATCTATAATTATTTGCTTTGTATTCTCATCAATCGCATCTTCAATATCTTGTTGAAATGTATGTATATTTCCAAAGAACAGATTTCCACCAAAACGATAAATAATTGTATTCCGAATCGGTTTTGCATTACGATTTCTTTTCAGCGTATAAAAATCCTCATGTCCGGGAATCACACCCAAAAATGCTTTCGGTGGAACAACTGCTCGCACAATCACTGCCACAAATGACAACATTACGCCAATAATAACACCATAAACCGTTCCCAATAATAGAACTCCTAAAAAAGCTGCCATAAAAATACAAAATTCCTGTTTGTCAGATTGCCAGGTTTTCTTTGCAATAGCAATCTCAATAATCCCCATTAAAGCAGCAAGCACAATTCCGGTTAAAACCGGAACAGGCAGATACGATAACAAATCTGTTCCAAATATTAATACCATTACCATGGTGACAGATGCCGTCAACGACATCACCTGCGACTTACCACCATACTGATCTCCAATACCGGTTCTTGATACACTTCCATTAATCGGACAACATCCCACAACTGCGCCTACTACATTTCCAATTGCATAGGCTAGAATTTCCCTGTTATTCTCAATTTTATAATTATATTTCATCGCATAGTTATTAGCAGTAAGAAGTGTCTGTGCCACAATTACCAGTGCAATGGTAAAAGACAGCATTACAATATCTTCTCCATAGCTCAAAAACAATCTTATATCCGGAACATGAATAGACGGCAATCCGGCTTCTACCTTAGGAAGTAATGCAACACCATATTTTTCAATATCAAAGAATATACCAAGGCAAGCACCAATTATCATCATCACTACAGACATAGGAAATTTAGGGAAGCATTTCTTTGAGAGTAAAATCAATATCACAGTTCCCAAACCAAGAACAGCTGAAGTTCCATTAAAATTCTTTGCCTGTTCGCAGATATTAATAATCAGCACTACTAATTCGCCAGTTCCTGCATTTCCGCCAAACAACTTTGGTAGTTGCATCAGAATAATTGTGCATCCAATACCAGATATAAAACCACCCATCACGGGTTTGGAAATATAATTCACCAGTCTGCCAGCTTTAACGAAACAAAATACCAAAAGCCAACAAGCTGTTGCCAACGTAATTACTGGAACCAACTCCATTGCTTCTTTTGAGCCAGCCGCAACACTAAAGCTTGCCAACGCGCCTCCAACCAATGCAGCAGGTGTTGCATCCACACCAAATATTAACTGTGGTGAAGATGTTATCAATCCATACAACAAAATTGGCAACACAGAACCATACAAACCATATACTGCAGGCAAACCTGCAACCTGCGCGTACCCCATAGAAATCGGGATGGATACAAGCGCAACAATCACACCTGCCAGAATATCTTTGATTAAATTATCTTTTCGTAATTGTAATTTCATAAGTACCTCTCAACGCTTTGTCAGACATATTCAACCTAATAAAACAAAAAAATGTTACAACAGATCAAAGCTATTGTAACATATTTTTATATCCTTTTATATCTCAATTTCTGTTCCTACTGCCAGGTATCCCAAGTGGCCTTTGCATAAATGGAACAGATTTTTTCGCTTTATCAAACTGAAATTTCATGAATTATCGCTTGCCTTAAACTTGCTGACACAAATCATTTAGTTTCCAATCCACTCAAATAGAATTGATATAACAAATACACCAGAGAAAATATACCAATTAACAAATACGCCACATTTTCTTTTAAAGATACTAGATACGATGAGAATACAACAAAGCCAATAACCTTGATTACCGCTTTAATTTTTCGATTTTCAATCTTATCAATTTTACAACAGATAAAACGTACTCCAATAACCATAGGAGAAAATAAGATTGCAATCAAAATTAATATAATATTTTGCTTATTAAAAATAAGCTTTGATAACTGTTTTTTCTCATTATCCTTGATGTCCAAATACTGGTATAGCAATATAAGAGAGGCTTGGTCAGGAACACTTTTTCCCAATTCCCATTTCGAAATTGTCTGTCGCGTAACAAAGACAACATCAGCCAGTTGTTGTTGGGTTAAGCCCTTTTCAATTCTGGCTGATTTAATCAAATCTGATATTTCCATAGTTGTACTCCATTTATTATCTGTTTTTAATAGTGTCGCATAATGTTATTGCTAAACAAGCAACTATTACAAGAAAACTCATCTGATGTTTAATAACAACGCAAAATAGGCTAATTGCCAATAACATACCGATAAAAGCAATCATACTATACTTGTATATCCTAGGATGTTTTTGGGATAATGCATTCGATATTTTTACAATTACTGCTATCATAGGAATAATTAATACCCCTATAACACCAAATAAAATTCCAGTTGCAACAACACTCATTTTGTTTTTCTTTAATTCCTTCAACATAAAAAGAACCTCCTTTGTTTTTGATACTTTGATATTAAAATAGAATTCTTTTTATGTCACGCAACGCTTGTGAAAACAGGCGCAACGGTAACGATTTTCATTCTGGTCATCGAAAGCAAAATTCAAATTGAACAAAATCGCTGCGCGATGGCCTACCAAGGCTGTGGCGCAGTTTTTACTTTTAAAAAAAGGCAGTGACAGGATTATCCTAAGATAGTATTGTTAAAGTACGACCAATAACATACTTCAAACAAAGG
>JAFQOE010000180.1 GCA_017395635.1 Lachnospiraceae bacterium | reverse complement strand
TTATTTTCAAACAATTCATAAGCTTCTCCAATTTGTTCAAGTGGATAAGTGTGCGTTATAAGCGGTGTAGTATCAATCTTTCCCTGTTCTATCAGCTTCAGGATTTCGTCACAATCACATCCATCCACTCCGCCAGTCTTAAATATCAGATTTTTTCCATACATATCCGGCAATGGCAAAACCTGCGCTTTATCATACAAAGCAACAATCGTTACAATAGAATTAGGTCTTGCACATTTCCAAGCCAGTTCGAACGTTGATTCGCTTCCGGCAACTTCAAGAACAACATCCGCTCCACCATAACTTGAGTTACTCATCACATAGTCCTCTGCTTCTTCGGGACGAACTATCTTCACATCAGGGTAGTGGTCACTTACAAATTTGATTCTGTTTTCGTCTTTTTCACATATAATAATCTGCTTTGGTTTTTTAAGCATTACGCACAGCAAAGTACATATTCCCGTCGGACCTGCACCGATAATAAGAACTGTGTCATCAGCAGTGATTTCAGATATACGGGTTGCCCAATAACCTGTTGCAAGCACATCGCCGACAAACAAAGCTTGTTCGTCCGTTACCGAATCGGGAATTTTATTTAATCCGGTATCGGCAAATGGTACTCTGACATATTCTGTCTGTCCACCGTCTATCCTGCAACCGAGCGCCCAACCGCCATTTTTATCTGTACAATTATTGACATATCCTTTTTTGCAGAAAAAACATTCTCCGCAAAATGTTTCAACATTAACGGTTACTCGATCACCGGGTTTCACATTGTTAACATAATCTCCTGTTTCTTCAACTATTCCCACCATTTCATGTCCCACCGTAATACCGGGAACCGCTTTGGAAACAGATCCGTGCTTAATATGCAAATCACTTGAGCAAATACTTGCCATAGTGATTTTAACAATTGCATCTCTGCTCTCTTGTATAACCGGTTTCTCTTTTTCGGTTAATTCAAATTTACCTTTTGAAATATATGTATAAGCTAACATCGTTTTTCTCCTCTATAATGTCATAAGTAATGTACCAGCCGCAATCAAGATACATCCAACCAAGGATTTAGATGTGAAATTTTCGTGCAGAAATACAAATGCCAGTATCAGTGTTATTACAACACTTAATTTATCAATCGGTACGACCTTTGATGCTTCTCCAAGCTGTAAAGCCTTATAATAACATAACCAAGAGATTCCTGTTGCTAACCCTGACAGGATTAAGAATATCCAACTTTTTTTGCTTATATCGGATATTCCACCCTGTGTATTTGTTAAAAAGACCATACCCCAAGCCATAATCACAACTACAACTGTTCGTATAGCCGTTGCAAGATTGGAATTAACACCATCAATACCAATCTTTGCCAAAATTGAAGTTACTGCAGCAAAAAATGCTGACAGCAATGCTAATATTAACCACATCGCTAAGTACACCTTCTTACTTATTACTGTTAAAGTCAATACAAGCTTTTGCAGCCTGTACACCCTGTTTAGCCTTTGGTATGCAATAAATTTTCCCATCTTTAAGCAGCTTCGCACCTGTCTGATGAAAATCAAATGAAACATTTGCAGCAATACACTGATTTCGTATATCAAGTATCCATTCGTAGTTGCATATTCTTGCCTCCAAGCCTGATTCACCACCTACTGAAACCACTTCAATTTCGGGAGTCAGATATTTTGTTAAATCAATTCCTTCAAGAAGAGGTTCGCACATTATTCCTTTATGCTTGATAGGAAGCTTTGAATATATGGGCAAGCGATAATCAGCCATTTTTTGATTTTCAGTCGTTACTGCAATCATCACGTTGTCATATCCGTTTCCCCAATCTTCGGGGATACATTTTTCAAAACGGTCGATTCGTTTGGTTATAAAGAAAAATCGGCAATCACTTCGTTCTTTCATAAATGACCATGCTTCTTTTCGCCACTCATCGGCATCTTCTAAAAAGAAGTCAGAGGTAAAGCAAGTATAAAATGTTGTACCGGACGGATGCTTATATTCGCCTTTTCTATTTTTTGAAACAGGTTCTCGAAATGAAGATATGTTCTTTTTAACCTCACTTGCATCTTTTTCATGCCGTGAGTCCATCCGGTACACATAGCAGTGTCTACATCCTTCACTTAGCTTATGACAACCATGCCACGGATTCCATTTCATCTTCTCACCTCTTCCACATATGCACAAATGCGAACAATGGTATGTTATTTAATTTCAACATTTTCTATTTTAACTTTGAACATTAGAAAATGTTCTGCTTCTGCAGATTCATAATGTTTGTGCAGAACCGGACACTCTTCAAGCATTCTCGATTTTAATTCCAAGTTGTCACACTCTTCTGATATACCCGTGATTCTTATCCATGCCCTTGATTCTGGTTTTTTAGCTACTATCTGTATCTGCTTATGTTCACGCATTTGCTTATGTGCCTCATTCATATCATTAGTTGCCAGGTACAAATCATCGCCTATTTCCATAACTGCACCAAATGGTCTTCCAGCAGGATATTCCCCATTAATTGTTAATACAAAAAATGCTCCGCATTCTTTTAAAAAATCATATGCTTTACTCATCTAAATCCTCTTTCTATCCGTTATTTCTCGAACACTTCTCTGCATCAATGGCAAGTGTCACCATTAAAGCATACAGAGCGTCTTCATCTCTTACAGTTTCAATCGAATATGTATCAGTGAAATTAAAAACCTCTTTATTAACGGTCGCTACCACCTGTCCTGCTGCATTTACTATATTGTAATCCCACTCAAGAAAGTTTCCTGTTATACTCCATCCATTAAAATCTATCTCATAATGTGGCTTAAAAAAGCTGATTTTCTTCTGCAGAGAGCCAATACATCTTTCGCCTTGATACAATTCAAATCTTGGCATAAAAGTTAATACTGCCTGTTTTACGGTCGCTATATGTTCACCTTGATTATTAAGAATATGAAGCTTATGTCCCCAACTCAATTTTCCTTCGACAGTATATACGGTTTCTCCGTTTTCGTTATAGATATCATAGCTGTCAAACCATGAGAAAAATCTTTGTTTAAATAAAAGTTTCACTTAATCACCGCTTTCATTTTCTGCAACCATTTTGAGTATTGGCACTATCGATTCTTCGCTAATATCCGTAAAAACATCATATAACTTATGTACATCCTCTATTACTGCTCCTTGTTTCACTAAATCTTCAATCAAGCAGATAAGTGAGTTATAGAATCCATCAAGATTCAATACAACAATTGGCACATTAATACGTTTTAAATATTTTAACGTCAGCACCTGGAAAAACTCATCCATAGTTCCTATTCCGCCGGGAGCGATAAAAAACACATCTGCATGTTTTTCCATAAGTGTCTTTCTCTCTGCCATAGTGTCAACCATAACCTTATTATCACAATCGAATATATCTTCAAAATCGCTGATAAAATCCGGCGATATGCCCATAACAAAACCACCGTTTTCTTTAACACCTCTTGCAACAGCACCCATACAACCTGTTGCTCCGGCACCGTAAACAAGCGAAAAGCCATTTTTAGCTATAATCTTTCCTAATTCTTCTATTTTCTCTTTGTGGTGGCTGTCTATTCTTTCATTAGCACCGCCATACACACATGCAAAATATTTTTTTGACATATCTATTACCTCCTGCCTATGTCTTTATTTTGATTTTCGTGCATATTTATCGCACAAGTCATTAATCTGATCCGTGAACTTTGCAAGTTCCTTGTTTGTCAGATTACGACTGAGTTCTGCAACTGTTTTAAGCCTCTGGCATGCTGCCATAAGTCTGTCAAATACAAGATTTGCTCTTCTTCTGCCTTCAGATACTTTAGTCAGTTTTACTATTCTTCCTCTTGCTGTGCATTCGCCTGTTGCAAGATCATATTCATCACCGCTGTATGGTGCTGTTGCTTTGAATTTAAGCTTGTTATATATTGTCTGTGAAAACGCATCGCATACTAAATCATCACCATGATTTACAAATACTTTCTTTGGAGGCTTTTCCATGCTTCCAAGCCATCCGAGAAGCATGTCTC
>JAFQOE010000179.1 GCA_017395635.1 Lachnospiraceae bacterium | reverse complement strand
TCCTCCGGTGTGAATACTACTGTGTATTTTGTCACACCACTATCCGCCAGAGTAGGCACAATCGAGCCATCCTTCCAGCTAAAAGTTCCCGGTACTTCCATATCGTTAACATTTACAGCCACTCCTCCTATCAATGCAGAATACTCCAAAGCTGTACCTACATAAATATTTCCAGCTGTTGGTACAGTTTTAATATCAAGCGTTGCTTTTCCAATTGTAAAGTATAGGGTTTTTGTACCTACATATTTGCCAATACCTTCTACCACTACCGCAGGCGCATCTGTCGAATCCTTATCAGCTACATTGACATTATTAAGATAAGAAACTTTGTAGTCCTTATCCTCTTCAAGAAAAGTATCACCATCTTTAACAAGAACAACCGGTTTAATCTCTTCGCCAGTAAAAGTATATGCGTCACTATTATTGAATGTAACATCACAGGCTTCCATCTCTTTCGAAAGACCCCAATTGGCTGTATATATACAAGCCCCAATAAACTCTTCCGAAATCACAACATCTTTGGTTGGCTCTGTGATATCTCCACCAGTCCAGCCTAAAAATTCAAATTCTTCATCTGTCGGATTTGGAAGAGTACATGATTCACCCGCCGGATAAATGATGGTTTCTGTTTCATCATCCGTATAATCCAGTTTAATGGTATTATATATTTTATCAGCACCACAAATTTCATTATTAATCTTAATTTCTTTCGATGTATCCCCAAAGGCAAACGCACCATTATTGTATAAATTCATTGTATTTTCTGGAGCATAAATTTCAACCCCTTCTCGATACACGATGTTAGTAGAAGGAATCGTTACAGTCGCATATGCCCCATCATCTCCAGGCATATAAATATTCGTGTGGTCTGTTGTAGTAATTCCAACATTCTCCTTCATAATAGTCGAGGAACAATTATATACTTCATTATACTCCCAACTAGCACATGGACAGACGGCTTCAATAGTTATGTTTGCATCACTCGTAATATCCGTCAATGTTACATTACAATTATATACATTGAGATAATAATCCGATAAGTCATCAACAATTGCATTCCTTGTTGAGTTGTAGTTAATTGCGTACGAAATATCGCAATTAATTATCATAGGTATAGGTTTCTTCGACCAAGAATTTCCTCCCACCAGTCCGCCTATCGGTAAATAATCTCCTCTTTCGTTTTCTATCTGATATGTGGCATCTTCCACATTCAAATCCTGAATAACTGCTCCAGAATACACGGAACCAAATAAACCTACAATGTAAGTACTATTCCCATACGTATTTCGAAGGTATATATTTTTTATGACAGCTTGATTTCCAATGAAATTACTTTGAAAACCATTATCATACATGGCAGAAGGCGTATATACACAAGGAAACAGCGGCGTCATATACATTGTATCTCCCTGCATATCATATACATCTTTTGTCAGTATAAAATATTTTCCTTTATAACTGCTAGCATTTAACTTACCAAAAAGAATCAAATCCTCTTCTGAGTCAATTGCATAGGGATTGCTCTTTGAACCCAATTCCGCAACCGAATCAATCATTACCGTTTCAGGAATGCATTTGCCACCCTCAACGGAATAAGCCGTATAACTCTCCTGCGTAGTTACGCCTTTGAATTCAAAAGTTTCTCCCGCTACACCCTCTGCATCCAACCATGCAGTTCTGCCACCAGAATCTGCAGCTTTGGTTTCTTTCACCATCCCCACTGACAATAACGAAACCACAAGAATCGTTACCATCATCAATGCAATATTCGGTCGCATACATTCATAGAACATTTTTAGTTTTTGTTTCATACCAAAAGCCTCCTTTTATAGTATTTTTATATTGAAAAGCAACACTCCGTTGCTTTCTCTATACTGATAGATTTATAACATCTCCAATTTATTAACCATTCTGAATTTCTTCCATATCCCTCATCTATAGAAACAAAAGAAAAGATTCACCAAATACGAAACAATCATGCCGGCGCAAAAGATTTTAATTCCTACTTTTCTCTTCTTATCCATTTTATAAGTAAGAATCGCAATCGTCATACATAGAATAAAAAACAAAGGATAAAATGTTCGTAACCCACTAGAGAATATAGAACTGGATGCCGCCATGGTTATTCTACAAAATAAAGTTAACAAGCCGCCCAATCCCAATCGCTTATCTACCCGAAACATACCATACAAAATACTGGCAAAAAATACAAAGGCAACGATTAAAGTAAAGCAACTATCCCATTTCCATCCAGAGTTTTCACAAAAAAACCAAACTCTCCATCTATTTTCTTCCGGTAAAAATCTGGCAATACCGCCTGTCGCCAATGTAACAAATAGCGGAATACCGCAAACTATTTTAGATAAAAATTTGCATTCCTTTTCTATTCCAAATAGTAACAATAATACTCCAAACAACAGCATAGGAACCCAAAAATGATTTCCATTAATCCCCTGTGAAACCAACCCTCCTGCTGTAGCAACAAAAGCAACCTGTAACTTATCCAAAGTGGTGAGCATACTATACTCTGGAAAAGAAGCATTCACATCACCATAAGCAGAAAGTGTACTTGCAGGACCACCGAATGCATAAATCAATGCACCAATCGAAAAGATTATTACCAATAACGAAGCAATACGTCCTTTTCGAAGCTTTATCCCTCTGCCGAACAGATAAATACCATAGAGTAAAAAAGGAGGACAGTAATACTCCATATTACAGCCAAACACCATTAGAAGGAAACTCCCTATATAGGCAATAATAGGCACACTTTTCCCTCTTTGCGCTTCGATAATCGGTGTCACAGCCCACACCAAACACGCAAAAGTGAACACATAATTCACCGTCGAACATACATATCCCGCATCTGCATTAAACGTAACCGGAAGTACCAATAAACTTCCACAAACAATCCACTTAATAGCAATATCTTTTATTCCTAACAGACGATAAAATCCCCCGGCAATGGCTGCAAGCCAAAGAGACATAGATATACTATACAGTCCCGGTATACGAATCAACCAAATCGTGTAAGCTTCCAATAACAAACGCGTGGACCAGGTTTCGTATCGGAACTTCAAAAACTCCAACAAATCTCCTTCAAAACTGGTCAAAAACGTCGAGATAAACCATCCGTCATCCCCTGATTTTACAGGTGCAAACAGATAAAGAATCACCGCCAAAGAAAACAAAACCTGATACGGTAGAATCTGTTCACTTATTTGTTTGTATCTTCCCCTCATAAATGCTACTTCCTTTGTAATATTTTAGTGCCATTTATTAACTTTTCAATCTGCTTCTTCTTAGTATAATTTTATCCATGTTTCAAGGTATTTTCAATCAAAAATAGAATAATTATAACAATATTACACATACCCTACATCTTTGAATTCATTCTTTCTTTTACAAGTTCACACAAAGCATCTTTTGTATTCATTTCCGGTTCTTCCAACACAACCTCTAACAGATAAGCAAGCATTTCTCCAAGCTCCTTCCCAGGCTTCATCCCCATGCCGATAAGGTCTTTCCCACCGACTGCCAAATCCTTCAAAGACAGACACTGTTGTTGCTCCATAACTGTCTTATAATGTTCTTTCAATACTTCCAGATTAGCAAGTTTTTCCTCTTTCATATAATCACTTTGTGCCAACGTATCTGCACGTTTAATATAGGTGTAATCCTCAAACAAATCTGCCCCCATTTTACTTAAGGACTTTCGAAACGAACGCAACGACGGAACCTTTCCCATTCCATAATCATGCCACAGCACAAGACGCTTCACTCTTCCGATGGTGACATTATCAAACTTTAATCTCTGCAAAATCTCTTCTGCCATATCCACACCAACTCGGTTATGCTCGTAGAAATGATCCCCTGTCTCATCACTGGTTTTTGTCCGAGGTTTCGCCACATCATGCAACAATGCTGCCCAACGCAAAGTTTCTGTTGCCGGCACTTCCTGCACAACACGCAAAGTATGCTCCCCTACTGTATACATGTGGTGTTTATTGTTCTGCTCTGTTTCCATCATTGCATCAAATTCCGGCAACACAATCTTTGTCACACCTAGTTCATACGCTGTGCGAAGTCTCTCCGGATGCGAAGATACCAATAACTTGGTAAGCTCTACATGAATGCGCTCTGCACTGATATCCTTAAGATATACTGCCTGATTGCGAATCGCTTCCTTCGTCTTTTCATCAATCGCAAAATCCAGTTGTGCCGAAAAACGCAATGCACGAAGAATTCGCAACGCATCCTCATCAAAACGTTCCTTCGGTTCACCAACACAGCGAATGATTTTCCGTTCCAAATCTTTCATTCCATCAAAATGGTCGATTACGCCTTCTGTCTCGTTATACGCCATGGCATTAATCGTAAAATCTCTGCGTTTCATATCCTCAACAAGACTAGCAGTAAAGGTAACCGAAGTTGGTCTTCTGTGATCCTCGTATTTTCCATCCACACGATATGTGGTAACCTCATATCCTTCCTTATCCAACATAACCGTAACCGTACCATGTTCTATTCCCGTATCTATTGTTCTGCGAAATAGCGCCTTCACCTCTTCCGGTTTGGCTGAAGTGGTAATATCCCAATCTCCAGGCTCCTTGCCGAGAATCGCATCTCTGACACAACCGCCAACAATATAGGCTTCGTATCCCGCTTCCTGTAATGTATGAATAATCCGGTTGGCATTAGCCGGCATTTGAATTTTCATTTTTCTCAACTCCTTGTATCCTTTATTACCAAATAGACGTTTGCAATTGCACAAGCAAAAAACAGTTTTCGTGAGTTCCGCACTTGCTTATATACATTTTATATAGTTGCAAGTATAACACAGAAAAACAAAAAATGGCAATTATACCACTGGTATTCATTGCCATTTATAGTGACTCTATACATTCTAATTCTCTTACTTTTAATCAACATTATTAGGATAGCTCCATGCGAAGTTTTGCTCCCATTGCCAGTTTTGACATACTCTTTCGGTACAACAACTTCCGTATCCCATGAGCACACACAATTCCCAAAACGTTTTCAACAAGAAAAATCACAACCGCCAATAATGTATTTCCACCGAGTGCATTGCCGAAAAATATATCGAGTTTTGTCTGAAATAGCATTATTCCCCAAAACGAACCCATAAATAATAAAGTGCCTACAAGCATATACTTAAAGGACATACTCATATAACAATAAAGCATAAACGCCAGCATCCCACTAATCACCAACACGGACTCCACAGACACCCCTTCCATATCTTTGTGCCGAATCAATAATGCTAATGTAATAACTACTACCGAACTCAACAATCCGCCAATTACATTCAAAATATCTACATACCGTATTTCTATCTTTTTTCGTCTAGGGGATGCCGCTACACACTCCGAAAACAATATCATATACATAGGTTGCATCACAAACATCATTCCTAAATAAATATACATAGTTCCCATCATAAAATTATAATGACTTAGAATCGTAAAAATAATACCTAGTACAACAAAGATACATGCACATGCTATATTGGTTTTCATTTGATATCCATATTTAAGAAGCTTGAAACATTGCTTTACATCCTTCATCATAATAACTCTCCCTCACTCTCTTTATCAATAATCTGCGTCCAAACACCATCACTACTACCAATGCAAATCCACTTATCAGAACCGTTATCATTGTAGCATATTGCAACTCCACGATTGCTAATGCACATGCTATTGCAGAAGCCAGATACATAACCATCACATTAACCAGTACATTTTTCGTTCGCCGTGTAATGACAAGCCCCATCTCTGTAAACAGCAATACCATAACAGCACTCTGTAAAAACATCACAATATCCACCGTTTTCAAGTCCGTATATTCCACATCTACAATTTGATTTTCAAAACAATATACCGACACCAGATAAAGCATGCCGAACGAAACCATTGTTGTTACTACTCTTCGAATACCATCCATCCAGACTCCTATCTGTATCAAATGCACTCCCTTGACAGAAGTTTTCATATATTCCAACGCCTTATTGTCCTTTGCCGCTATGCCATACAGCATAAAAGCATCCAATAGATATTCCAACATAACAATTGTAAGCACACAAAGTACGACACTTAATACATCCACGCCGAACATCCCCGGAAGACAATACCATACTCCACTGATTGCAAATACAACAATCGGATATAGAATATAAACCAATGGTATCATCCATTTTCTCGGAAAGAATAAATGATACATTCTAATTGCATCTTTCATTATATTCACCTCATTTTTCATCAATTCACTACAACTATCCCATAACTTGATAGTTGCATTTTCTCTAGCTTTTGAATCATTTCTTTCGTCCCAATTTGGTATATTGTTTCATAACAGCCACACAAATTTGAGAAAGTGTAGGTGTTTCCATTACAACATCCAGACCGGCTAATTTATCTAAATTACCTGCTTCGCACAAGCCCTCGCAACCATAAGAATTCTTTTGGAAACCAATCAGAATTTCTTTCAACTTATCTGCATCTTCTTTTTCACCCTTAACAAGAGTGTACTTTTCTTTCAAATCTTCTACAAAACCCTGTTCTACAATCTGCCCCTGCTCCATAATCATGACATAATCCGTTACATTCTCCATGTCCGACACGTTATGAGTAGAAAAGAACACTGTATTTTCTCCACTCCCCTCATCAATGTAATCACGAATCATGGAACACAATTCATCACGCATCAATGGGTCCAACGGAGAAGCCGGTTCATCCAACAATAACAGATTGGTCTCTCGTGCAAATACACTGGCAAGCATCGTCTTCATTTTCATACCATCTGACAATTTGCTAACACTTTTGCCCTTACTCTCCCAGATTCCTAACTCTTTACAAAGTGTTTCATACTTTCCCTTATCAAAGTTATCAAACAACAATTCATTCAGCTCGGCCACATTTTTAATTGTCCAATGTGGCAAATAATAATTATTCGCAGCTGTATATCCAATTCGCTCACGAATCTCCTCATCCGTCAAACTTCCGTCAAAATATGTAATCTCACCTTTATAATCCAAACGAACTCCTGCGAGAATATTCATCAGCGTACTCTTACCTGCTCCATTTTCTCCAATTAATGCAGTCGCAAATCCTTCCGGAATCTGCAATTCCGGAATATTCAACTCAAATCCTTTAAAACGCTTCGTTACGTTTTGCATTGCAATTACTGCCTGTGTCTCCATATCCATTTCCCTTTCTTCTTTTCATGTCAATCACTATTTGACATCCACATAGTTACTTAATCTTTTCCTTTTTAGATTTCACCATCCGCTTGCAACAAAATCTGCAAAGTACCGATCAACTCACTATTGGACACTCCTGCAATCTTTGCCGCTGCTATCGCATTGGTTAAATGCTCCTCCATCTTACGCATATGCTGTTCTTTCAGCATTTCGCTATCCTGTGCATTCACATAATAGCCTTTCCCTTGAACCGCTGTTATCAGCCCTTGCTGTTCCAATTCTTCATATGCTTTCATGGTTGTAATGACACTGATTCGTAAATCCTTTGCCAATCCTCTGATGGACGGAAGATACTCTCCCTGTCGCATCTTTCCGGCCAAAATATCTGCTTTGAATTGTTCTGCTATCTGCTGATAAATTGGAACGCCTGAATTCTGTAATATTTTCAAGCAATCACCTCTCTTACTGTTTATATGTTATATATACACCAATAACAGTTGTGTGTCAATATGAATTTACTTAAGATTTTGTGAAGCAAAAAAATTCACCGATATCTATAGATACCGGCGAACCTTAATGTATTCATCATGATTGTGAAATATTATTCTTTTGTTTTTAACTTCTTATAAGTTTCATACACCAACCAACCTATCATACCACCCAGAGTATTTAATATCACATCATTAACATCTGTTGCTCTTGAAGTGAAGTCAGCTAAACCGCTAACATTTTCCACTAATTGTAATACCTCAATCAAAACAGATATAAAAAGAGAAACCAGAAACATACATTTTCCACTTAATGCCTTATAATTGATATTAATACAAAAATACATTGGAATAAACAAAACAATATTGCCAAGCACATTGTAAATCCATATTCTAATATCAGTATAGTTAAATAATCCTAATACATTATAGTTAAATGTTACACGATTGATTCCTACTGGGGGAATTAAAATCGGAAATAATGTAGTCGAAATCAACATCCAACCATAAACTAATAGAATTATCTTTTTTGCTTCGTTTTTGAAATGAACTCTGTCTTTTTTGATTAATATAATTATGAGCAATCGAGCTATATAAACAATCGAGAATAAAATAAACAGCGTTCTATTGTTAAGTGCTATTGCCATCATTTATCTCCTTCCTAAGCGCTTATATATTTTTCGTACGATTATTTCGTAATACACATAATCTTTGAACACCATCAACCACAATGTTCTAAACGTGCGATTTTACATTAATGTAACATGCAAAAATAATTCACCGATATCTATAGATACTGACAAACCTTAATTTGTCCATTACAATTCAATTACTTATTCCTTACCTTCTAGCTCAGTTAGTTCTTGTATTTTACAATTTTTACAATATAACACCTTATCACAAAGCATATCAATATCCTCTTTATAATGACTAGCAATAATAATGAGTTTTCCCTTATTTCTCAAATCATTCAACAGTTTTCTCATCATCTTCACACCAGACTCATCCAAGCCATTCATAGGCTCATCTAAAATTAGAATATCTGGATTCTCCATAATTGCCTGTGCTACCCCTAAGCGTTGTTTCATCCCCAATGAATACTTTCCAACACTTTTCTTTGACAGTGGATCTAAATCTACATATTTTAAACTATCCAATATGTCCTCTTTCGTTGCTATTTTATTAATACTAGCAATATATTTCAAATTTTTAAATCCCGAAACATTTTCCATAAATCCGGGATGTTCAATCAAAAAGCCCAAATTCTCCATATACTCCATATCTTTTTTAAGTCTTTTATCATTTAAGTATATTTCTCCCTCAGTTGCTTGCATAAATCCGCATAAACACTTTAGAAAAACCGTTTTGCCCGAACCATTTCGCCCCATTAATCCATAAATTTTTCCACTTTCAAATTCACAATTAACATCCGACAAAATAATCTGTTCACCTATTTTTTTCACCAAATGATTAACTTTGATTACATTCTTCATATCGTTTATTTCTCCTTACCAATATTGGATATACAACAGATTACAAAACATCCTATAATCCCTAAACAATAAAACACAACAGAATTCGAATAACTGATTCCATACTTTACATAGCTTACCGAATAATTACTTAATTGAACTAATGTAATTGGAGAGAAACGAAATAGTTGTTCGTTAGATGTATTTGACAACATCGTATCCAAAAGGATTATTGCTATTGCAAAATAATTCCCAACAGATTTTCTTATCAATAAATTGATAACATATATCATCATTCCTATCCAACATAAACATAAAAACTGCAACACAACAGATTTCCAAAAAGCCATTAACGGAGTATTTAGATGCATGATAACAGGTGATATTATTATCTCAACACCATATTGCTCTTTTGCATTTGTCAATGACAAAGTTTTCCATACCTGTCCCCATTTATTTTCAAACTGTATATAAGGAACAAAAATCACAGATGACACTATAATCCCATCTTTGACAATTTGATAGACAAAAAAGTCGCTACAAGCCTTTAAAATCAAGGACTGTAGCGATTTTTGGTTTCGTTTTACAATGTAGTAATTTATCTCCCTTTGCTAATTTTTTGAATTTCTTTCATCTTACGTTT
>JAFQOE010000178.1 GCA_017395635.1 Lachnospiraceae bacterium | reverse complement strand
CTTTGCAGGTGTATTTCACCTTGCCGTTTGCGCACGGAAGAATTGAAAGAATAAAGGCAAGAATGCCGGCAAAAAACCTTTTAAACATACATCATATCCTCCTGCTTTTTTCACAATAATATCACAAAAGATTCAAAAACTAATTAAAACTAAATTAAAAATTATTTTAACACATTACAACAATAATTACAAGAGCTGACAATAAAGGATAATTATCTGTTTGTTTCAGCAGCTTAAGTGGATTATATCAGGAGAAGGACATTCTGAAGATTGGATTGACGAAGATATTGTAGAAACCCCAGAATTTAAAAACATATTTCCGGAATATTCCCACTGGTGTGTTTTTACAATTCACGAAAGACAAATAGTTTCAATTGTCAGTTTCTACGGATTTTCCACCAGAAAAATCGTTATTGGAGAACTCCCATATAATTCGTCTTTTCCGCTTATTGGATTGATTTGTGACTAAAAAAAAGAAATGACTGTAGATGAATTTGTTTATGTTCAAATCCATTACTCACTAAGTCAAATGCCAAACACTTTTGAATTTAAAATCAACACTTTTGCACCGCAACCGAAAACTGTTGACAAATTATTCTTATATTGTTACAATGTAGAAAATTACTGAAAGGCAGGTGGACAAGATGACAATGATGATTAGCACAAAGAATCGGAGAGCCGTTTTGTCCGTTTGCAAATGATGTGATTTATTTTCTGTGAACTGCAAGGCATCTCCGTTTCGGAGGTGCCTTTAATTGTTTTTTAAACGATTTAACTGTTGCAAATCACAAACACTTATACATCATTTTATTTTAATAAGATTGATAATCAAATCAATCTACAATGCAAAAATGTATCGATTTTCTGCAAAAACGCATATTTTGTCGAATGTTGTTTATTAAAACGGAGAATTACAATGATTAAATTTATAAAAGGAATGGACTTGTGTGAAGGCTTTTTCAATGAATATGCAAAACCGATTATTGAAGAGCACTTTCCAAAGTTAAAATACTCAGCCGGGTTAATTGGCTACGGTTCTGATGTGTTAGGTTATGATGATCCAGTTTCCACCGATCATATGTGGGGACCTCGATTTTATTTGTTTTTGAGCGAGGCTGACATTTCAAAGAAGAACGATATTGTAAAAGCACTGTCTGAAAATCTACCCTATACATATAAAGGTTACAGCGTTAATTTTACAGAGCCTGACCCGAATGATTGCGGTGTTCAGCACCCTAAATTTATAACTGAAGGTAAAGTTAATCCTTTGGTGTTTATTCACACTTTTGATGAGTACCTGAACGAGCAACTTGGTACGGCAGATTTGGATAACATCACACCTATTCAATGGCTTGTTTTTTCTGAACACAGACTTTTATCGTTAGTATCAGGTAAGTTTTTTGTCGACAGTCTTAACTGCACAGAAAAAATTGAAAAGATTAAATATTATCCTAACGAAGTTAAACTGTATATGATTGCTTCTAATTGGGAGATAATTGCGTCGGAACAGGCTTTTGTAAAGCGTTGTGGTGAATGTGGTGATGAAATAGGCTCACAACTCGTATGTGCAAGAATTGCAGAACGCTTAATGAGATTATGTTTCTTGTATAAAGACACCTATGCACCTTACAGTAAGTGGTTCGGAACTGCATTTAATCATCTCGACATTGATGATAGTATTGAACAAACGATTCAGTCTGCTCTTTCAGCTGATAGTTTGACCGAACGTGAAGATAACATTGTTAAGGCGCAGGCTATGGTTGCTGATATGCACAACGCAAGCGGTTTGACAGATGTTGTTGACTTCGAAATTGAAAGTTATTTCGGCAGAGATATTAAAGTCATTTTTGCAGATAAGTTTGCCGAAGCAACAGCAGATAAATTAAAAGGTACAAATTTAGAAAATGTACCGCTTATAGGTACATTAAGTCAGTTCGGCGGACTTTCTTCGTTTGCAGATGAGAAAGAATTTTATCCGCAGATTATGAATTTATATAGCTGATAAGGAGAATAAAGGATATGCCGATATTTACAATAACTTTTTGTGCGTTGATTTTTGCAATCTTCATACTTGATAATTTTATCATAATTCCCAAAACTGCAACAGTAACACTTAAAGAAAAACTGTGGTCAGGACACAACAAAGGCTACATAAATCACGCTCTGCATCTGTCTGAAAAGAAAATCAAAAAAGGGCAAGTATGGCGACTGGTATCGTCATCACTTCTCCATATCGGAACGTGGCACATTATTTCAAACATAACCGCAACTCTCATTGTTGGCTATGCCGTTGAATCCCAGCTCGGCTCGTTAAAAACCGCACTCTGCTTTATCGGTTCTGCGTTCATATCGGGTCTGTATATGGCGTTTGTGTATAAGCTCCACGAGGGCGAAGGTGCATCAACAGGAATCTACGGTCTGATTGCAGTATTTGTTATGCTTGCCGTTAAAAACGGAACTGTTTTCTTTTCTCCCGTACCTACGATTGCGTTGATAGTTCTGGCAATTTACACAGTCTGCGGTATGTTTATGGGCAAAGCAACCGCTTGGGAACATATCTCAGGATTTGCAGGTGGTCTGCTGATGGGATTTATTTTGATATAAACTGAAATGGTAAGAAGGTGTTGCTTATGGCAAAAGTCTTTTTAATCTGTGGCAAAATATGCTGTGGTAAAACTACATACGCCCAAAAACTTTGTAAAGAAAATAATGCTGTGTTGCTTTCTATTGATGAAATAACGCTTGCTCTTTTCGGTCAGCATTGCGGCGATAAGCACGATGAATATGTGGAAAGAACTGAGAAATATCTGTTAAATAAATCTTTGGAACTAATCGAGAACAATATTAATGTTGTTCTTGATTGGGGCTTTTGGACAAAAGCAGAACGAGAGTCAGCAAAAGGGTTTTATAAGTCCCGTAATATCGAATGCGAGCTTCATTACATTGATATTAGCGATGAAACATGGAAATCTCGCTTGCATAAGAGAAATAACGCTGTGCTTTCAAATGAAACAAGTGCTTATTATGTTGACGATAATCTCGCTGCACAATTCGCTTCGATATTTGAAGTGCCGAGCGAAGATGAGATTGATGTTGTTTGTCAGGGAGATTAAAGATGGATATTAAAATACGAAAAGCCAGAAATGGTGACGAAAAAATACTTGCATATATTCAGACAGAATCTTGGAAGTCAGCTTTTGCCGGCATCATTTCTGCTGATGATATGGAAAAATGCACAGATATATTAAAAACAGAAACAATGTATGAGAATGTTCTAAAATCAGGCTATGCAGAAATATCAGTTCTTGAAATTGACGAAAAGCCTCATTGTATTGCCGCTTGGAGTAAAGCAAGAAATCCCGAATTTTCAGAAAGTGCAGAATTAATTTGCATTCATAGTTTGTGTGATAACTGGGGTAAAGGTTATGGCACAATGATGATGAATCATATATTCAACGAAATCAAAAATTCGGGATACAACAGCGTGTTGCTTTGGGTATTTGAAAAGAATACCCGTGCCCGTAGCTTTTACGAAAAGCACGGATTTGTATTAACTGGTAACACACAAACGGTATACGGTGCAGTTGAGGTTATGTATCGAAAAAACTTATAAAAGGTAATTATAATATGAATATCGTCAGAAAACTCAAAATAACCGAACTTCCCATTTTAATACAACTTTTCAACTACAAAGATATTGATGATATGATTTTCGAAAACACATGCAACATCGAAAACGGTATCATTGATATTTTCGCTCTGTTTGATGATGGCAAGCTGATTGGCGAGCTTCATGTGAAATATGATAATGAAGATAAAGACTTCGCCGAGAAAGGCAAAAGAACATATCTGTTTGCTTTTAGAGTTCACAAAGATTATCAAGGAAAAGGCTTAGGTTCATATCTTCTTGAAACTGTTATTGACGAACTCAATGCCAACGGCTATCACGAACTCACCGTAGGTGTTGAAGATGATAACATCCGTGCAAGATATATGTATGAGAAATACGGCTTCATTCATCCTATCGCACGAATAAAAGAAACCTACCAAGGCGACGGTTATGAATATGATTTGTTGTTGAGGAAAGATAATTAAATAATATCGATAACCATAAAATCTCATTTTATGTCGTGTACTTTTGTTTTAATCGGAGCTAAACTCTGATTGAAAGGAGTGCTTTTATGGATATGAAGTTAACAGGCAACTTTTTAAAAGAGCTGCGAAAAGAAAAAGGAATTACACAAGAGCAACTTGCAGAAATAATGGGAGTTGCCGGCAGAACTGTATCAAGATGGGAAACAGCTTCAAATATGCCCGATTTAAGTCTGTTACTCCAACTTGCGGAATTCTATAAAGTTGATGTCGGAGAATTGCTTGACGGAAAACGAAAAGAAAAAACATCCGATAATGAAGATAAAGAACTGTTAAACAAAATCTCGGATTATAACGAAACCAAACAAAAGAAGTTTGCAAATATTTGCAATAAAGTTTTGCTGATAACATTTATTTTACTTGCATTAACTCTTATCGCACAACTGATTATGTACGGAAATCTTAAATATGTTATTGGTGAAATAATAGCTACGATAATTAGTGGAATCTCTTTGATATTTTTGTCCGTAAAAAACGGCTTATGGATCATTGCTACAAATCAAAAAGCAACACCGTTCAGAGATATAATAACAAGTGGGGTAAGTGCTGCTATTTTTACGATTGCAAGTGCATCGCTAATCTTTTCGAAAACAGGTAATTACAAAATCACATTAGTTTTCTCTTTGATTTTCTTTGCCGTTATATTTGCTCTTGGTTTTGTTGTATTACGAATTCTCTCCAAAGTAAGCAAAAAGAATGAGAACACATAAAAACAGCAGACAACATCCTTTGTGGTGTTGCCTGCTAAATTTTATCTCATATCTGATAATGGTGTGTAATCTATATTATTTCACAGATATTCTTCCATCTTATCACTCAACAGTAGTCTGACATAACTCATAGGCTCGTTGTAAATGAGGTAGTCGAGTTCTGATGTTTCGTACATATTGTTTGCATATTCGTTTTCAACGGCGATACAGTCGATTGACACCATTGAACCGTCGGCGAGTTTGACTTCAACGCAAGCGGTATCAATATTAAATTCACAAGAAATAATGTTGTTAATCATAATATAAAACTCCTTTTATTTGTTTAAAAAAGTAGGAAAAGTAGCGTCTGAAATCGTTGATATATAAGGGATTGAAAGTGCGGTAATTGAGGGGTACGTATAGTTTGACCTGTAACCCCGATTTTGCGGTTACTTTTTCCACATAACGAACTTTAAGGTTACAAAAATCAACTGATAAAAAACACTTTCATTACAGTTAAAAATTAACCAAATAGAGGTTCTGAAATCCTTGTATTTTAACGGTTTCAGAGTGCGTTAATTGAGGGGTGCGTATAGTTTGACCTATTACCTTAATTTTGCGGTTCTATTTTCCAAAACACTTCCGCAAAATGACAGGACCAAATAATTTGACAAAAGTTAAATTATTTCCTATAATACAGATGAGTAAATATTTTTCATAAGGAACCTCCTATCTGGCAAAACTCAGAAAGGAGAACAAAACCAATTTCCGTGGCTGAAAACAATAAGCCGTCCGAAATGATTTCGGGCATATCGGAAGACGTAATGGATGCATTGGTGAGAACCTTGCTTCCGGACATAATCAGCTTCTGCGAAAGT
>JAFQOE010000177.1 GCA_017395635.1 Lachnospiraceae bacterium | reverse complement strand
GGCAGTTTTGTATCAGGCAAAAAGAAATGGTTTTTCAGATAAGGCAATTGCTTGGCTTTGGAGTAAAAAAGAAACGGATATATTTAAGATGCGTAAGGATGCTCATATTTTTCCTGTTTATAAAATGATTGATACCTGTGCATCAGAGTTTAAGAGCTATGTTCCCTACTTTTATTCTACTTATGAGATTGAAAATGAGTCTGTGATAGAGGATAGAAAGAAAATTATTGTGTTGGGTTCCGGTCCAATTCGAATCGGTCAGGGAGTAGAGTTTGACTATTCCACTGTTCATGCTGTTAAAACCATAAAGGAAGCCGGATTCGAGGCAATTATTATTAACAATAATCCAGAAACGGTATCTACGGATTATACAACATCTGACAAACTTTACTTTGAGCCTCTTTGTGAGGAAGATGTCATGAATGTGATTGAACTGGAAAAACCGGACGGAATCATTGCATCGCTAGGTGGTCAGACTGCTGTCAATCTTGCGAAGCCCTTAGAGGAACGCGGAGTGAAAATTATAGGTACTGACTGCGCAGCTATAGAAAAAGCAGAAAACAGAGATGCATTTGAGAAACTATTGTCTGAGCTTGCCATTCCGCAGCCTCAAGGACGAGCTGTTACGAATATTGAAGAAGGGGTAAAGGCGGCAAACGAAATCGGATATCCGGTGCTTGTACGCCCAAGCTTCGTTCTGGGTGGACGGGCTATGCAGATTGTAGCAAAAGAAGAACATTTGCGTCATTATTTAAAAACTGCGGTGGAGATTGATGAAGATAAGCCGGTGCTGGTAGATAAATATATCTGTGGCAAGGAAGTGGAAATTGATGCTATATGTGACGGAAAGGATGTGTTTGTTCCGGGCATTATGGAGCTTGTGGAAAGAACCGGAGTACATTCGGGAGATTCCATCAGTGTATATCCAACCTTTAGCATTTCGGATAAAGTGAAAAGCACCATATTAGCGTATGCAAAAAAATTGGGCATAGGAATTGGAATTATCGGATTGTTTAATATCCAGTTTATTGTGGATAAAGAAGAGAATGTATATATTATCGAAGTAAATCCACGATCTTCGAGAACTGTGCCATTTTTATCAAAAGCGACCGGATATCCGCTTGCGGATATTGCAACGAAAGTGATTCTTGGTAAAAGTCTGAAAGAACAGGGAATTGATATGATTTATCCGGAAGAGAAAAAGAGATGGTATGTAAAAGCTCCTGCATTTTCTTTTGCAAAGTTAAACGGTATGGATGCATATCTGTCTCCGGAAATGAAATCTACAGGTGAAGCAATTGGTTATGATGATAAGCTTCCGCGTGCCATGTATAAAGCATTGATTGCTTCCGGTGTTAAGATGCAGAATTACGGAACAGTAGTGGTCACTTTGGCAGATGAGGATAAAGAGGAAGCCTTACCTTTGATCAAGAGATTTTATGACATGGGCTTTAACATTGAAGCTACGGTAGGAACAGGTGAATTTTTAAAGGCACATGGTATTCGTACACGTATTCGTAGAAAACTG
>JAFQOE010000008.1 GCA_017395635.1 Lachnospiraceae bacterium | reverse complement strand
GTGTGCCGAAGTTGGGATATCTGCCAAGCCATAAGCAATGAGAGACTAACCTCATACGGATTAGTCTCAATGTTAGATTACTACACCGAAAGGTGTGTTGCTTGTTAAGTTGATTGAACCGCCGTGTACCGAACGGTACGCCAGACTGTCTAACGATTAAGATATATGTTATAATAAAAGTACAATATCTAGTGATGGAGGTATTTTTATGGCATATATCGTTGGTGTGGATAGAAATCAAACAAGAATGATAACAACATCTTTGGATGATTTAATTGATAAAGATAATTCGGTTCGTGTTATCGATGCTTATGTTGAATCACTTGATTTACAAGATTTAGGATTCATTGAATATAATGGTTCAAACAGAGGACAATCTCCATACCGACGCTCTGACTTGCTAAAGCTGCATATTTATGGATATCTTAATAAAATCAGGTCGAGTAGGGCTTTAGAAGTCGAAGCTAAGCGAAATCTAGAACTTATGTGGCTTATCAATTCGATTACACCAGATCACGGAACTATCGCTGGTTTTGTAAAGAAAAACAAAGAGGCTTTTCATAATACATTACGAAATCTAACCCTTATTCTTAAAGGTTGGGGACTAATTGACGGAAAACTTATTGCTATAGATGGAACAAAGATCAAAGCACAAAATAGCAAACATAACTGTATTACCCAAAGTGGTTTAGATAAAAAAATAGAATATGCTGAATCACAGATCAAAGCATATCTTATGGCAATGGAAAAAGAAGATGGCTCAAAGGAAAATTTCAAGGAAAAACTACAAGCTTATCAAGATTTAAAGGAACAGTATCTTATACAAAAACAAGAATTAAAAAATGAAGGTTTGGAACAGAAAAGCCTGACCGACACAGATTCGCGACGGATGAAAAATAATGGTTCGCTAGACATATGTTACAATGTACAGTCAGTTGTAGATGCTAAAAACCATTTTGTTATTGATATTTCAACGACAAATGATATAAATGATCAAAATCAACTTTATGTCATGGCAAAAGATGCAGTTGAATTACTGACTGTAGAAGAGGTCACAGTGATAGCTGACACGGGCTATTATAATGGAATAGAAATAAAAAACTGTGTTGATGATGGAATGAATGTATATATCAAAAAAGCAAAAGCCAATAACAGCACCAAAGACAATGAATTTCGCAAAGAGAAGTTTTCGTATAACAAGAAGCAAGACGTGTACATTTGTCCAGCTGGTAATGAGCTGTCTTTTTTCGAAAATACTTCTAAAAATGGGATGAAATACAGAAAATATAAATGTTCAAACTGTAATTCGTGTAAGTATAAAAATGCATGTACATCTTCAAAAAGCGGTCGAACTATACAGCGTTGGGAACACGAAGATATATTAGAAACAGTTTACCAAAACACTTGGAACAATAATGATATATACAAGCAACGCAGATGTATTGTTGAGCATCCGTTTGGTACAATTAAGAGAACTTTGGGATATAGTTTCTTTTTGCGTCGTCAAATGGATAATGTTGATGCAGAAGCTGCTTCTATGTTTATCGCTTATAATCTTAAGCGATTATTAAGTATGTTTTCAACACAAGAATTAATAAAAAAATTAGAATAAGTATTTAAAAGGATTGAAGCTTATTCACGCTTAAATGAAAAAATATTTAAAAACAAATTAATAGAAATGAAAATCACCGTACAGTCTGACTGGCAGATATAATCGTTAGACAGTCTGGCGCACGGTGGTGTGAGAGGTCGGGAAATTTAATTAAATTTCCCTCCTACTCGATTGATAGTATGTAAAGAGATTTGATTTAGTGTTGAGCAGAATTATTCACAACATCTCAATAATTATTTGTTGAAAAGTAGTAAATTTCATATTAAATTAGTAGCATACAAATGTTTTAAATTATCTGATGAGGAAAGGGCAGTAATCGCAGGATGGAAAAGAAGAAATATGACGATTTGTCACAAGAATTACAACAGAGAATACTAAGGGATAGAGAGAGCGGATATGTGAATCCATATCGTACAAAGGATGAGGATGCCATTCGTAGAAAACAGGACTGGGATAAGAATAAGTTGCTTCGCCCGTCCTATGTCAGAGATATTGAGAAAATCATGCATACACCATATTACAATCGTTATGCGGACAAAACGCAGGTTTTCTCATTTTATAAGAATGATGATATTACGAGACGTGCCTTGCACGTGCAGTTGGTAGCGAGAATTGCACGTAATATTGGTAGTCTACTTGGCTTGAATACGGATTTGATAGAAGCCATTGCTCTGGGACATGATATTGGACATACACCATTTGGTCATGCGGGAGAGCGATACTTAAGTGAATGTTTGCAGGAGCATGAAGGACGTTATTTTAATCACAATGTACACAGTGTTCGCGTGTTGGATACCATTTTGAACCGCAATATCAGTTTGCAGACCTTAGATGGTATTCTCTGTCATAATGGAGAGTTTGCAATGCAGGAATATCGTCCGGTTCCTATGGAGAATTTTGAACATTTTGAAAAGAAATATGAGCAGTGTTATGTGGATGAGAAAGCGATTGGCACATTAGTTCCATATACATTAGAGGCATGTGTAGTGCGAGTATGTGATATGATTGCTTACCTTGGAAAAGACCGGCAGGATGCTAAGAGAGCGAATCTGATACAAAGCGATGATATATTCGATGAGCGTGCATTTGGAAAGAGTAATCCGGAGATTATCAATAACTTAGTGGTGAATATCGTGGAGAACAGCTATGGCAAGGATTGTATTGTCATGGATGATGCGTATTATATGGCAATCAAAGCTACCAAGAAGGAAAATTATGCGAAGATATACTTCAATGAGGCGGTGGAGAAAACTTATACAGATAGCATTAGACCGATGTTTCACACTATGTATGACAAGCTTTTAGCAGATGTGAAGGCAAAGGATAAGAGTTCGATTATCTACAAGCATCACATTGAGTTTGTGAAAGAGAGTACGGCGACTTATGGATATAACGCTTACTTAGAAACTACTTCACCGGAGCAAATGGTGGTGGATTATATGGCGAGTATGACAGATGACTATTTTGTGGATTTGTTTGAGTATTTGTTCCCAAAGAGTCCGTACCAGATTCGGTATGTGTCATATTTTGAGTAGCGGGATGAGCGAAAATGAAAATAGAATATAGAAATTAGGAATGAAAAGAAGTGGCTGTTTGATTGTAATTGGAGAGCTGCTTCTTTTATTTTTTACCAATAGTTACATAAATGCTGTTAAAAGTTACATGCGTGATTTTTTGATTTTTTTTCTGTTAAAATGAAGTTGTATTGAAATATTTACAACAGAACAGGAGGATTTATATGATGAAAAGAATATTAAAAATTATGCTAGTAGCAGTGGTGATGGTAATGTGTATTTTTTACCATAATGATGTAGAGGCAGCAACGACAATAAACAAAAGTGATTTTGTTTATACAGATAAAGAAGGAAAGCAATATGATTTTATCGGAGAACCATGGTATACGGGTAAAACGGAACTTAGATATTTTTATAGTAGTGATATAGTTACAAAACGAAAAATAAAAATAGGAGATAAATCGTCTCGTGTTTTGAAAAAATATGGAAAAACAAAGAAAAACAAAGTAAAAACATCGAATAAAATATATAAAAGTATACAGAATGATACCATGTGCTGCGAGTATGATATTTCTTTATGGAAAACATATTTGGAATATAGTTATAAAAAGGGTTCCAATAAATATACTCTTCGATTTTATTTGAATTCACAAAACAAGGTTTGCACGTTTATGTATATTCGGAATGCCAATAAATATAAAAAGGATTCTAGAAAGGTTCTACAATCAGGAATTACATTTGAAGCTCCTGGCAACAAGAAGATTAAAACAAAGAAGATTAACGGGAACAAGGTATATATTTTACCAAAAAGAACGAAAGTAACTTTAGATAGCAGTAAATCCAATACAAAAGATTCAACGTTAAGTTATAAGTTGTGCAGATACAATAAAAAAGGAATATACAATGGATTTGGCTTGGGTGATTTAGCGTATAGTGAAACATATATAATTGATGATATGATTTCTAGTTGTACAACCACAGATGGAAAATATAAATCGTTAAAATTGAACAAGTTAGGAAAATACTCTTATTTCATTATGAGAATATGGGATTCCAATTCATGTAAACCACAATATATTTATTTTCGCATAAACTGATAAGATACTAATGATGTGTATAATTTGAAGTAGAGTTAGCGAAAGACATATTTATATAAGAGAATACGGAGGATGAAAAGGATGGAACACAAGAATTTAAGAAATATATTATATGGATTGGTAGTTGTGTTGATAGTAAGTTTGTCCCTTTGTTATCAAGGACAATATCCATATGTGATGGCACATGATTTACTAGAAGATGATGAAGACTATGGATTTGAGGCTGCAGAGCCGATTATTGATGTTGCAAATTGTAGCGTTTCGTATAGCGGAGAGATAAATGATTTTGTTGAATGGAAGATTAAGCCTCTAGATGGTTATGAAGATGTGCGAATGGAAATGTCACTAAGAGCACCAAATGGAAATATTGTAAACACTTATTATGATAGTAGTTTTGGAGGATACTTTAAGATAGATGAAAATGGATATTATATATTTCGTTATTATGTTGATGAATGGGGTGCAGGAGATGGAGTATATCAAATACATCGTTTTTTTGTATTAACAGATGATAATCAATATACGATTACAAACGGATACAAAGGAATAGATTTTAGTGGTTTAAGTTTTAATGTAAGTGGACAGAAAAAAGATACAACAGCCCCAGTTATCGAAAAAGATAATATTGCGATTTGTAAGGAAGAGTTGTCTTATACTACAGGGGAAAAATATCAGGAAATACAATTTCAAATTCCGGTTGAAGAAAATGAAAGTGGAATCCAAAGCATAGAAATATGGTATGGTCCGTACGCGTCGTTTGGTGAAGGATTTTCATCAGCGTGGGATTTTAGTAGTGGAATAGGATTGTCAGGTGGAGTTACCCTTAATCCGTTAGGGGTTATTGTTGTGGGTAAGTCGTTGGAAGAATGGCAACGAGGAGTAATATATGGAATTGATTATGTCGAAGTAATAGATTTTGCAGGAAATACATCAATAGTTAATTTGGCTACTGATTGGTGTGAGCTCGATGCAGTACCGGAACGATACAGATTCACAATAGATGATATTCATGTACATACATATTCGGAAGAATGGACTATAGATGTTTTACCAACTTGTTCGGAAGAGGGAGTTCAATCTCGTCATTGTACAACGATAGGATGTATTGGTGCGTGTGACTTTGAAGACATTTCGGCAACATATGAACATACATATGGAGAATGGAAAGTGACCAAGGAAGCTACTAGCAGTGAGAAAGGCTTAAAGGAACGAAATTGTTCTATGTGTGGGGTGAAGGAAACGGAAGAAATACCTGCACTAGGTGGTGATACGAATACAACACCAGATACCGATGAAAGTGATAATACGAATACTGTGCCAGGTGTTGACGTGAATGATAATACGGATAAGAACTCATCTGATGTAACAAATGATAAAAGTGAAGAAAACAAAACAGCAACACCTGAAAATAAGAACACTATGCTTACAGATGTAGTTAATAAATGCAAAGTAGTTGTAACATCTTCGAATGTAAAGAACCCTACTGTTGCATATAAGAAACCAACTAATATAAAGGAAAAAACAATTAAGATTCCAGATCAGGTTATGATTGAGGGGGTCAGTTACAAGGTTACTAGTATTTCGGATAATGCATTTGCAAATAATAAAAAAGTTACAAAGATTGTAATAGGAAAAAATGTAACTTCCATTGGAAAGAGTGCATTTAAAAAGTGTACAAACTTAAAAACAGTAGAAATTAAGTCTACCAAGCTTGACAAGATCGGTGCAAATGCTTTTTATGGAGCGAAGAAACTTACTAAAATTACATTAAAATCAACAAAGCTCACTAAGAAGTCCATTGGTAAGAATGCATTGAAGGGAACTAATGAAAAACTTGTAATTAAAGTGCCAAAGAGTAAGGTTAAGAAGTATAAGACTTATCTCAAGAATAAAGGTAATAAAACTGTAACAGTGAAAAAGTAACAATATTATCGGTTTATGCAGAAGGGAGAAAGAGGATGGAGCGTGTAAAGGAGTTTATGAAAAAGCTAGATTATATGAAGTGCGCTTTGGGATTGGCAATTGCTGCCGACGTTCTATATTTGCTTAATGCGATATGGAGTGTCATTATGTTTTTTCGATTGGATACATCAAATACGGAAGGACAGTATTTGAAGGAAAGGGGACTTTTAGATTATATATGGGAATACTTTTATCAACAAGGGTTATTTAAGGTTGGTTTGATTGTATTAGTGGTTGCTGTTATTTCCCTTTTTGTTTCATATATTTTAGCAAAAGAGGGAACAAAGAGAATTATAATGGCGGTATGTTGTGGTCTGGTTGCTGTAACTTCTGTTGTTTTGTTGCTGCTTAATATAGATGCTTTAGGTGGTTTGAGAATAAGTTTAGTAGGATCACTTGGAGAGCTCGTATCAATAATTCTTTTAGGGATAGCGATGATGCTTTCATTTATTGTTTTTGTGATGGACAGAGAATATAGAAAAACAGTACTTGTTTTGCTCGGTTCTGGGCTGTGGTTCGCACTTGGGGTTATGTTAATGACACTAGTGGTGATCGTAGCATTGGGGGTAGGTATCATAAAAGTCATTTCTTTCTTTATGTATGATTCTTCTGGAACAAAGATATTAGAGGAGAAGGATGAGTACGGAAATGTGATTCGAAGATGGCGAGAGGAATAACAAAAGGTAAGTAAAAACAATATGACAAGAAGTTCAAGAAAGTGTTGAATTTTTCAAAGACAAAATCTTTTTATGATTTCACATTTTTTTGAAAGGTAAAATGAAGAAAAAGCTGAAAAAGATATGATATAGATATCCAGCCTTGAATATGATATAATTTTATATCATATTCAAGGCTTTTATGATGTAGATAAAGAAGTTATATATTAAACATAAGACTCCTTTTTGGGGCAGAAAATGTGAAGATAGAATAGTTATAATAAGCGAAAAAATAAGTATTTCAGTTACGGAGGAGAGGCGTTGTGAAAGGATACAGTATATGCAAGAATTTGTGCGTGTTATTATTGGGTCTGTTTGCTGTAATGGGCTATTCCACCATCAGTCAAGCAGCAGAGGTTGATGGAATCGTATATACGGGAACGGATAGTATTGTTATTACTGATTACAAGGGAACTGTATCAAGCTTAGATTTGAATGAATACTTTTCGGAAGCAACAGAGATTACAATCAAGGATTGGGCATTTGCAAGTACTACATTGACAAGTATTATATTGCCGAAAACAGTTGTGGCAATTGGGGAGAGCGCATTTGACACAAGTAGTATACGAACAATAACTTTTGCTCCAGACACGAAGTCCTTAACTTTGGGAAATAATATATTTAAGGATTGTTCAAATCTTATAGAGTTAGATATACCAGATTGTGTTACGGTGATTCCGGGAGGGTTGTGTTATGATTGTAAATCTTTGTTGAGGCTTTCCTTGCCGGATGATTGTACATCTATTGGAAAAGCTGCATTTTATAACTGTAATTCTTTGTCTAGTGTGTCAATTCCCGCAACATGTTCTTCTATTAGCAGTAATGCGTTTGATAGGTGTGAAGAGTTGCAAAGTGTCATTTTTGAAAAAACACAACATAGTGACAGAACATTGGTCCTTGGTGCGCAGGTGTTTGGAGGTTGTGAGCTATTAACAACAATTTCTTTACCGGAAGGATGTACTGGTATTCCGGCTAATGCATTTTGGTCTTGTGATAGTCTGCGCTCTATAACGTTACCAGAGAGTTGTATGTCTATTTCTAACAATGCGTTTGCATATTGTAACAGCTTGAGCCAGATTAATTCAACCAATGCACAAGAAGCAATACTCCCTAAAAATTGTAGTGCTATTGGTTGCACAGCGTTTCAATCGTGTACAAGTTTGAAAAACATAGAAATCCCCGTGGCATGTACTAGTATCGGTGACGAAGCATTTGCTGGTTGTACCGGTCTGAATCAAGTTGTATTTGAGAATGAGAATACAGCGATTGGAAACAAAGCATTTCCTACCACACAAAAGGCGCCTAATATGGTTATATATTGCATTAATGTGGGAAATGTTACCATATATGCGGATAAGGCAGGGATTTCCTGTGAAAGTAGTGTGCAATCGGTAATTGTTACGGAATTGCCGGATATAAGAGAATATATGTATAGTACAAATGGTAAATTAGATTTGAGCGGTTTGGTGGTGAAGGCATCGGTTATGTCTTTGTCTACAGAAACTGGGTATGAGAATAAAGAAGTGGCTATAGAGGATTGTATCATTAGTAGTTTTGATAGTACACTTGCAGGAAAACAGACAATTACCATTACATATGGTGGAAAACAGGATAGTTTTGATGTTAAGGTATATTATGATATTGCTAACATAACAATAACTGTTCAGCCGACTGTTTATACGGGAACAGCAGTTATACCTACATTTGTGGCGTTTAACAATGATACGGAACAAGTATTAATCTACGAAACGGATTATCTTTACAGTTGTCAGAATAATATTAATGTTGGAGATCAAGCAATGCTTACTTTGGTTGGAATCGGGAACTATAAAGGAGAGAAAACAGTTACATTTTCTATTATTGCTGACGAAGGTGTTTTTAGAGATGATGACAAAGAAAATACAGGAAATAAGGATATTGATAATTCGGATAATGCAGAAAATGGTACAAACAATAATTCCGGAAATACTTCAATATTGGAAAAAACTCAAATAGGTAAGACATATACCATTAAGGGTATGAAGTATAAGGTGACAAGTTCTACTTCCGTTACTTTTATGAAGCCTGTAAGTAAGAATATTAAGAAATGCACGATTCCGTCCACAGTGGAAATATCGGGAAGAGTGTTCAAGGTGACAAAGATTAACAAGAAAGCTTGTTATGGATATAAGAAGCTTACTAGAGTTACGATTGGGGATAATGTGATTACAATTGGAGAACAATCCTTTGCGCAATGCACATCGCTGAAAAAGGTGATAATCGGAAAAGGATTAAAGACGATTGATAAGAAAGCCTTTTATAAAGATAAGAAGCTTACCCATATGACAATTAGGAGCAAGAAGTTGAATAAAGTTGGGAAAGATGCGATGAAAGGTGTAAAACTGAAAGAGTTAATGTTAGCAAATGGTGCATCAAAGCAGTTGAAAAATAAATATAAGAAATTAATTAAAAAAGCACAATAGTTACGAAGGAGGGGTGATTAATCAAAAGTAATCACCGCTCCTTCCGATTCAGTGGCAACTTCAAAATCATCATTTTTCTTGTGATTCGTAGTGGTAGTTCTATTATTAGAACTACCACTATTTTGATTGTTTGTAGTACTATTTTCCTGACTTTTCGTATTTTCTTCCGTAGTATTCTCGGTTGTGGCCTCAGTAGTAGGCTCTGTTCCTTTGCTGACAGTTAATAAAATACTGCTAAGACTGCCCTTTGTAAAATCCGTACCGGCCTGGATGCTTTGTTCGATGACAGTATTGATGTCATGTGCATCATCATATACCCACTCAGAGCGTATAGTGATGGAGTTGTCTAATGCCTTTATTTTCTTATGTGCATCAGGATAAGACTCCCCATATAAATCAAGCATAGTACATATATTGTCAGAAACATTTTCTGTAGAATTATCAGTAGAAGAATCATGTGTTGTAGTGCCGGATTTGCTGACGAAGTTAAGGGGAAGGATGTCCAATATGCGAGCACCCTCAAAAATGGCAACAAAAAGAAAAGCCAAAAGCACCAATAAAAGCAACGGTTTGCGTTGTTTCTTGGTTCTGGCATCATTTTTCATAATGGTTTTGTTCTCTTCAATGGAAGAATCCTGATACATTCTACGTTTGGAATCCATTTCAAGAGGTGGAATAATCAGTGCCTGATATAAGGACTCCATGTTTTGAAAACGGTCGGCAGCGGTTAGGTTCATTCCTTTCTCGATTGCAGCGGCTTGCCAGGAAGAAATGTCGGCATGCTCTGCCAGGGAAGGAAGTTCTTCCTGCTGAATCCGGCGTATGGATTCCGGTGGTGCAAAACCGGTTAAGGTCATATACATGGTAGCACACAGGGCGTAAATATCGGTCCATGCGCCCTGTTTGCCGTCCGATAAATACTGTTCAGGCGGTGCATAACCGGATTTGAGAATGACGGTCATGGTCTTATTTTCGTGACCATTTTCAATGCTGGCAGCACCGAAATCAATCAAATGCAACTGATTATCGATTCCTAGCATAAGATTTTCAGGACTGATATCGCGATGAATCAGACCCTGCTTGTGAACCTGAATCAGAGACTGAAGAACAGGCTTCATTAGAGGCAAAAGCTCCTGGAAAGACAGCGCACCATTTTCTTTGACATATTGTTTCAGAGTAATTCCGTCAATATATTCCATGACAAGATAAACAGTACCATTTGTCTCGATTACATCTTTGACAGAAACGATACTGTTAAGATTTTGAAATTCTTTCAGAATACTTGCTTCATTGATGAAGTGTTGACGACCTTTTTCAAAAGCATCCTCCATTCCAAAGAAAGGAACGATAGGATGTGTGCCGTTGGTATTATGTTCTCTATGGGCAAGACCATTAGGAAAATATTCCTTGATGGCGACTTTTTCACCCGTAAGGCTAAGAGTACCAAAGTAAGTGATTCCGAACCCACCCTCACCGAGTATTTTGTTGACTATGTAGTTGTGAGGTAATTCCGTTCCCAATGGTAAAGTATGGGAAGGCTGTGAATTTGCAGGTTTCATGTATGGTAACTCCTATAATGTTTCTTTAATAATAGTTGAAAGTAAAGATTTATAATAAACTTTAGTCGACTGTAGTTATCTATTTTTGCATTCTGCCCAGCTAAAATGTTCACCACAAAATGGAATGAAACAAAGCTGACATTCTCCGAGGGTAATTATATCACGTAAAGATATGGTTTGGGAAAAGCTTTTTTTAACTAATGTGTGATTGTATAAAACAGGTGCAACATCGTCTGGATTTACCTCCAGTACAAATGTGTTCGTATCAGTGTGATACGTGATGATGGCGTGATTTTCTCTGGAAACGCTTGGTTCACGGAAAAGCGCGACATCCATATGAGGAGAACGTCCGATATGGTTCACCCCTTCGTATAGGGTAAAGCTTTCGCCTTGCATTTCACCCAATATACAGACAAGCCATCCGGTTACCCGACGATGACCGATTTTCTGATAATCTTTTAATACGTCTTTGTCGGGAATAACGGTGTCGATTTTTTGTTGATTGTTGCCTAGAATATCCGTTACTTTGACATCTGCTACAAGATTAGCACAATGTGGGCAGGAGTCAAATTTATCAGAATTATAGTAGTGTTCATTTTCGCATTTTATCAAATTCATGAAAGAATTCTCCTTTTGTTTCGTGTATTAATAATAGATTAGAAGCGACGTAACTATGAAGATAGTAAATAGTTACGAAGTAACAAAGATGAATTACCCCAGCTTATAAATCGTTTCTCTGTCACCGAAGCACAATTCTGCTCCTGGTTTCAATATGTATACTTCCTGTGGCAACAAACGTTTGTCTCCGTTGACGAAGGTTCCATTGGTGGAATAATCAATAATTTCGTATTCATGTTTGTCCGCGTGATAAGTAATCTCACAATGAAGACGGCTGACTAAAGGCAAATTGACAATCATATCTGCAACGGTATTGTCACGTCCGATTCGAATTGGCTGTTCCGGCTTGATACGTATAATGGCACCGACATAAGCTCCTTCGGTACAGATAAATGCACCGGTATCCCCTTGGTTTTGCTGTAAGCTGTTGGTGATATAACATCCATTCGCTTCTGTAGTGGTAGCAATTTCCGGAATTGGTAAAGATGGTGTCTCCGGTTCAAATAGCTGACGGATTTCTTTTTGATGAATGCGGCTAACCGGTATTTCAAAAGAAATCCCATTAAGGCTTATGCTATTATTGTTGTTATATGAAGTAATCATATCTTTTTGAACAAGATAACTCTGATGGCAACGAACAAAACCATCTTTGGATAAAAGTTGTTCTAGTACGTCGAGCTTCTCATAGTAATCATAGTTTCTTCGTTTGGTATGTATTGTGATTTTTCTTCGGTTACTTTCGATATAAAGGATACTGTTAATTGGTATTTTGTAGTTAGCTCCTCGGATAGTTAGATTTAAACATTTTACATTCATCGAAAGTTCTTCCATGTATCGACGAATTTCTTTTCCAATATCAGAATTGGTTAAAGGTTTCAATAGATAAGCAAAGGTGTGATAGCGAAAACATTCATATACATGATCTTTTGAACTTGTAATAAAAATGATATCGGTATCGACTCCGTGCTCGTATATGTATTTAGCTATTTCCAAACCGTTTCCGTTTTCCATGAAGATATCAGTAAATAGAAGATTACAATCAAAATCCTCATTAGAAATGGCGGCTAATACTTCCGCACCGCTGTGAAAAATACGTGCTTTCCAATCGGAAATCGGCAACATAATATCATGTAAAATACTATATAAATAATCGGTAAATTGATGATCATCATCACATATTCCTATTGTTATCATTGGTAAAACCTTCCTGTGTATTTATTCGTTTTAGTATAGCAAATATAGAACATATCTGCAATTCTGTAGCTGTTTTTCTACGCTTACTAGTATATCAAAATAAAACATATATTTGGCGTGAATGTAATATTTGGTAGTCAAAATGTAAAAAGTTGTAACGAGAAAGAAACAAAGAAGTATAATTAAAATTTGGTTGAATGATAGTCGTCCCTATGTTATCCTTAAGGAAAGCAAATAGTTCTGTTATTCTTTGATAGCAAATAATTCTTGCTATATCTGGTTAAGTGCAGGAACCATCTTTATTCTAACAAAACTCTTGCTTGGAAATTCATGTATTTATTACAATAAGCAAGAGAGGATAAGGTGTATATTCGTACCTTGCTGGAATAGGAGGATTATGGGACGCAAGAAGAATCAGTGGCATCCCGCATTTGCTGCAGCTATTCGGATGGAATTGCAGGATAATGGAGATAGATGCATTTTATAAAGTGTTGGCATATGCTATACTTTATAAGATTAGTCATGAAAAAGAAGATGGATATAAGGTAGAAGAGATTACAATTACACTTGTAAGACAACGTTATCCGAGTAAGTTAATTAAATATCTTCGAAACAGGGGATGTAGTGTGGATAGAATTTATCCGGGTGTGTATTATGTAATAGGTAATGTCTTGTTTGCTGTTCAGATTATTGTATCGAAAGAGTTAGGGGACAAGGAAAATATATGGTTACATTCATTGCGTAATGATATTACAAGAGATACATATCAAGAATTGTTAGATTCGATAGAAGAATTGGATGATCGCCAGAAAGAATTGTATGGCGATGCAGTTTTGCAGGTTGTTACGGTTGCAAACAAAGGACAAATAGCGATATGGAAGGAGGAGTCAAATATGTGTGAAGCATTAGCGGAAATTATGGCACCAGAGATAGAGGCATGGCAAGAAAAAGCTCGAGAAAAAGGTTTAGCGGAAGGACGAGCGGAAGGACGAGCGGAAGGACGAGCAGAAGGACGAGCAGAAGGCAGAGCGGAAGGACGAGCAGAAGGACGCGTTTTGGCGTATGCAGATGTTGGTTTGTCTGCGGAAGAAATTGCGAATAAAGTGGCACTTTCTGTGGAGGAAGTAGAGAGGATTCTAGAAAAAGAAGATTAGGATGAGGAAATTATGAATAAGAAAGAGATTAATGAGATAAAGAAACAATTTACCCCGGAAAAGTGTACAATTACACGGATCTGTGGTTGTTATGTAGATGGAGAAAAGAATAAAAAGACAGAGCTTGCTCAGACGTTTTTGACTTTGACGGAGGAAGAGAATTTTAAGTACTTTACAATTTTTAAGAATACAATGTCTGGTACGCTAGGTAAGAATTTGCTTAATATGGAGTTTCCGATGGAACAGGAAAAGGAAGGTGGAACCCAGGAGTTTTTATTGCGCCTGAAAAATTCCAAGCTGGAAGATAATGCATTATTGGAACAGTTTTATGATAAGGTAATTGAGTCGTATAACTATCCGGAGAATTATTACATAGTATTGATATATGCAGCTTATGACGTTCCGGGACAGACTGAAGATGGAATTGAGAATGACGATGCTTCAGATTATGTGTATGATTATGTGCTTTGCAGTATCTGCCCGGTGAAACTTACGGAAGCAGGTCTTTGTTACAATGAGCGAAATAACAGTATTGAGAGCAGAATTCGCGACTGGGTGGTTGCTGCACCAATACATGGTTTCTTGTTCCCTGCATTTAATGACCGTAATACGGATATTCATGGATTACTCTATTATACAAAGAATTCAGAGCAAATGCAGGAAGACTTTATCGATAAGACATTGGGCTGTGGAGCACCCTTATCCTATAAGGCACAAAAAGAGACATTCCAGGACATTATTGAAAATGCATTGGGAGAACAGTGTGATTTTGAGACAGTGAAGACCATACATGAGAATCTGAATGAGTATGTAGAGACCTATCAGGATGCACCGGAACCACCAGTGTTAGACAAGATGGACATGAAGAAGTTGCTTGCAGACAGTGGCGTGAAGCCTGAGGCATTGCAAAGCTTTGAGACGGCATTTGATACGATTGTTTGTGATGAGGAAAAACCGAAGTTTGCTGCAGCGAATGTGGCAAGCACCAGAAGCTTTGATATTAAGATGCCGGATGTAGTAATTAAGGTGAAACCGGAGAGAACTGATTTGGTAGAGACTCGAATGATTGATGGCAGGCAGTACATTATGATTGAAGTCAATGATAGTGTTGAGGTGAATGGAATTAACATTCGCAACGTGAATGTTGAGACTGGGGAAATTATGGAGTAATCAAGAACATAGAAAGTCGATACAAAAGTAATCTTTTGTTAGAAAGGCTAAGAAAACCATATTCGGTAGATAGTTAGGGAATCAGGAAGAAATTGAAAGAAGGATAGTAATATGTACAAACAGGTATCAAAGTTAATTGTGTATAGAGACTTAGGAGAAGATAGTATTTTGAAACGTTTGGCTTCTATATTTGAGGACTTCGACTGGTATAAGGAGAATGTAGTGGGAGGTTCTTCTGCATTTAGTGCCTCAAAGTTGGAGGAAATGAAGGACAAGAAGCATATTAGCAAGGAAAGTCTGATTACACGAATCTATGGCGAGATTAAGAGATTGTTGGATTTGGCTACAGATTATGGATTTGATAAGAATCTATGGCACAATTATTTGACCTTTTTGTTGATGACCAATGAGAATTCCTTTACTTTAACGAGTGAAAAGGTAGGTGCGAATGAGGGAAGTGTCAATCATTTTGCCAAGAATGATTTCAAAATTTTCAAGGAGTTATTTGACTATAATTTTTATGAGATAGAAAGAGAGTTAGACATCGACTGCTTTTCGACCATTTCCAATTATCAGGCAATTGTGAAAAAGGAACGTATGTATAATTATAATGTTTCTGCAAAGGTGCAGGATTTGTCTGCGAAATTGGAAGAGTGTAAAGATGAAGAAGGATTCTTTCAAGCGGTAACGAAATTTTATGCAGATTATGGTGTGGGAATGTTTGGGTTGAATAAGGCATTTCGTATTCGTCCGGTTGCAGGAAATGTGGTCAGTGAGGAGAATGCTTCGGCAGCGGGAACGGTTGACATTTATCCGATTAATAATACAGAAAATGTAATGTTAGATGACTTGATTGGATATGAGATTCAGAAACAAAAACTGATTGAGAATACAGAGGCTTTCGTGGAAGGCAGACCGGCTAATAACTGTTTGCTGTTTGGTGATTCTGGCACAGGTAAATCTACTTGTATCAAGGCAATCATCAATGAGTATTATGACAAGGGTCTTCGAATGATTGAGATATACAAGCATCAGTTTAAGGATTTATCTACGGTGATTTCCATGATTAAGAATCGTAACTATCGATTCATCATTTATATGGACGATTTGTCCTTTGAAGAATTCGAGATTGAGTATAAATTTTTGAAGGCTGTGATAGAAGGTGGCGTTGAGACTAAGCCGGATAATGTGTTGATTTATGCAACTTCGAATAGAAGACATTTGATTAAAGAGACATGGAATGATCGTAGCGATTTGGAGCATGGTGGCGGTGGCGAATTGCATCGTTCGGATACCATGCAGGAGAAACTTTCGTTGGTAAACCGCTTTGGTGTGACAATCAACTTCTCTAGACCAAACCAAAAGGAATATTTCCATATTGTGACAGAGCTTGCAAAACGTGACCCTTCGATTACATTAACGGAACAGGAACTTTGTGCAGAAGCGAACAAATGGGAGCTTTCCCACGGCGGTATCTCAGGACGTACCGCACAACAGTTTATCAATTATATCGCGGGTAAAGCGTGAACTTTGTTAGATTATGTTAGGTGATAGGTGATTATGAAAGGATATGTGTATGAAAATTGTTCTGGCAGCACTAAATGCAAAGTATGTGCATTCCAATTTGGCTGTGTATGATTTGGAAGCTTATACGAAAGAACAACTGAAGAGAGGACAGTTAGGAGAGGATTATCCTGAAATTGTAGTGCGTGAATATACGATTAATCATAATTTGAATTCAATTTTACAGTCGCTTTATGAGGAGAGGGCAACAGTGATTGCCTTTTCTTGTTATATATGGAATGTTCACGAAATTCTAACCATTGCAAAAGAGTTGCACAAAGTAACACCGGAAACAAGAATCTGGCTAGGCGGTCCGGAAGTGAGTTATGACAGTAAAAGGATACTGGAGAAAAATCCGTGTATAGAAGGTATTGTGCGAGGAGAAGGGGAAGAGACTTTTTACGAATTGGTAAAATGTTGGAGTTTACTAAACGGATTGATGAAAGATAGATGGAACCGGAAAAATAGTGATACAGAGAACCTGGATGATCCTGGTAATAAGGATTTTGTATACGTAGATGTAGCAGGAATCACCTATCGGAATCATCGGAATTTAATCTGCGAAAATACAATGCGTCCATTGATGAACCTTTCTGATGTTCCGTTTGTATATCAGGATTTAGCACGATTTAAGAATAAAATCTTATATTATGAGACAAGCAGAGGATGTCCGTTTTCTTGTAGCTATTGCTTATCTTCTATTGATAAGAGTGTTAGATTTCGAGATATGGAGATCGTAAAGAAAGAACTGCAATTTTTTCTGGATAATAAGGTGCAGCAGGTTAAGTTTATTGATCGTACATTTAACTGTAAAAGGGAGCATTCTCTGGCAATTTGGAGATATATTACAGAGCATGACAATGGAGTGACCAATTTCCATTTTGAGGTGTCTGCTGATTTGATAGGAGAGGAAGAACTCGAATTATTTGAAACAATGCGTCCGGGATTGATTCAGTTAGAGATTGGTTTGCAGTCCACAAATCCTGAAACTATTAAAGAGATTCGCAGAAGTATGAATATTGAGAAAATAAAAGAAAATATGATAGCGATTCGAGGATTTGAGAATATTCATCAACATTTGGATTTGATAGCAGGATTGCCATATGAGGATTTTGACACATTTATGAAATCATTTAATGAGGCTTATGAGATGCGACCGAACCAGTTGCAGTTGGGATTTCTTAAGGTGTTAAAAGGCTCCTATATGGAAGAACAAATTCATGAATATGAGTTACAGTATCAGGATTTTCAGCCTTATGAAGTGCTCAGTACAAAATGGTTGAGTTATGATGAAGTATTATGTTTGAAACTGGTAGAGGAAATGGTGGAGGTCTACTATAACAGTGATCAGTTTGAACATGTGTTGGCTTATTTGGTGCCGTTGTTTGAAACTCCGTATAAATTTTATGAAGCATTAGGCGATTATTATAAGGGTCATGATTTATTTGGAATTGGTTTTAAGAGAGAAGCACGATATGAGGTGTTAAGACAGTTTTGTGTGGATTGGTTTGGTAAATGTGAAAGATATGAAATGAGGATTGAGAAAAATGGTACAAATATGAATCATGGACAGCAATTTTCTGAGGATATATTTATAAGTTTATTGACGTACGATTATTATCTTCGCGAGAATGCCAAAAGTCGTCCTTCATGGGTGCCAACTGAACCAATTGAAAAAACACAGTATCATAATTTCTTCAAAAATGGAGGGACAGAGGAGGTTCGTCTGGATAGTGATTGTTATGATTCGAAAGTGGCAGCTCGTATAATGCATATCGAACCGGTTGTGCGTGAAGCAACTGGTTTTATTGTGAGTGGTACAGAGGATGAAGAACTGGCCGATGTGTTTGCAAAAGAATGTGAAGTGGTGTATTGTCTTTTTGATTACGACAATCGAAACCCTTTATCCAAGGATGCAAGTGTAAGGCTCTTGTCACATTTATAATCAGGAGGAGAAATAGAATGTACGAATGTTCAAATTGTAGTAGTGGATTGAAATTTAATATTGCATTGCAACAACTGGTTTGTGAGCATTGTAATTCACAGTATGATCCTTATGAATTTGATGGATTACATGCGGCAGAAGAAGATAATTCTTTTGAAGTCACCATGTTTACTTGTTCTCAGTGTGGTGGAGAACTTTATACCACCGACACAACGGTAGCAGGATTTTGTAGTTTCTGTGGTTCCACAACAGTGTTGAATAGTCGTATTGATAAGGAACTTAGACCGGATTATATTATTCCTTTTCAAAAGACGAAAGTGGATTGTAAAAAGGAATACATGAAACTTATGCGTTTGGCAATCTTCGCACCAAAGGAATTGAAAGATGAGAAGTGTATTGACGGTTTTCGTGGAATCTATATGCCATATTGGTTGTATGATGTAAAACATCAGCAAAACCTTTCTTTACCGGGAAAGACAGAAAAGAGAAGAGGGGACTATATATATACTTCGCATTATCGTTTATATGGAAATTTAGATGCACATTATGATGGAATATCCTATGATGGTTCCTCTTCTTTTGCAGATAATATCAGTGGGAAATTGGCACCATTTGATGTGAAGGCGATGAAACGATTTACACCGACATTTTTGAGTGGATTTTATGCAGATACGGCAGACGTAGATGCAGATATTTATTCCGATAATGCAATAGAGATTGCCGATAGACATTCCACTCAGTTTGTACAAAAGCAAAGTACATTTCGCAAATATAATGTAGAGGAAACAGATATCCGATCTGATTTGTATGGTGTGATGGAAAAGACTAGTCGTGCTATGTTTCCGGTTTGGTTTATGTCTTATCGAAATAACGACCGTGTTGCTTATGCAACCGTGAATGGACAAACTGGTAAGGTAGTAGCAGATTTGCCGGTAGATATCAAGAAATATATGCTGGGGACATTGATTTTAGCAATTCCTATTTTTATATTGTTAAATCTTATTTTTACAGTGACGCCATCTGTGTTGTTGGCGGTGGTGGCATTTATTGCTGCATTTGTTTCTGTTCTTTATACGATGGAAATGAAAGAAATCGTGAAACGAGAGTCGTATGAGGATGACGAGGGTATGCAATATAAAAATAGTATAAAAGATAGATTTGGGCGGAATCGGGAAGCTGCAGCAACCCAGGATGATACGTGGGTTGCAGAATTAGAGCGTCAGAAACGCATCAAAAAACCCGAGAAAAAAATGCCACTTCTTTTGAAATTAGTATTGATTTATTTTGCGGCAAGCTTTGTTATTCCAATAGTTATGTTGATTTTTGGTTTTTTGGGATCTGATTCGTTGGCATTGACTGTTAATATAGTTGCGCTTGTAGTTTCTGTGACTGCCTTTGTTAAGAGTATGTCTTTTGAAAAGAAAATCAATGAAAAAGGAAAAGTGACAGTGAAGGCTTATTGTATGATTGCAATTACTGTAGCGATTATGATTACATGTTTGGATCCGGTACATGATTTATATTATTATGTAGGAGCATGCTTTTCTTTGGTAGCCGTATTTGTCACCTTGATTGATTTGATTAAGAAATATAATATTTTGGCTACCAGAAAATTACCTCAGTTTGATTATCAGGGAGGTGATGACAATGCGTGAAGGAAAGAAAAATATGAAGATGCGTAATCAAGTGAAAATGTGGAAGAAACAATTTGCAAGATATGTCATCATGACACTTCTGCTATTTGCGATGTTCGTAATGCATGGAATAACAGTTTCTGCTCAGGTTATGTATGTAAATAGCAACGGATATGAAGTGGTAATTGAAGATGATTTAGGGCTTTTATCTTCAGAAGAGATAGTGATGTTGCAGCAGGAGATGGAACCAATTACGGCGTATGGGAATGTGGCTTTCAAATCAGTTGCATCTTCGATATCAACAGATCGCTTCGCAGAGAATTACTATGATAGTTTATGGGGAAATGAAAGCGGAACAGTCTTTGTGATTGATATGAATAACAGGATGCTCTACATTTATAGCGATGGAGCGGTGTACCGTACGATTAGTAAGTCTTATGCTAATACGATAACGGATAATGTGTATACCTATGCGAGTGACGAGGATTATTATATCTGCGCGACACAAGTTTATGAACAGATATATACCTTGTTGGAAGGTGGTAGAATTGCACAGCCTATGAAGTATCTCAGCAATGCGTTTTTGGCAATGGTCATAGCATTTGTGATATTATATTTTTTTGTGAAGGGTGTTTCTGCTGCAAAGAAACCATCTGAGTCTGAATTGTTGAAAGGTTTGATGGTAGCACAACGTCTTGATAATATCAATGTGGAGTTTGTGAAAGAAACGAAAACCTATAGTCCGCAAAGTAGCGATGGTGGAGGCGGATCTTCTGGTGGCGGCGGAGGAGGCGGGTCCTCTGGTGGTGGCGGTGGTCACTCATTCTGATGGAAAAATAAGCCTTGCCAGAATAGTGGTATAGTTTTATACTTGATTACAAAAGTATTAATCTATTGTGAAATAAAGAATGTAGGGGCAGAGAGTACGATTAAGAAAGTGTTCTCTGCCTTTTGTGTATACAATGAGCCAAGTAGACAAGCATGCTTGATTTTATAATGAACCTTATCTGGATTTGCAACAATACTAAGTAGGAGGTGAGGTTGTGAAGTCTTGCGATATAGACCAATTGGTAGAGCAATATAGTGACAGTGTTTATCGTTATTGCAAAAGTATAACGTACACACTGGAAGATGCAGAAGATTTGTATCAGCAGACTTTTTTAAAGGCATTTGAACTGCATAAAAAGATATCTTTGGAGAAGAATCCGAAAGCATATTTGTTGTCTATTGCGACCAATATATGGAGAAATCATAAGAGTATGTACGCAAGGCGGGAAAGGATTGCACCGACAGTATCGAGTGAACTGGAAGGAGTTCAGATAGAGGATATTCGCAGTGAACAGGATGTGTTGGAGCAGGTGGTAAAAGAAGAACAACTTGAATTGTTGAGAAAATGTGTAGATAATTTGCCAGAGAAACAGCGCCAGGTAATAACACTATTTTATGCGGGAGAATTGTCTTTAGAAGAGATTTCAAAAGTGTTAAAGATTCCTAAAGGAACAGTGAAGAGCAGGCTACATAAAGCAAAGGAAGAACTGAGAAAGGAAATGGAGGGACTTGAGTAATGAATCGTAATGAAAATGAAAAGAAATTCATACAGAGTGAAGGATATGACGACAACACATTCGAACAGTTGCTTTTGTCCGCTTATTCGCAGGAGGTTGTTTCGAATGATATGAAAGTGCGATTGAAAAATAGGTTGGATTGTCAAAGAGTAATGAGAACAGACAGTGTGTCTTTCTGGTGGCTTCCGGCAACCCTTGCAACTATTATTTCATTTGCGTTGGCAGGGATTTTGTGTGTAGTCTATGTGGTTGTCAACATTAATGGAGCTTGTTCTTGGATGCCGAATTTATTACAGTTGGTAAGCGAAATATGGCTGAAAATACATTTGGCAGTGATTGTATTAGAAGTGATTGTCAGTTGGTTGGTGACCATTTTAGGAGTATGGAAAGGAAATCTTGTAAAGAGTGCAAGAATAATGTAGTTTGCTATATTTTTGAGTGGCAAAAAAAGTAGGTATGAGATATAATTAGGAGGAATGTGTGATGTTAGGTATTTCGATTTCAATTATTTTGGGTGCGTTATTGTCAATTGCGGGGATTGTCCTTACAGTTTTGCTATGTGCATGGGTATATAGAGATGCAAAGAGCAAATATATGAATGCTGTTTTATGGACTTTGGTTGTATTATTAATTCCGAGTTATATTGGATTAATCATTTACTTGGTTGTTCGAATGGACAATAATAAGGTGAGATGTTCTAAGTGTGATAAGGCGGTAAATGGATCGAATAAGTTTTGTTCTAATTGTGGAGAAGAACTGATTCCGGTGGTTGAGGTGACAGAGGATGACGCATTCAAAAAATCACAAAAGAAGATATTGATTGGGTTCTTTTCGACAATAGGTGCGATTGTCATTCTCTCAATTTTCATGGCTGCAAGTATGGTGATTGGAAGTTTACAACTGGTTGGAGATGCTGTTGAATGGGTTTCAAAGCTTAGTTCCGTACAATGGAGTGACACTTTGGAAGATACATTGGGTGATCTCGATGTTTTGTTTGACGAAGAAGAGGTGCACATTTCTGTTAGCGATGAGGTGGTAGTCATTACAGATAAAGACGGAAATGAATTGTTAAAAGTGGATGGAGCCAACGAAACAGTGGATCTGAACTTGAAAGATTTTCAGGACTTATTTGAAAAATATGGTATTGAATATGATGAGAATATGAGTGAAGAAGAGTTGGAACAGCAAATTGAACAACAGGTTGAGAAAAGTATTAAAAAAACATTTCCGGATGTTGAAGAGTAGGTAATAACGACTTTGCAAGCCGTCACTAGGAGAGTGCCGAATTACTACGAATGGCTATAGAATTGTATAAAAGAGCAGCGAAGGATAGATACATGACAGAGTTAGAAAAGTATTATAACAAATTTAATGAGGACAAACGGTTATTGAGTCGACACGGGCAGGTGGAGTTTATTACATCGATGAAGTATATTCATGAGTGCCTTGTTGATATGGAGAATCCCAAGATTTTGGATATTGGTGCCGGGACAGGAAGATATTCCGTAGCTTTAGCAGAAGAAGGCTATGATGTGACTGCTGTGGAATTGGTGAAGTATAATCTTGGGATTTTGAAGCAGAAACAGAGTAATGTGAAAGCATATCAGGGAAATGCGTTGAATTTGAAACGTTTTAAAGATGCAAGTTTTGATTTGACGTTACTGTTTGGTCCGATGTATCATTTATATACGTTTGAAGATAAGTTGAAGGCATTGAATGAGGCAAAAAGAGTGACAAAACCGGGTGGTAAAATTCTGGTTGCCTATTGTATGAATGAATATTGTGTGCTTACTTATGCATTTAAGGAAAACCATATCAAGGAATGTTTGGAAGAAAATCGTTTGACCGAGGATTTTCATTCTCTGGCAGAGGAGAAACACTTATATGATTACGTACGTATAGAAGATATTAATCAGTTAAATGAGGCAGCGGGACTTGAACGGGTGAAAATTATATCGCCGGATGGTCCCTCTGACTATATGCGTCCGGTTTTGAATGCTATGGATGAGGAAACATTTCGTATATTTGTGGAATATCATTTGTCGACTTGCGAACGTCAGGATTTAATTGGAGCTGGTGCTCATACGCTGGATATATTACAGAGATAATAGTTTGAATTCTAAGAGAATATGGTTGGTAAACAACGGATAAGTTTGATGGTAAAGGTAAAGATACTTACGGATTGGATAGTAGATTTGGAAATGGAGATGGCAGGATGACAGATCAGAATACATTTATGGAAGTTGTGCAGAACGTATCAGAGATTGTAAGGACTGCAGAAGTTCCGATGACGGAAGAGGAGATATTAGCCTACTTTTCAGATATGGATTTGGATGAGAATCAGAAAAAGCTGGTATTGGAATATATTGTGACCGCACAGAATCGTGAGGAGGAAGACGTTCAGACTGAGGCGTTGAAAGAATATACGGATGAAGAGGCGGAAGACACCTCTCAATCAAAGGTGTTTCAGATGTATTTGGAAGAGTTGTCAATGTTGCCATCCTATACGGCAGACGATCGTGAGAAGCTCTATGAGAAATTAGTGAATGGGGATGCCGGTGTAATTGAAACTATTTCTACTGCATGGCTTAAGAAGGTACTTACCATTGCAGAAAAATATATGGAACCTAGATTGAATATAGAAGATTTGGTGCAGGAAGGTAACATGGCGTTGTTTATGAAATTACAGGACATGTTAGGCAAGGGGACAGATGAGAAAATAGAGGAAGTACTGTCTAGTGCTGTCGAGGAAGGAATTATGTCCTATTGTTCGGAATTGGTCGGAGAACGAGAGTTAGAGAATACATTAGTTGGAAAGATTAGTTTGGTACATGAAGCAAAGAAAATTTTGACAATGGAAAAAGGTCAGGAACCAACAGTGGAAGAACTGGCGGAGTATACCAAAATGTCAAAAGAAGAGCTTTTGGAGATAGAGGATTTTTTGAAGGAACAGAAATAAACCTTTAAACAGGAATATAAATCTAGAAATGAAAAAAGAGGGATAGCAGTCAATTATGAATTTTCGAAAGGATAAATATGGGAATGATATATCGATTTTAGGCTATGGTTGTATGCGTTTTACCCAGACTGGCGGAAAGGTTGATATGGATAAGGCGGAACAGGAAATAATGGCTGCTTATAATGCAGGTGTGAATTATTTTGATACTGCCTATATTTATTCTGGAAATGAAGTGGCTTTGGGCAAGATTCTTGCTAAGAATCAGATTAGGGAGAATATCAAGATTGCGACGAAACTTCCGCATTACATGATTAAGAGTGTGCAAGGGCTCGAAAAGACATTTCAAGAGCAACTTTCCCGACTGCAGACGGATTATATTGATTATTATCTCATGCATATGTTGACAGATGTTGCAACATGGGATAAGTTGAAAGAGATAGGAATTTTGGATTGGTTGGAAGAAAAGCGAAAGAATGGTACGATTCGACAGGTTGGTTTTTCGTATCATGGGAATTCGGATATGTTTTGCCAACTGATAGATGCGTATGATTGGGATTTTACGCAGATTCAATATAACTATATGGACGAGCATACGCAGGCGGGTAGAAGAGGTCTTCGCTATGCAGCTTCTAAAGGAATACCGGTAATTATTATGGAACCACTTCGTGGAGGAAGACTGGTGAATAAGTTGCCGGAAGAGGCCGTGCGTATTATGGAGAAATATCCGACAAAGTATACACCTGTGCAATGGGCATTGCGTTGGCTCTGGAATCAACCGGAGGTGACTTGTGTATTATCCGGAATGAATTCTTTGGAGATGGTGGAGGAGAATGTGAATACAGCTTCTGTTGCTGAAGTCGGAGAACTGACAGAATCGGACGAGGCAATGCTAAAGGAGGTTGTTGCAGCGATTCATTCGAAGATGAAAGTTGGATGCACTGGTTGTGGTTATTGCATGCCATGCCCGAAAAATGTAGATATACCGGGAACATTTGCTATATATAATAGATTTTATCTAGACAAAAAGAAAGCCAAGAAAGAGTATTTAATGTGTACAGCATTGAGAAAAACCTCATCTGCGGCATCGAATTGCGTGGAATGCGGAAAATGCGAGAAACATTGTCCACAACAGATACAGATTCGGCAAGAGTTAAAAAATGCCAAAAAGATACTGGAAACGCCGATTTATAAGATCGTACGACAGTTTATTAAATGGTTTAAGGTATACTAGAGAAGTTTCAATACACTAGACGGTAGGAGAGATACAATATGGCTTATAAATATAAGATTTTGGTTGCGGACGATGCCAAAGAAATTCGAGAATTGTTACGAATTGTATTAGAAGATGCAGAGTATGAAGTTGTTTTGGCTGAAAATGGTCTTGAAGCAGTTGAAAAATTTGACAACAGTATACACTTGGTGATATTAGACATTATGATGCCGATATGTGGTGGGATTGATGCTTGTACTAGAATTAGAGAGCAGACTGAGGTTCCGATTCTCTTTTTGACAGCAAAGTCTGCAGAAGAGGATTTAGTGGAAGGATTTGAAGCAGGTGGTGATGACTATTTAGTGAAACCGTTTTCTTGTACTGAATTAAAGCTTCGGGTGAAAGCATTGCTTCGCAGATCTGCTACCAATGTAATTAAAGAAGAAAAGAAAGAAGCAGAACGTATTATAATCAAAGATCTTGTGTTAGATACCGGAATTGAACAGTTGTTGAGAGGAGACGAAGAGATTCCGTTAACAGAGATAGAATATAGGATATTACATTTGTTGGCTACTAATCGTAATCATATATTTACAGCAAAAGAGATATATGAAAAGGTGTGGGGGGAGACTTTTATGTCAAATTCGACGAACACGGTTATGGTACATATTCGTAATATTCGAAAGAAATTAGGAGATACGGGACCGGAAGCAAAATATCTTCATAACATATGGGGAAGAGGATATCGTATTGTATAGAATAAAACATAGAAGAGGTAGATTATGTTAGGAATTATTGGTGCTATGGATGAGGAAGTAGCAAAGATTAAAGAACAAATGGAGAACGTAAAGGTGATGTCTAAGGCTGCAATGGATTTCTATGAGGGAACATTAGGCGGGAAAGATGTTGTAGTGGTACGTTCCGGAATTGGAAAAGTAAATGCGGCAATGTGTACACAGATATTGGTAGACAATTATCAGGTAGATGCAGTAGTTAATACAGGTATTGCCGGTTCTTTGAATGCGAATATAGATATTGGAGATATTGTATTGTCTGTAGATACGATAGAACATGATATGGATGCAGTAGCCTTTGGTTATCCGTTGGGACAGATTCCCAGAATGGATACTTTGGCATTTAAGGCGGATGATAAGCTACGTGCTTTGGCAAAGAAGGTATGTCAGGAAGTAGTACCGGAGATTTCTGTTTTTGAAGGAAGAGTAGTGAGTGGAGACCAGTTTATTTCAGATAAGAAGAAAAAAGATTGGTTGGTTGAGAATTTTGCTGGATACTGTACAGAGATGGAAGGTGCAGCAATTGCGCATGCAGCCTATCTTAATAAAACTCCATATCTGGTTATTCGTGCAATATCAGACAAGGCAGATGATTCAGCCTCTATGGATTATCCTACCTTTGAAGCACAGGCAATCGATCATTCTGTCAAACTGTTGTTAGAGTTATGTAAGCAGATGTGAGAATTTGATAGGAAGTATTTCAAGGGTTTTTGAAGGAAATACAGAGCTTGATAAATAGATATTAAGGATATAAGGAGACGATTAGAATGGAGAAGATAGCAAGTTTTACTGTGAACCACCTGACACTTTTACCTGGTGTTTATGTTTCGCGTAAGGATACAATAGGTAGCGAAGTGATTACCACTTTTGATTTAAGAATGACAAGACCGAATTTTGAACCGGTAATGAACACGGCCGAGATTCACACGTTAGAACATTTGGGTGCAACATTTTTACGCAATCATGCAGAGTATAAAGACCGGGTGATTTACTTTGGGCCGATGGGATGTCGTACAGGATTCTATCTTGTGTTGGCAGGAGATTATGAATCGAAAGCAATTGTTCCTTTGGTGAAGGAAATGTATGCGTTCATGAAAGACTTTGAAGGAGAGGTTCCTGGTGCGGCTGCAAGGGATTGTGGTAACTATTTAGACATGAATCTTGGAATGGCAAAATTTGTTGCAAAACGTTATTATGATAATGTGCTCTGTGATATCTCAGAGGATAGATTGATATATTCGGAATAGTATAAAGAAAATGTTACAAACAGGACTATGTCCTGTTTTTTCTTTGCTTTAAAAGGGTTTATTACTTAAGAAATTATAAAGAAAATATAATAAACAATGCTAAATGTTACAAAAATGTTACAAATATTTCGAAAAACACTTGAAAAATGTAAAAAATGTGTTAAAATACAAAACATGAACAGAAAAGATTTGGAAGGTAATGGATTATGAATCGTAAGTTTTTAGTATTTTTTACATTAATAGTTGCATTTCTTACAGTGACCTGTATGCCGTTACAGGCAAATGCTGCTGGTAAGGTGGCGTTGAATAAGAGTAAGCTTGTATTAGAGATGGGAACTACTGAGACGTTGAAGGTCAAGAATACAAAGAAGAATGTTAAGTGGTCTACGTCAGATAAGAAGATTGTTAAGGTTAATAAAGGTGTATTGAAACCAGTGTCGGTTGGAACGGCGACAATAACAGCTAAAGTTTCAGGTAAGAGTTATACATGTAAAGTAACAGTGGCAGATTATTCAGGTATGTCAATTGAGCAGAAGCAGGTTGTAAGTTTCGCGTTGAAGTACGTTGGAAACAAGTACCGTTATGGTGGAACCAGTTTGACGAATGGAACGGATTGCTCTGGATTTACATATTCTGTTTATAGAAATTTTGGTTATGAGATGAAGCGTACCGCATATCAGCAATTGTGTGATACAAAGAGTGTCAAGAAAAAGAACTTGAAACCGGGTGATTTGATTTTTTACGGAAGTAGTAAGACAAGCTGTTCTCATGTTGCTTTATATATTGGTAATAAGAAGGTTGTTCATGCATCAACAGAGAGTACAGGTATTGTAGTTTCGGATTACGATTATAGAAAAGCAATTGGATATGGTCGAGTGTTAAAGAAAGCAACTTATCCGGGTGAAGATGTGAATGAGAGTGTTACTGCTTATGCGAAGGGTAAGTAATTATTAGAGATGATATAACTGTTTAGTATAGGACAATACACTTGCTGTATTGTCCGTGAAAAAGTGATTCAAGTGTGAGAAATAGACGGTGGTTACAGATAGCCACCGTCTATTTTTATTACTTCTCCGGTTAGATAAAATGGAGTATTGTATAATTGCCATATCATGCTTGCTATTTCTTCGGGGGTGCCAAGCCTACAGGCTGGAATGTCTTCACAAAAAGCGTCTAATTCTTCTGTGGAGAAGCAGGAGTTCATTTCTGTATGAATTGCCCCACAAGCTAATGCGTTAACTCGAACATTGCTAGGTGCAAGTTCTTTGGCCAAGGCCTTGGTAAAAGCATTTACTCCTCCTTTAGTAGCACTGTATGCCACTTCACAGGATGCACCGCTTAGTCCCCATATGGATGAAATGTTAATAATATGGCCACAACGATTGTTAACCATGTGTGGAACAATTTGGTTGCAGCAATTAAATACAGATGTGAGGTTGGTTTGAATGATTTGATTCCATTCTTCAATAGACATATCGGATAACAGCCCCACATGGGAAATACCGGCATTGTTTATCAATAATTTTACCGTGAGGTTCTGATCAAAAATAGAACGCATCATAGAACGTACAAAATCATAATTTCCGATATCACCTACAAAGGATAGGCAATGACAGCCCTGTGCTTCTATTAATTGTTGGGTTTGATTTAAGTTTTCGGGATGGGAATAGGCATTGATTATAATTACATCAAAATGTTTGGCTAATTCAATAGCACATGCTTTCCCAATTCCACGAGAGGCACCTGTTACAATTGCAGCATTCATGGTATCTAAAATCTCCTTCGCTTCTTTCATATATTTGTATGATACCATGAATTACTTGAAATGAAAATCCTGTTCTGTTATACTAGGTATAATTATTGATATTTTTAGGAGGCAGTATTATGGATAAAAAAACCATGTTAAGAGTGTTTGGAGAGGCTTTTTTACGTTCAATGGTAGTTTTGATGGCTATCGCAATTATTGGCTTTGCCGCATTCTTTATTATTAAGGTGAATTCAGATAAAAAGGTTCTTGCAGAGAATGAAGCCAAGCTGAATACAACAGAATATTCAGAGGATCAGTTACATGATATGTTAGAGAAAGAGAATGCAAAAGATACAGAAGCTTCGGAGGAGAAAGTGACAACAGAGGAAGTGACAACTGAAGCAACAACAGAAGTACAGAAGATACCATCTACAGACAAGAATATTTTACTCTTGAATAGTACGAGTGTAGCAGGTTTGGCTAGTGCATGGAATAAGAAGATTAATGGTGCGGGATTCGCCAATACAGCGATTGGTAATTATAATTCTAGTGGAGAAGTTCAGACTAAGATTTATGTTGCTGAAGAAGGTATGGGGGAAGATTTGTTAGAGTATTTTAATGGAGCGACAATCATAGTGGGAGCATTAGAAACATCACAGTATACAATTATAAGTGGTTCGATTTCCACCGTTGATATTTATGTTGTAATCGGAAGTGATAATTCTTCTGTCCAATAATTGAGGTGAATATATGCAAGATAGAATCCAATTGTTAAATGTTGCAGTGGATATTGCGTCAACTAAGACTGCAAGTAATGCTACAATCGGATATTTGAAGGAAGAGAGCAGTAGAGTGGTCTATTTTCTTAATAGCGAAACTCTTTTGTCTTTGGAAGAGAATGAAGATTTACGTGCAATTGTAGAAGACAGCGAATTGGTTTTGCCGGGAACTGCCAGTGTCAATGCAAGTATTAACCAAGTTCTTGGTCACAAAAGAGAATCATTTTTTGTGGAGAGTTTTTTTGACACTATATTAGATTATGTGGTGGAAATGGGATATGAAATCTTAATTGTAGCAGAGAATCAAGATAGATTTATTTCGATTCAGGAGAATATACAGGAAAAAAGACCATTTATTACATTAAGTGGCGTGTTTTTGACAGAGCAAGAGGAATCAACAGGCCATATTGTTAATGAGATTAATTCAGTTGCACCGGACATTTTGTTAGTTGCACTTGAAGAAAAGAGACAGCTTGAATTGTTACAGGAATACCGCAATCAGATAAATGCCAGCTTGATGATGTTTACAGGAACAGTTTTTTATAATAAGGCTGTTGCAGAGGCAGAGGTTCCAGAAAAGATTCAGAAGTTAAGAATTGAGAATTTGTATAAATGGTATCGTAAGGATGGAAGACTTCGTTCTATGTTTAGCAATATGAAAATGAAATTAAAATTGAAAAAACATAAAAGGAAACAAGAGCCATAGCAATATGGTTCTTGTTTATTTTAGATAATAAACTATATTAAATCATGTGCATTTTCATGGTAAAAGAATCGTTTGTGACAAAATGAACAAAGATTTTAAAATTAATTTGTTAAATAGTAATATTTCATTTGAATTTTAAATGATGTATTATAACATCATGATTTTAGTCAGATAATAATATTAATAACCCAAGGAGGAATTTTGAAATGGCTAGTTTATCACTCAAAAATATTTATAAGATTTATTCTAACGGATTCAATGCTGTTAAGGATTTTAATCTTGAAATTGAAGACAAAGAGTTCGTTATCTTCGTAGGACCTTCAGGTTGTGGTAAATCTACAACACTTCGTATGATTGCAGGTCTCGAGGATATCAGTTCTGGTGAATTATGGATTGGTGACAAGATGGTTAACGATGTAGAACCTAAGGATAGAGATATCGCAATGGTATTCCAGAACTACGCGTTATATCCACATATGTCAGTATATGATAATATGGCATTCGGTCTTAAGTTAAGAAAGGTTCCGAAGGAGAGAATTGACAAGCAGGTACATGAAGCTGCTAAGATTCTTGATATCGAGCACTTGCTTGATAGAAAGCCAAAGGCTTTATCAGGTGGTCAGAGACAGCGTGTGGCTATGGGTCGTGCTATCGTTCGTGAGCCAAAGGTATTCTTGATGGATGAGCCTTTATCAAACTTGGATGCTAAGTTAAGAGTTCAGATGCGTGTTGAGATTTCTAAGTTACACCAGAGATTACAGTCAACAATCATCTATGTAACACATGACCAGACAGAGGCTATGACTCTTGGTACAAGAATCGTAGTTATGAAGGATGGTATTATTCAGCAGGTTGACTCACCTCAGAACTTATATGATCACCCAACTAATCTTTTCGTTGCAGGTTTCATGGGAATGCCTCCAATGAACTTCATCGAGTGTAAGGTTGTTAAGTCTGGTGCAGATGTATTGTTAATGTTTGGTTCTCATTCTATCAAGGTTCCTGATCAGAAGGCAAGTATCTTAGTAGAGCAGGGCTACATTGATAAGGAAGTTGTATTAGGTGTTCGTCCGGAAGATATTCATGACGAGCAGTTATTCATCGAGTCTTCTCCAGAGAGTGTTATCGATGCAAGAGTTACAATTTACGAAATGTTAGGTGCTGAAGTTTATTTGTACTTTACAATTGACCAGTTTGATATTACAGCTAGAGTTAACCCTCGTACAACAGCTAGACCTGGCGATACAGTACAGTTAGCATTTGACTTGAGCAAGATTCATGTATTTGATAAGGAAACAGAGCAGAAGATCTTAGATTAATTTAGAATTTTCTAACATATATAAGGCGACTACATAAGTAGTCGCCTTTATTCATTTTGGGCTCTTTGTCAAGAGTGGGGTAGACCCCGTTAAAAATAGGTGTGGAAGATATTTAGGCTTGTTTTGTCAATGAGTATACCGAAAGGAATGGTTCTTATATTCTTGAGATAGAAATCATCTAATATAATTAAAAATCCTGAGTGCACTATTACACTCAGGATTTTCTGTTAATTGTTCCTTTGTTTGTTTTCTATAAAATCAGTTTCGTCTGGAAATAATTCATAAATCGGTGTACCATTTTGCTTGTCTGTTAAGTGAACTTCAGGAACAGATCCGGTGGAAGGAGTGTACACAACATACCAATAATAATCAGGAAATGACTTGATAGGAGGAATTCCGTCTAATTCAATGAATAACTCATCTGCAATGGATGTTGCAGGATTGTTATAGCTCATAGAGTCATTTGCAACAATAGTATATTGTCCGTTAACAGGTTCGAAATCAGTTTCGATTAGAACTCGTTGTAATGCCAATTGTATTGCATCTGCAGTTGCGAGATCCGTGGTTCTTCTTGTTTTTTCGATGTATTTAATTAGTGCAGGTGCTAATGCGCCAGCTAATATAGCCATTATGGCAATAACAATAATGAGTTCAACTAAAGAAAAACCGCCATTTTTCTTTGAATGCCGAATGTTTGTATTCATAAAACCCCTCCATATTCATAAATCTCCCTTAATATATGTTTTATTATAAATTAAAAAAAAAAAATTGCAACAGATACTTTCTTTTTTTGATAAATTCCGTTAAAATGTAAGTTAGGTGTTTTAACTATACATTAAGGAGAGAATAGGATGATATCAAATCAGATTTTACAGGATACCATTGAGGGAATCAAAGCAATTACAAGAATTGATTTATGTGTAATGGATACAGAGGGGAAAGCCCTTGCATCTACTCTTCGTGATACAGAGGAGTATGAGACTTCTGTTCTTACATTTGTTGATTCTCCGGCAGAAAGCCAGATGTTACAAGGTTATCAGTTTTTCAAAGTATTTGATGATAATCAGTTAGAATATGTTATTATAGCAAAGGGCGAAGCAGACGATGTATATATGATTGGTAAAATTGCAGCGTTCCAAGTGCAGAATCTTTTGGTTGCTTATAAAGAGCGTTTTGACAAGGATAACTTTATCAAGAATTTATTGTTGGACAATCTTTTGTTAGTGGATATCTATAATAGAGCGAAAAAGCTTCATATAGATACTGATATTAGACGTATTGTATTTATTATTGAAACAAAGAATGATAAGGATACGAATGCTTTAGAAATCGTTCGTAGTCTTTTCTCTAGCAAGTCCAAGGATTTTGTGACAGCAGTCGATGAGAAGAATATTATTCTTGTGAAAGAAGTTAAACAGAATGAAACTTATGAAGATATGCACAAGACAGCTAAAGTAGTTGTGGATATGTTGAACACAGAGGCAATGTCATCGGTTCATGTTGCCTTTGGTACAATTGTGAATGAAATTAAAGAAGTGTCCCGCTCTTACAAAGAAGCAAAGATGGCGTTAGATGTAGGTAAGATTTTCTATGGCAATCGTAACATTATTGCATATAGCAATCTTGGTATTGGTCGTTTGATTTATCAGTTGCCAATTCCTCTTTGCAAAATGTTTATTAAAGAGATTTTCGAAAACCGTTCTCCGGATGATTTTGATGAAGAGACACTTACCACTATTAATAAATTCTTTGAGAACAGTTTGAATGTATCAGAGACTTCAAGACAGTTGTATATTCATCGTAATACATTGGTATATCGTTTGGATAAACTACAAAAAAGTACAGGATTAGATCTTCGTGTGTTTGAAGATGCAATTACATTTAAGATTGCATTGATGGTAGTGAAATATATGAAGTATATGGAGTCCTTGGAATATTAAGTTTAGCTTGATAGAAGTGTAATGATATAACAGATTGGTATATGTTACAACTTAGGAGGAAAGGAACGTTGATATGCTAGTACTAGATCATGTAACCATGGAATATCCGACTGGTACGAAAGCCTTAGATGATGTAAGTATTCATATTAAGAAAGGTGATTTTGTGTTTATTGTTGGTAGTAGTGGTTCTGGAAAAACAACGTTAATCAAATTGTTATTGAAGGAAATCACCCCAACAAGTGGTGAGATTACAGTTGATGATAAAATATATAGTAAAATAAAACGAAAAGAAATTCCAATGCTACGTCGTAAAATCGGCGTAGTATTTCAGAATTTCCGTTTGCTGAAAGACCGTACCGTGTTTGAGAATGTTGCATTTGCACAGCAGGTAATTGAAAAGCCAATGTCTGAAATTCGCAGACAAGTACCTGGAACTCTTACGTTGGTCGGTCTTGCGCAAAAATATAAGCAGTTTCCGAAGGAATTGTCCGGTGGTGAACAACAAAGAGTTGCATTAGCAAGAGCCATTGTTAACCAGCCGGATATCATTTTGGCCGATGAGCCTACAGGTAACTTGGATCCGAAGAATTCTTTGGAAATCATGACTCTTTTAGAGGAAATTAATAAAAAAGGTACTACAGTTGTGGTTGTTACACATAACAAAGAAATTGTCAATCTTATGAAGAAACGAGTTATTGTGCTCAAAAAAGGTAAGATTGTCAGTGACGAAGAAGAAGGTGGTTACAAAGATGAAGATTAGTACATTGGGTTATTGCATTAAGCAGGGTATCAAGAACATCCAGAGAAATCTTCTTTTTTCACTTGCTTCGATTGGTACTATGGTAGCCTGTTTGTTTTTGTTTGGCATTTTTTACGCTATCCTTATAAATATGGATTATGAGATGAAGGATATTCAAAAAACCCTTACGGTTTCTGTATTCTTTGAAGAAGGAAGTAGTGATGACCAGATTGCAAATATAGGTAATGAAATTAAAAAGTTAGAAAATATAGATACCATTCATTATGTTTCTGCAGACGTAGCATGGAAAGGTTATGTGGAAGACGTATATAAGGGTGACCAGGAATATGTAGATTCGGTGTTTGGAGAGGATAATCCGTTGGAAAATTCATCTTCTTATACAATTACATTAAAAGATGTTTCGCGACAAGATGTTACCGTTAAACAGTTAGAAGAAATTTCTGGTGTACGGAAAGTCAATAGTAGTGATGTTACAGCTAAGAGCTTGAATGCAGTGATTAATTTGCTAAGTTATATATCGATTGGTGTCAGTTCCATTCTATTGTTAGTGTCGTTATTCTTAATTAGTAATACAATTACTATTGGAATTTCGGTTCGTAAAGAAGAAATTGCAATTATGAAACTGATTGGAGCAAAGGATATTTTTGTGAGGGCGTCCTTTTTGTTTGAAGGGATATTTATTGGTTTGTTGGGTTCTGTGATACCGTTGATTATTATGTATTTTGTATATACAGCTATGACAGGATATTTGGCAGAACATTTTGTTTTAATTGACAATATGATTGAATTTGTGCCAGTTGGTAAGGTGTTTATCGGTTTGGCCCCAATATCCATTGTTATGGGTGTTGGAGTTGGATTTTTTGGAAGTTTATTCACAACGAAACGACATGTTAAGGTTTGATTTTTCAGGCCACAGGGAGGATTGTTGATATATGAAAGACAAAAGAAATCATACGATTGAAGTATTTGTAAAGAATAAAAGCAGAAAGATTTTGTTAAGCTATATACTAGTGTTTACGATATTGATTAGCTGTGTATCTGCTAATGGATTTGTGAGCTATGCAACGGCAGGAGATTTGTCTGAAAGTACAACAGAGACAAGCACGGAAAGTAAAGCTACGGATAATGGAACAGCAGATGCATCGATTGATAAAGCAAGACAAGATGCCGATGATGCAAAACAAAAGAAAAATGCAGCACAGGAAATATTGGATGAGCTAGAGTATGCAAAGAACAGCCTTGAGAATTATATTGTTCAATTAGATGTTGAATTGACAGAACTGCAGGTGGAAATTAGTCGTCTGGAGAGAAGTCAGAAAGAGTTGGAAAAATCAATTAAAGAAACGCAGAAGAGTCTTGAATTGGCAAAGAAAGCACAGAGTCAGCAATATGATGCAATGAAGACGCGTATTCAGATGGTATATGAATCTGGTAATAAAGGATATTTGGATGTTCTGCTTACTGCAACATCTATGACAGATATGTTGAATAAGACGGAATATGCTGCTCAGGTTTCTTTATATGATTACAATGTTCTCAAAAAATTGAAAACTGCAAAAGAACAAGTTGCAAATATGAAACAAAAGCTGGATAAAGACCTTGAAACGAATGCAATGTTGCAAGCGGAAGTCAATAGTCAGAAAGAGACGATGGAAGCCTTGGTGGCAGAAAAAAGCGCACAGGTAGCGGAATATGAAGAGTCAATTAGTATTCAGGCTGAAGAAGTTGCAAAGTATGCAGCGGCGGAAGCTGAGGCGGAAGCGATTATTGCAGCAGCGGAAGCGGCAGCAAGTAGTAGTGCGACCAGTACCTATACAGGGGGAGTGTTCGTGTGGCCGGCACCGGGAAATAATAGGATTACATCCTATTTCGGAAGTCGAAATGCACCGACACCTGGTGCAAGTTCTGACCATAGAGGAATTGATATTGCATGTAATACAGGCGATCCTATTGTAGCAGCAGCAACGGGAACAGTAATTGTTTCAACTTACAATTACGCAGAGGGTAATTATATCTGTATTGACCATGGTGGTGGAGTAGTGACAGTATATATGCATAATTCTGCGTTATTAGTTTCTGTGGGAGAATCTGTGGTTGCAGGACAGCAGATTGCACAAGCAGGTTCCACTGGATATTCGACCGGACCACATTTACATTTTGGTGTGCGTGTGGATGGAACGTATATGGATCCGTTAGCATACTTACAATAATGTTTATAGAATGACAATAAAATGCCAGATAAGATGGTATATTCATTTTATCTGGCAATATATATTTAATAGAGAGCAATATTTTGCACGGAAAGAAGGATTAAGATGAAGAAAATGTCGAATAAGAAAATCGCATTTGGTGTGTTAGCTACTGTGGTAACATTTTGTCTGACAGGTTGCTTTAGTTCAGTCAAAATGATTAAGGATGAAGCGGAATCTACACAGTATGAAAGTAAGACAGAAGATTCAAAGCAGGATTCAATTAAGATGCTGAATAATAGTGATGTGATTGGTAAAGAAACCAATGATAAGCTGGAAGAGATTGAAGAGTTGATTAACGAGAACTTCTACTTTGAAGGTGACGCTGAGGCGAAACAGGAGGGAATCATTCGAGGGTATCTGGAAAGCTTGGATGACCCTTACTCTGTATACTATACAGAAGAGGAATATGCTAGTTTTATGGAAGATACAGGTGGAGAATATGTAGGTGTTGGTATTGCTGTTTCTCAGAATATTGATACAAAGGTAATTACAGTTATGCAAGTGTTTGATGGACCGGCCAAGGAAGCAGGTATCTTATCAAAGGATGTAGTTACAAAAGTCAATGGTCAGGACATCACAACACTTGATATTGATTCAGTTGTGGACATAATTAGAGGTAAAGAAGGAACAGAAGTGACAATTACGGTATATCGTGCTTCTGATGCAAAAGAGTACGATTTCACTATGCCAAGACAAAAGGTTGAGAATCCTACAGTTGAGTATAAGATGTTAGATAACAATATCGGTTATATTCAGGTGACAAATTTCTATGAGGTAACAGGAGATCAATTCATAGAAGGCGTTGAATCATTAAAGGAACAGGGAATGGAAGGTTTGATTGTTGATTTGCGTGATAACGGTGGTGGTCTATTGGACATTGCTGTGGATATGCTTGACTATATGTTGCCGGAAGGAAAGATTGTATATACAGAGGATAAGGACGGCAACGTGACTAGTGAGTATACATCAGACGAAAAACATCAGTTTACAATGCCGTTGGTAGTATTAGTAAATGAGTATAGTGCATCTGCATCTGAGATTTTTGCAGGAGCAGTTAAGGATTATGGAACAGGAACGATTATAGGCGAAACAACCTATGGTAAGGGTATTGTACAAAGACTTTTCCCGTTGGATGATGGTTCTGCAGTGAAGCTTACTATTGCTAAATATTTTACTCCAAATGGTAATGATATTCACAAAGTGGGTGTTAAGCCGGACGTGGAAGTAGAATTAGATGTGGAAGCTTATCGTGAGTCGGACGGTGAGAAAGATAACCAGTTGGATGCTGCGATTGAGTGCATTATGCAGAAGTTGGGTAAAAGTACAACGGATTCGGCTGAAGATGCTGAGAAATAAGTTACAAAGGTTATAGATTCTTGTAACTTGGATGCGATGATTGAAATGGAAGAATATAGGATATAAAGAAAGATTTGAGGGAGACTTCAAATCTTTTTTTTGTGATATGGGAAATTCCTCTGTGAGGAACATCCTATATCATAAAAAATGCTCCGCAAGGATGCGTAGCTCGCAGAAAAGAAATATGTCCTTTGGACACCGCTCGCGTGCGAATAGTTTGCAAGAAAACTCTTTGTTCTGTTATATATGCTTAAAAAAGTGTTGACACAAAGTGTGTTTGGGTGTATATATACATTATACACACTCGAGAGTTTAAATTTAGAAAGGTATACCTATGAATATTATTATTAGTAATACAAGCAGTGTTCCGATTTATGAACAGATTGAACAGCAGATTAAGAATATGATTGTCTCCGGTACGTTGAAAGAAGGAGAGATGCTTCCTTCTATGCGCTTTCTTGCTAAGGAGCTTCGAATTAGCCTAATAACGACTAAGCGAGCCTATGAGGAGCTGGAACGTGATGGATTTATTGAAACGCGGGTTGGTGTTGGGTGTTTTGTAAAAGCAAAGAACCAAGGTTTTATTCGCGAAAAAGTTATGTGTGAGATTGAAGATTATTTTGAAAATGCTGTGGCAAGAGCAAAGGTTTGCGACATTCCTTTACAAGAACTTGTTGATATTCTGTCCATTATATATGAGGAGGATGCTAAGTAAAGAAGTAAGTCTTATAGACGGAGGAAAAAATATGGCGTTAAATTATGCAGCAAACAATGCAATAGAAATTAACAATCTTAATAAAAGTTATAAGGACTTTGAATTGCACGATGTGACATTTCAAGTGCCAAGTGGACAGGTAACAGGTTTTATAGGGCAAAATGGTGCTGGCAAATCGACTACGATTAAGGCGATTCTTAATATGCTTAAAACGGATAGTGGAGATATTAAGGTTTTTGGTGCAGATAATGTGGAAGCAGAATTTGATATAAAAGAAAATGTAGGAGTTGTATTTGATGATATTGGTTTTCATCCAAATCTCAAACCGAAACATATCGATAAGATATTGAAGGGTATGTACAAAAACTGGGATTCTGAAGTGTTTTTTGATTATCTTGATAAGTTAGCACTTCCACTTAATAAGAAGGTCAAAGATTATTCTCGTGGTATGCAAATGAAACTTCAGATTGCAACAGCACTGTCTCATCATGCGAAACTTTTGATTATGGATGAACCGACAGGAGGTCTTGACCCAATAGTTCGCAATGAGATTCTTGATATATTTATGGAATTTATTCAGGATAGCGAACACACGATATTTTTATCGTCCCATATTATTACAGATCTTGAACGAATAGCAGATAACATTGTATTTATCCACAAAGGAAAAATTCTTCTAGCAGAGCCTAAGGATACAATGGCAGAGCGTCATGGAATTCTAAAGTGCTCAAAAGAGCAATTTGCCACAGTGGATGAAGAGGATGTAATTGGATACAGAAAGTCATCTTTTGGTATAGAAGCATTAGTAGGGGATTTGGGAAAATGCCGGATAAAGTATGAGGGTATGTTTTGTGAGAAAACATCACTTGAAGAGATTATGTTGTTCTATGTAAACAACACCCAAATCTAGGAGGTGGAGTTTATGTCAGGATTATTATATAAGGACTTTTTGTTAGTTCGAAAGAATATAGTTACGGGGCTTTTTCTAATTGCAGGCGGTGTGTTATTTGCGATTATATTCATATTGGGAATGAATATAGGAAATTTTCAGGAGATTAAGGAATTGCCGGATGTATATAACCTGTTTTTTAAAGGTACTATTTTTATGGTATGTATAGGCGGCGTTTGCACAGCGCTGACAAGTTCTTCATCTATTGAACAAGACTACAAAGCAGAGTGGTATAGGGTGCTGTATTCATCACCGATTAATATTTGGCAGGAGATATTTTCGAGATATATATTGGCGTTTTTGGTGAATACCATTATGTGTGCATGGGCAGGTGTTTTAATTCCGTTGGTGTATATGGCAGGGAATGAAAATTTCGGATTGGCACAAATGAAAACGGTAATCTATTGCTGGCTTGTAGGCATGCTTGCAATACTAATCCGTCTTCCGATTGATATTGTATTTTCGGCTAAAACCAGTGTTGTAATATCTTGTTTTCTAATGGGTGTATGTTTGATTGTATTTTTTATTTGGCTGACTTGTGAGCAAGAAGTAGAAAACATCATTACAAGTGTAATTGGATGGTTGAACTGGATTTATGACCATGGAATAGTTGTCGTGTTGGGAGTGGTTGTGACATCATTTGTTTTCTCGTATTTAGGAAAGAGAAATAGGAGGTGGGCATAATGAAAGGCTTGCTTTATAAGGATTTTGTCAATAGCAAGGGACATTTGGCTGTTGTGACATTTTATCTGTTTTATAGTGTTATGATGGTGGGAGCAGTGGCTTGGGAGTTCAATGGAGTGGTAGGAATTGAGGAAAAGATGGGTGTACTGTCAGAAGGATATTTAACGCTGATGTCGAGTATTTTGGTAGCTTGTCTTATTCCGACAGCTATGGCAACAACCATTTGCGCAATGGATAACAAGACAAAATGGACCAATTACGCCATGGCACTTCCGGGAGGATATAAGGTAATTGTGGCTGAAAAGTATATTGTTGCCTTGTTGGGAGATGTTGTAGCAGTATTACTGAGCCTTTTTACAGTAGGAATCATTAAGTATTGTTTTGAGGTGGATGTAGATGGTATCCCAATTGAAGATGTGGGAACGGATGTATTTGTGATTCTAATGCTGTTATTAGTAGGGGGGAGCCTTGTAGGCAATGCGATTATTCTACCTCTGATATGTAAAAGCAAAACGAATTGGATTGATGTTTTCTTTGCAATTTGTGTGGAGATTGCTGTGTATGCAGGATTTGCTTATTTGGCATTGGGAGATATCTCTTTCTTTCAACAGGACAATTTGATGGAAAACATAATCAGTTGGATTACTACTCATAGTAAGATAGTATGGGGCATAGGTTATGGAGTTGTAGGAGCTGGTGTTCTTGCGCAGATTGTCTCCTATGTGGTGACGGTGAAGATGTATCTTAAGTATGCATAGAGAGCGAGTATTTGAAATCTCGGTTTGATTGAGTGTTTTATCAGATTTCTCCTTGCAGTTGATGTGGGACGGTGGTTCTATGATTATAGAAAAAGTGCTGTCGATAGACGGTTAGTATAAGCAAATCCTCTGTTCTGAGATTTCCGCGAGTGGATTTCTATGTAAACAGAGGTCACAGCCCTCTGGAAGAAGGATTTGTAGGGATGGGTATATGGAAGTAAACTATTTAATTCGGTGTGATTAAGTACCAATTATTCCCAAGTTCATGAATTTCATCATCGTCCCGTGGGGCATAGTGTGCGGATTCGGGTTTGCATTCAAGGGAATAAATGTATTGATAATTATTGCCTTCTTCGGAAAGGCAGATATAATTTTCAGTTACATATATTTTGCTTAACCCAAAATCACCAAAGGCACTATCGATAACATCATAGTTTTCACCATTGGCATCAATTGGATGACTATAATCAATTGAATAAGAGGAACGATTATAGTGTTGGAGCAGATGTCTGATGAAACAGATGGTATGGAAGCAATTGGGGGAGATTCGTGATAAAAAGATACTTGATTTTGGTAGTGGAATCGGGGTGACCGCAAACTATTTGGCGAAGCATAATGATGTAATAGCCATTGAACCGGATGAAGATAGTATAAAAGAGCGATGGGTAGACCATCCGTACACACAAATTGTTGGGAGTACCGATGAGTTGCGTCAGTTTGATGCAGAAACTTTTGATATGATTATCTGTCATAATGTCTTGGAGTATGCGGAAGATAGAGCGGATATTGTTAAAGAGTTTGCAAGGATTGTGAAAGCGGATGGTAAGATTTCAATTGTAAAGCATAACCGTGCAGGAAGGGTGATGCAGATGGTTGTTCTTTTGAATGATTTTGATCATGCTCATAGCTTACTGGATGGTAAGGATGGAATGGCAGCCAAGTACGGAGCAATTCGTTATTATGAGGATACAGATATTGAGAAGTGGTGTCCTGAACTTGTAATAAAGAAGACTTTGGGGATGAGAACTTTTTGGGATATGCAGCAAAATCAGGAAATACATAAGGATGTTGCTTGGCAGAATAAAATGATAGAAATAGAGATGCGAGTATCGGATATGGATGAATATAAGGAGATTGCATTTTTTCATCATTTGATGATTGAAAAGAGATAGGAAACGTTGCGAAGGAAATCGAGAGTCTAGAAAATCAGGGGATGTAGTAACTCGTATGAGTTATGCATCCCCTGATTTTTAGTCTGAATTAATTGTATATTTAGATAAGTTATTAAAAATATTTATCGTGGTTTGTTCCTATTGTACGTCCGATTTCTTTTTCTCTGACTGGTATCGAATGATTAATATCACTCCAACAATAATAAATGGGAGCATACCTACAATACCGGTTGGTGCAGGTCCGATAAATGCGTTACCGCCATCTTTGGTCATGTAAAGGCCGATACCTGCAATACTGTTAATTGCACCATGACCTAATACGGCAGGAATACAACTTTGTGTCTTTAAGGAAACGTAGGATAAGAATGCACCAATTACAATACAGAACACACACATTGCAGCGATACCGGTAAATGGAAATCCAGGATAACCGACACCGTAGTTATGACCAAGTGCTGTGATTGGTGCATGCCATAGGCCCCAGATAACACCATTCACAAGGAGCATTGGGATGAGTGGAAGCTTTTCGGACATCTTTGGTAGCAAGTAACCACGCCAACCCCATTCTTCGCCAAAGCAGGTTAAGAAGTTCATCAGTGGTCCAAAGAATAATCCTGTTAAGGCTTGTATTAATATAAGCGTAGATAAAGACATTGGATAGGTGTCGGCACTGGCACCAGCGGATTCAAGCATGGTATTAAGGAAGCCAAAGCTGGAATCAAAATCATCCGGAAAGATGATAAAATGAAGGGCGGTTCCCAACAAAGTCAACACACCTGGTCCGAAATATGCCAATAGATATGTTTTGATATTTCCCTTAAAGTGTGGATGTAACCACGCATTTTTGAATCCTTCTTTTGTAATCAATCTTGTTAAAAGTACACCCAGTGCTGGGAAGAACATAATGGATGCAATCAAAAGAGTGGTTAAGGAATCAAGGTTACTTCGTACATTATCCGAAGTATTCAAAGGATAGATGACGAAGAAACAAAAACTGTAGGTAATCGTAAATGTGAGTGCAAGGTAAATGAAAATTCGCTTGGTTTCTAATTTCTTATTGGTTTCCATGATAGGTTCCTCCTTCTTAATTCATTTTCTCAAGCAACTGTTCGTAGATTGCTTTGGTCTGCGTGTCATCTTTGCCGTTGATAACCATTGTTTTTTCGTCTACGGTGAGGACAATACAGGAATCGCAGGCTGTATAAGAATATCTTGTGTAAGTTCCGAATTCATCGCTGTCAAACTCACCCATCAACAAGAATGGTGATCCGTAACCGAAGTTTCTTTTCATGGTAGCATCCGGGTCGTCGCTTGTTCGATATTCAATGCTATCAATGTCGGTATAACGAATATTTGCATCATCCCAGTAAGAAGCGTCTATCTTCAGGAAGGTATCGTCGTAGGTGATTTCGAATTTGCCGGTAAAGATAAAAAGCAAGGCAATTATCAAAGCAGTTAATCCGATAATTGTGCCAATGGCGCCAGTTTTCTTTTCGGAAGGTGTTAACACATTTTCTTCCTTGGTGGTGGTTCCATCTTTTAACTGTTTTCTGTAATAAATGTAAGAGTATAATCCCGGAGTCAATGCAACTAACATTATGAACGGAAATGTGATTAGGAAAAATTTTTCTAGTGGTAAGAACATGGTTAGCAGGATAAAAATGCCGCCAACTACCCAAACACGTCCTGCAAAACGATGAGTTTTGTTCCAGTTCTCATTGTTACGAAGTGTGTAGCGAATGCGTACACCGATACTGTGGTTCGGTGTGCATTTTGGCATGTAGTTTCCTAGAATAATAAATGTAAGGCCGAGAATCAGGCTCATAATAATGGTTGGATTTAGCTTAATTCCCAATGCAACGGAATAAGTAAAGCCTGATACTAAGATAGAAGTAATTGGCATAATCCAAAGTACCATGTGAATAATTTTGCTGTTTTGTTCTTTGGCTTTAGAGTCTAGGCAGGTAGATAGTATACATATCCAATGGACTGCAAGCATGATGATTGGAAGTCCAAAGATGGCAAATGATTTTGTGCTCCATCCATCGTTTTCGCCATTTGCGTTCCAGTGTGTTGCAATTTGTTCCGGCAAGTGCTTCCATAGTAACAATCCAACTATAATTGGTAATAGAGTAACGATTGATGATAAAATTAATGTTTTTTTGTGTTTCTTAAGCATCGGAATCCTCTCCTTTCAAATCTGTAATCCATAGCATGATTTCTTCCAAAACAGAAGTATTTATTTCGTAAAAGATATATTTGCCGTCCCTTGTGTCTCGAATCAGATCAGCATCTTTCAGCACGGATAGATGTCTGGAAATGCTGGCTCCCGTGACAGGGAATTTTTCGACGATTTCTCCGGCTGACATTTTACCTTCTTTCAGAAGATTCAATATCTCACGGCGTATTGGATCGGCAAGTGCTTTTAGTGTATTTTGTATACCCAAATAATCACCCTCCTTTCGTTTAACATTTAACCTAAGTGTTAAATGAATTGTACTGCGTCTGTTTTAAAATGTCAACTGGAAAATTATTCATGCGATTTCAATACAATATTTATGGCGTTTCTGGAATTTCTTTAGGTGTTTTTTTCTTTGTGTGGTACAATATATGCAAAAGAGAAGAGATGTACACAGACAGAATGAGGTTTGTGATTGCAACTATTTGCATTTGCAATTTGTTATAGATATGCGAAATGATTTACATTTCGGCAGTTGAGTATTTGGTATACAGAAGGGAGAAATTTATATGAAACGAATTATTACATTACTTGGCATGAGTGCTATTTTGATGTGTTCATTATGTGGATGTATGCGAGGTCGAAGAGGTGAGACACAAACATATGATACAGAAAGTATTCTTACAGAGGAAGATATACAAGAGAACGTGCATGATGATGAAATGACTGCGACCACAGAGGATGTGGAGGATGAATCAACGGAAAAGATAACGGATAAGGCAACAGAACAAGTGGGACAAATGGCGGATGAAGAGTATGCAGAATATACCAATATGTATTATGAGATTTTGGATTCTATGTATCAGATGATATGTGCAGGTCCGGAGGATTATGACTATATAGATGGTACCAATGGTATTGGAGAACTTATTATGAGTGGAGATGATAACGTCTTAGAACAAGTAGGGTTTACTTTTGAAGATGTGAATCAGGATGGAACGGTAGAGTTGATAATTGGGGCAATTTATGAAGATGATACAACATATCAAAGCCAGACGATTTATACCGTATATACCTATAAAGATACACCACACCTTATTTTGGAGGGCTGGTCTAGAAACAGATGTTATCTGCTAGAGGATGGAACCTTCTATAGTGAAGGTTCGGCAGGGGCAATGTATAGTATCTTTGAAAATGTAAAATTAGAGTCGGGAGCTACAGAGGTTTCCTACATTGATTACTATTTCTCTCATGAGAAAGATGAAAATTTTGAAGAAATTGGATTTTATCATAATCAAACCGGCGATTGGGAGGTTAGTGTTTCTGAAGAAATGGAGGAAGATGCATATTGGGCAAAATCTGCTGAGTACAGTGAGAAAATTAAGACGCTTACATTTTATCCGTTTACTTCATATGAATATACCGGTGCGCATGAAGATTAGATTTTTACTTGTATAATAGGGTGGATATGATTTATAATCAAATATATATTTTTTAAAGCAGATAAAGACATGGATGTTAAAGAAAAAATTGAAGAGATTGTAAACAAGGTAAAAAATGATGACAATTTCAAAGAGGAGTTTATGAAGAATCCGGAAAAAGCAATTGAAAATCTTGCAGGTATTGATATTCCGGATGGAATGGTGGATAAGGTGATTGATGGTGTGAAAGCTAAGATTGCCGGTGACCAGTTATCGGGAGCGATGGATTCTTTAAAGAAACTTTTCTAATGTGACAATACAAAAAACGCCTGAAAAGGCGTTTTTTGCTATAATGGATATAAGGATAAAGGTTGATAGATACATATGTTATTTGATATATTTGTGAAGTTTTGGGTTACTCCGGAGAACGTGTTGGGAATTGTTTGGAGTATCGTTACAATTGTAGGAATGTGCATGGTTTTTCATGCGTGGCAGGAGAAATGGTGGAAAAGCTTGATACCATTTTATGGAACATATCTAATCTATAAGAATGCATGGAAGGAGCGAAAATGGCTTTTTTTCGTGCAAATGTTGTTTGATTTGCTTAGTATGATAAGTTCTAAGTTCATGAAAAAGCACCTCAAGAACAATCTGTTTGCAGCTATCAAAACCTATATCGAAACGGAGACGATTGATATAGATATTAACGTACCTTATCTTTTGATTTGTGTAATTATTTTGCTGATAAGCATGTTCGTGGTTTTCTTGCTTGCAAGAATTACGTATTGGCAAATATGTGATAGTTTGGGAATTAAGAGTATAATTCTTAAGGTGGGAACATTTATTGTTCCGCAGGTATTTTTGATTGTGGATTATGTGTATGTGAAGAAACAAATGCGTAAAAACGATGATATTGGGAAAAAGCAATTATGATGAATTGATGAAAAAGAAAGAGTATTTCTATTCGTTATATACTGTATCGCAATAGATAATAAGAGAAATGACTGAGATACTTCATATATTGTAGTAGATTTTATGTTAAAATATTCTAAAAAATACATTGAATTTAGTATGGAAAGCAGGTAATACAGAATGGCATTTATAAGTTTAGTATTCATAGCAATATTTTTAATTTTATGCGTGTTGTGGATTGCGGGACTTATACTAATTATCATAGGACTATGTGTAAGAGCTCGCCATAAGAAGCAATCCCAAACACCAATATATGACGAGATGGACAATGTTAAGGTGGTAAAAAAGCCCAAATCACCGATTGTATTGAGTATACTTGGTGCGTTAATGATGGCACCAGTAACATTTATTGTGGTTGTATCGATTATTGGTAACGTTCAGACGAGTATTCGAAATGAAGGAATTCTTGGACAACAGATTAAAAATGGCACGGTGGCGGATGTGGAACGCCTATTGAAGGCAGGTGTGAATCCAGAAGGTTCACGAGATGGTTTTGAAGAAAACATTGTAGCAGAGGATGGGGAATACACATGGCTCGATTATTTGTGTTATGAAAACAACATTCCGGATTATGCTGAAAAGATGCAACTTCTGATTGATTATGGCGCAGACGTGAATAGAAGAACCTATTGGTGTGAATATACGCCACAAGATCATATGAGCGATGCATATGATGCGGATACAGGTTACAATGATGGATGTGGGGAAACTCCACTTATGAAAGCATGTGCTGCGGGAAGCTATGATGCGGTGAAGGTATTAATTGAGAATGGTGCTGATGTTAATGCCCAAGATTATTGTGGGAAAACAGCATTGGTATATACGGTTCACTATGGTCATTCAAGTTCCGGTGAAGATGTGCAGGTTGAGATAGCAAAATTATTACTGGATAATGGTGCTGAACGAAATGTGAGTAGCCGATATAGCGGAACTGCTTTGGAAGAAGCTCGCGAAAGAGAAATGAAGAAATTAGAGCAGGTGTTATTGGAATATTAATGGAGGGGTTCTATGCAGATTCATTCCTTATGTATCAAAAATTTCAAATCCATTCAGGAGTTGGAGATTCATGATATTGAGAGCTCCTTGATTTTTGTCGGTAAGAATAACACCGGAAAAACGGCTGTGTTGGATGCGATTCGTGCGGTAACCGGTAATTACACAGTGAGTGATAACGATTTTAATGAGAAAAAACAGAATATTGAGATTGCTATGGTATTAGAGATGGTAGAAGAGGATTTGCAGCAGTTTCACGCACAGGGTATGGTAAGTGGTTACAAGCGATATGATGCGTGGAAACGTGATTTTTGTGGAAAACTTCCCTCTTTCAAGGGTAGTAAACTGAGTTTTACCTGCATAATGAATCATAGTGGAAAAGTGCGATATGATGACGGAATTGTGAAACATAATCCATACATCATTGATATCTTGCCAAAACTTCATTTTATTGATACGACTAGAAATTTGGCAGCTTTTCAGGAAGATTTGTTGATTTTCCAAAAGTCCAAGGAATTAAGCTGTCTGCGTTCGAATAAATGCATGTTTGATGAAGCAAAGTGTTGCAATCAATGTTTTAGCTGTATCGGTTTGATTAATCAGAAAAAGCCGGAAGATTTGCAGTTGCATGAGACGGCGAAATTATTGGAGTACAAGATTTTCCAACTGAATATCAGCGAATTTTCTAAGAAAATGAATGCCAACTATCGTAAAAATGGTGGTATGGAGGATATTTATTATTCTCTATCCTATGATATGGAGAAAATGTTTTCAATTGAAGTGGAGACTTGGCATGAGGAATTGAAACGTGTCAATACAGTTGAGAATCTTAGTAATGGTATGAAGAGCATTTATATGCTTTCTATGTTGGAAACCTATATTGAAGATGAAAATATAATGCAGAGCATTATTGTGGTGGAATATCCGGAATTGTTCCTGCATCCATCTTTACAGAAGACTGCGAGCAAAATTCTCTACCGTTTGTCCAAGAAAAATCAGGTGATTTTTACGACCCATTCTCCGAATATGGTGTCGAATTTTACCCGTGGTCAAATTTGTCAGATGATACTGGATAGGAATGGATATTCGGTTGCCAGACAAAATGCGGACATTGACGATATTTTGAACGACTTGGGATATAGTGCCAATGATTTTTTGAATGTGGATTTTGTATTTATCGTGGAGGGAAAACAGGATAAGACAAGGTTTCCTTTACTGTTAGAAAAGTATTATTCGGATGTATACGATAAGGACGATAATCTGTCCAGAATTTCTATTATTACAACGAATAGTTGTACGAATATTAAAATCTATGCGAACCTAAAGTATATGAATCAATTGTATTTACGGGATCAATTTCTTATGATTCGAGATGGGGATGGAAAAGATGCGGAAGAGTTAGCGGAGCAACTTTGCCGCTATTATAGGGAGCGTAACAAGCAGGATATTGATAAGCTTCCAACTGTGCAGCGCCAGAATGTCTTGATTTTGAAATATTATTCTTTCGAGAATTATTTTTTGAATCCGGAAGTTATGACCCGGATTGGTGTGGTGGAAAGTGTAGATGCATTTTGGGAAACATTGTTTGAAAAATGGAAGCAGTATTTGCACCGTATTAAGAGTGGAATGCATCTCATAGAGGTACTTGGTAAAGACATCGAATCCGTTGAGGATTTGAAAGAGAATTATGAAACCTTCAAGATATATATGCGTGGACATAATTTGTATGATATCTTTTATGGACCATTTAGAAAGCAGGAGAAAGAACTGCTACGGAAATATTTGGAGCTTGCACCGAGAGAGGATTTTAAAGATATCTTAGATGCTATTGATAGTTTTGTGTATTTTGAAGGACGGAAGAAGTGACGGATTGTGCTTGTGTGTATATGCTTAGTCAGCTAGACCTTTGCGTTTGATTGTGTTAATAACCAGGAGAGTAACTGATTTTCATGGATATGAGGATTGTAACCAGGAAGGTACTGGATAGTATATTGGAAATATATTACAGGGGGATTATAGATGAAAAGCAAAAAATGGTATCGTCGACGGAAGCGACTGTTTGAAATATTAGAGGTTGGTAATGACTTGGATCATGTCAGCCGTGCGTACGATTTTTTTATGCATTTACTATTGTGTTGAATTTGATTGTCAGTATCATGTACACCTATGAGAATATGCGTATGCAGCATGGAGCAATCTTACTTTTTACGATTCTCTTCATGTTATTACGCAGGTTATCTACGGTAAACGTCAGCAATTGGTTTCTTCGGTTGTACTGATTTTGATTTTAATGACAGGTGCCAGCCTTTGTATGTATAGCTTGGAACATGAAGCTCAGCCGGAAGTGTTCTCGAATGCCTTTTCGGGAATCTGGTGGGCAGCATCCACACTTTTAACAATCGGGTATGGTGACATTTATCCTGTTACGATATTAGGGAAGATGTTAGGAATTATCATTTCATTTCTTGGTGTGGGTATGGTTGCCAATCGATTATTGTTTTGGTAAAACGTAAAAACAAGTCCTTGATTCCGAACGGTAATATGGTAATGGAAGCCGGCGACAGAGTGTTTATTTATACCAAGATGTTTTTGTCGGATGCGAGTAATATTGAGATATAATGTTAAAAACGCTGGAAAGCAGATTTGCTTGTCCAGCGTTTTTTTAGATGTTCTTGTTCCGTTTAGAGGTTGAAGTATCGATCAAACTCTGCAGGATGAGGAATCTTATTCAATTCAGCAACTTCTTTTCTCTTGTTTGCAATGAAGTTCTTGATTAATTGTTCTGGGAAAACACCACCAGCAGTCAAGTAATCATGGTCAGCTTCCAACGCGTCTAATGCGTCTTCTAAGTTGGTTGGAAGAGAAGATAACTTTGCTTTTTCTTCATCTGACAAATGATAAAGATTCATATCGTATGGTCCCCAGCCGTTTGCGTGAGGATCGATCTTATTCTTCACACCATCAAGACCTGCCATAAGGATTGCTGCGTAGCAAAGGTATGGGTTACAGGTTGCATCCGGGTTACGCAACTCAAAACGTCTCATTTTAGGTGTCTTAGCGTAAGCAGGGATACGGATAACTGCACTGCGGTTAGAAGTTGCATAGCCTACTGTTACAGGTGCTTCAAAGCCTGGTACCAAACGCTTGAAAGAGTTGGTACTTGGGTTAGTGATGGCACAAAGAGAAGCGATGTGCTTTAGTAATCCACCCATAAAGTAGTGAGCAGTCTCACTCAGATGGGAGTATCCGTTGTCATCTGAGAACACAGGCTCGCCATCTTTCAACAATAACATATGCACATGCATACCATTACCGGCTTCATTGTATACTGGTTTTGGCATAAATGTAGCAACCTTGCCATATTTCAACGCTGTATTGTGGATGATGTACTTAATCATCATAGTGTTATCCGCCATCTTAGACATCTGTCCAAGCATTGGTTCGATTTCAAATTGTCCTGCAGCGCCTACTTCAGGATGATGATATTTGATTGGGATACCTGCGTTTTCCATTTGTAGACACATTTCAGAACGGCATTCGTAAGATGTATCAAATGGTTTTGCAACGTGGTAAGCCTTCTGATGTGCAACAATGCGTCCGGTTCCTTCCACATCGCTATTCCAATAAGCCTGAGAAGCATCTACCTGAACGGAAATATCATCCGGGTTAACCTTCCAGCCTACGTTATCAAATAAATGGAACTCAAATTCCGGAAGAATCAACATAGTGTCTGCAATTCCGGTATCTTTCATGTACTGCTCTGCAGCATTTACAATATTACGAGGATACTGGTCTAAAGGACGGTTCTCAGGATAATCAATAATCATTGCATTACCTGTAATCGATAAAGTTGCAATCTCACAGAATGGGTCAATCATTGCTGTCTCCAAATCCGGAATGAATACCATATCACTTTTTTCAACTACAGCATAACCATAGTTGGATGCATCGAAACCGATACCTTCCTTTACCGTACTCTCAGAAAACTGAGAAGCAGGGATTGTAACGTGACGATATTGACCATTGATATCAACGACTTTGAAGTCGATCATTTTGATATCATTGTCCTTGATAAATTGCATTAGTTCTTGTGCATTTTTTGCCATTAATTAGTTACCTCCAACACATTATTTTTATATAGACAAAAGACATAATCTGCCTATGTATAAAATTTTACTAAAAAATCAACATAAAGACAACTTTTCATTTTTCATTTTGGATTTTTTTTGACAATTAGATAAGAAAGGGGTAATACTTTGTTTTATTAAATAAGCCTGGAGCTTTTTGTAAGAAATCAAAGTTGTAAATGAGGATTCATCATGATAGAACACTCGACAGTGCGTTTTGAATTGCCTGTAGAGAATGAGGATAATATTCTCAATGCGAGAAATAATAATCGTAACGATTCTATAAAAACAGGGAACGAAACGGTTTTGCGAATTTATAAAAACGGGAGAAGAGAGATGACAATAGTAAATGATATTTTGGGCAAAGTGAATGAGATCATGTATACTTATATTTTGATTATTATGTTGGTAGGAACCGGAATCTATTTTACGATTCGAACAAGAGGAGTACAGTTTAGACTTTTGAAAGATGGAATCAAGTCTATGCTTGAAAAATCAGGGGTAGATGAGGATGGAAATAAAAAAGTATCTTCTTTTCAGGCGTTGATGATTTCTACGGCATCTCGTGTTGGTACGGGGAATATCGCAGGCATTGCAACAGCAATTGCTGCCGGTGGCCCGGGAGCAGTGTTCTGGATGTGGGTAACAGCAATTATTGGTGGTGCGTCTGCATTTATTGAAAGTACATTAGCACAGGTGTATAAGGTGAAAGTAGATGGACAGTTTCGCGGTGGACCTTCCTACTATATGGAAAAGGCTCTTGGTAAGAGATGGATGGGGGTATTGTTTTCTGTTTTGTTGATTATCTGTTTTGCTTATGGATTCAACGGTTTGCAGTCTTATAATATTTCTTCCGCATTAGAATATTATATTCCGAATTACTCTGATACGCTGTTTCCTATGCTTGTTGGAATTGTTCTTGCAGTGTTAACTGGATTGGTTATCTGGGGTGGTGTTCATCGTATTGGCTTTATTTCATCCGTGTTGGTACCGGTTATGGCACTGGCATATATTTTGATGGGAATTGTGACAATGATTATGCATATCACGGAGTTGCCAAACATATTTGCCTTGATTTTCAAGAGTGCATTTGATGTAAAGGCAATCATGGGAGGATTTGCAGGTAGTGCGGTGGTAATTGGTATTAAGCGTGGTTTGTTTTCGAATGAGGCTGGTATGGGTAGTGCACCCAACGCTTCTGCATCTGCAGATGTAAATCATCCGGTACAACAGGGTCTTGTTCAGGTAATTTCCGTATTTATTGATACTTTGATGGTATGTTCCAGTACAGCTATGATGTTGTTCGTGTCCGGAGTGCAAGGTGAAAATGGTACGTTAGACGGAATTCCGTATGTTCAGGCTGCTATTAGCAAAAATGTAGGAGAATGGGGAATACATTTTATTACATTTGCTATCTTTGCATTTGCATTTAGCAGTTTGATTGGAAACTATTATTACGCAGAGTCTAACATTTTATTTATTAAGAATAACAAAGTGTTGTTAAATGCTTTTCGTGTAACCTGTGTGGTTGCCATTTTTCTGGGGGCACAGGCCGATTTTTCGTTGGCTTGGAATCTTGCAGATGTGACAATGGGATTTATGGCAATTGTTAATATTATAGCAATTTTGTTGCTCGGTAATGTAGCAATTAAAGTGTTGAAGCATTATGAGCAACAACAGAAAGATGGAAAAGAAATAAAATTTGTTGGGGAAGACACCGGAATAGAAGGAACTGTTTGGAAAGAATAAATAAAAAGTAATATAATGAGCGGTGATTTTTTTGGAAAATCATCGCCTTTTGATTGAAGAAAAAAGTAGTTTGCTAAAGTATAATCGGAGTACAAAATATTGTAATGGTATAGAGGAAACAGAAAAAATATGATATCATATAAGAGATTTTGATATTTGTTATGTTAGAAGTATATGAAACATATATAATAGCAGATTTTGAATGATAGGAGACGGTTTTATGGATACAAAGGATAAAATGAATTTCTTTGATGATTATACAAAGGTCGTGAAAAAAGTTTTTGTCGTTGTTGCATCTATAGTGCTGACTTTTTTCTTGCTTGGTGAGCTTATTCTTCCGGATGAGCGTGATGTAGTCAGTAGTGAATGTAGTGTGTTTGAAACAGATTGGTATCGTATCTTAGAAGATGGCGAACGAAAAAAGATAGAAGTCCCTGGGAAACTACCTGCTGAATACGGGGAATTAGTTACAATAGAGACTCAATTGCCTCAAGATATCTTTAACCGTGAATGTTTGTGTTTTCGAATTGTGTGGCAGGATGCAGAAGTCTATATTGATGGTGAATTGAGGGAAAGCTATACAACAAAGGATTCCAGACCATTTGGAACCAATAGTGCATTTCGATATCTTTTTGTAGAGTTGTATGAGAAGGATGCGGGTAAAACATTGTCCTTTCAATTCTCAAGTGATTCCAAGTATGCAGGAGATGTTCGAACCGTTTATATAGGAGACAGAGCAAGCATATGGATTCATTTTTTAGATAAATTCGGTTCAAAAACAATGGTAGCAGTTTTGTTGCTTGTTGTTAGTCTGTTTTGTATTATTGTGTGTACGATTTTACAGTATGTATATAAGAAGAAACTTTCATTGAAATACTTGGCATGGGCATTATTTTTCTGTGCGTTTTGGATGATTTCAGAAATGGAGTTTCGGCAGTTGGTTTTTAAAAATGTTTCTGTTATAACCAATTGTACATATATGTGTTTGATGCTGATTCCAATTCCATTGATGATTTACATAGATGATGTACAATCGGGAAGATATAGAAAAATATATAAATTTCCAATGATTTACTCAGCCATTATAATGGTGGTGGGTGCTGTGTTGCAGGTGTTTGATATCGTGCAGTTTGTGGAACAATTACCATTTATTCATGCCGGAATTGCAATCACGATGATTTGTATTATTGGGACAATTGTTTGGGATGCGTTTACAAAGAAAATTTCGGGATATTTCTTTGTAGGAATAGGTCTTTGTGGAATGCTGGTATCTGCGATTTTTGAGTTGGTACTTTATTATATTAATCCAAGGTATACGTTAGGAGCGATATTGTCAGGAGGGCTGCTGTTTTTGCTGGTGATGGCTGTTGTTAAGACCGGACAGGATTGGTTTGAGTCAGAGAAAAAGAAACAACAGGCAATTCTGTCTTCAAAGGCACAGGCTCAATTTCTGGCGAATATGTCCCATGAGATTCGTACGCCGATTAATGCAGTTATTGGTATGAACGAAATGATTCTACGTGAGAATGAGAATGAAACGATTCGTGAATATGCACATAATATTCAAAGCTCAAGTAATATGTTATTAAGTCTTGTCAATGATGTGTTGGATTTTTCGAAGATTGAATCCGGACGTTTGGAACTAGTAGAAGGGACCTATCACTTAGGCAGTTTGCTTCAGGATGCAATGTTGTTACTGAATGCCAGAGCTACTAACAAGGCAATAAGTACTCAACTGGAAATCGATTCAAACATGCCATCTAAGTTATATGGCGATGAATTGCGCATTAAGCAGATTCTAACTAATTTGTTATCGAATGCTGTGAAATATACAAAAGAAGGTAGTGTAACCTTGAAAGCAAAATGCTCGTTGGTCGATGAAGAGAACATTGTACTAAATATTTCGGTAGTGGATACAGGCATCGGTATTAAGAAAGATGATTTGGGAAAACTGTTTGATAGTTTCAAACGATTGGAACTTAGCAAGAATCGGAACATCGAAGGTACAGGTCTTGGTCTGAATATCGCAAAAAGTCTTGTAGAACTAATGAATGGTGATATTACAGTAGAAAGTGAGTATGGAAAAGGTTCTACATTTACTGTTTCCATACCACAGAGGATTACCGATAGTAAGCCGATTGGTAATTTGGAAGAATCGGTACGTCAATATCGGAATGAACAATTAAAACCGGGTCAACGATTCATCGCACCGGACGCGAGAATATTAGTGGTAGATGATAATATCATGAACCTTTCGGTTATTAAAGCGTTGTTGAAACGAACACAGATTCAGACAGAAATAGCAGAAAGTGGTATGAAATGTCTGGAACTTACCAAGAAGAATAAGTATGATATCATTTTGATGGATCATATGATGCCGGAAATGGATGGAATTGAAACTTTGCACAAACTACGTGCAGACGATGAAAATTCTAATCACAATTCAGTAGTGATAGCCTTGACAGCAAATGCGATTGCCGGATGCAGGGAGATGTACATGGAAAAAGGTTTTGATGACTATTGTTCGAAACCGGTTAAGACGGATATGTTGGATGCGTTACTGCTTCATCATTTACCGAAGGATATTGTTCAATTAGTGGATAAATAATTGCATAGGAGATCCCACGCAGTGGAATTTTCTGCAACATAAGAAAAGCTGACAGAAGTTCTGCCAGCTTTTTTCATATAAATCAATACAAAGTTAATTATCTGTTATTGATGATCTTTGTTAATTCAACAGGATCAACAATCTTTCCGTCTTTGTAAACACGCATGTTACCAGAAGCGATTTCATCGATTAAGATAACTTCATCGTTGTTGTAACCGAACTCAAACTTGATATCCCATAAGTCAAGACCGATTGACTTTAAGTCGTCTGCAACAATCTTAGTAATCTTTAATGTCTGTTCTTTCATGCTGTCGAACATAGCTGGAGTCATAACACCTAATGCAGCAAGTCCTTCGCCAGTAACAAGCGGATCACCTAATGCATCGTTCTTGAATGTACATTCTACATATCCACCCTCTAATACAGTACCATCTTCTATGTACTCGCCGTATCTACGGATGAAACTACCTGTAGCTACCAAACGGCAGATAACTTCGAGACCATGACCAAATACAGTTGCTGGAAGAACTTCCATTGTAGCATCGTCAAGGTTAGCACCTACATAGTGAGTCTTGATTCCGGCATCCTTTAAAAGCTCAAAATAGTGAATAGATGTCTCAAGGTTAGCTTTACCGATACCCTCGATTGTTAATCCAACGCTGTTCTCACCCGGATCAAACACACCATCTTTTCCTGTACAGTCATCCTTGAACTTAAGCATTACATTGCCGTTGTCAAGCTGATACACGTCTTTTGTTTTGCCTTCATATACTTTTTTCATGATAGAGTCTCCTTTGCTATATAGAGTATTCACTTACATTTACAACGTACATTCTATCACATGTGATATAAATTTGAAAATAAAAAATTGTTTTTTTGTTATAAATTGGATATTATGATGAATAACGAGGCTATAAATGGCTATTTTAGAAAAAAATGACGAAAATAAAAAAATACTTTTCCGATAAATAAAATTATACTATAATATCAGAGTGGTAAATACCTAGAGTGATGTAGTTTTGTTTGCCACAATGAAAATATACCAATAATAAAAAGGAGAAATTGACGATGAAACAAGATATGATTGTCATTTTAGACATGGGTAGTACAGAGAATACTGTTGTTGCCCGTCAGATTCGTGCCCTCGGTGTGTATAGTGAGATTCACCCACATGACATTACGCCAGATGCATTGAAAGCCTTAGATAATGTGAAAGGTATTATTTTGAACGGTGGTGAGAACCGCATAGTAGATGGTGTGGCAGTTGATGTAGACCCAGCTATTTATGAGTGTGGATTCCCAGTAATGTCTATCGATCATCCAACTGCAAAGTGTGAACAGCAGTTATCGGAGTTACCGGATGATGCGACTATGAAATCATTCGTGTTTGATACATGTAAAGCTGAGGCAAACTGGAATATGAAGAACTTCGTAGCGGATCAGATTGAATTGGTTCGTCGTCAGGTTGGAGATAAAAAAGTATTGTTGGCTTTGTCTGGCGGTGTGGATTCTTCCGTTGTAGCAGCTTTGTTATTGAAAGCAATTGGCCAGCAGTTAGTATGTGTACATGTTAATCATGGTTTGATGCGTAAGAATGAGTCAGAAGACGTAGTTGAAGTATTCAAGAACCAGTTGAATGCTAACCTAATTTATGTAGATGCAACAGATCGTTTCTTAGGTAAATTAGAAGGTGTTGCTGATCCGGAAGAGAAGAGAAAGATTATCGGTGGCGAGTTCATTCGAGTATTCGAAGAGGAAGCAAGAAAGTTAGAAGGTATCGATTTCTTGGGTCAGGGTACCATTTATCCAGATATTATTGAGAGTGGAACAAAGACAGCGAAGATGGTTAAGTCACACCACAATGTAGGTGGTCTTCCAGAGGACATGCAGTTCGAGCTGGTTGAGCCATTGTTACAGTTGTTTAAGGATGAAGTTCGTGAATGTGGTATTGAGCTTGGTCTTCCACCACACATGGTATACCGTCAGCCATTCCCAGGACCAGGACTTGGCGTTCGTTGCCTTGGTGCAATTACACGTGAACGTCTTGAGGCTGTTCGTGAGTCTGATGCAATTCTCCGTGAGGAGTTCGCTAAAGCAGGACTTGATAAGAAGGTATGGCAGTACTTTACTGTAGTGCCTGATTTCAAGGCTGTTGGTGTAAGAAATCATGAGAGAAGCATGGGTTACATGGTAGTAATTCGTGCGGTTAACACCATCGATGCGATGACAGCAACAATCGAGAGAGTGGACTATGATATCTTAGAGAAGATTGCTGACAGAATCGCAGCAGAGGTTCCAACTGTTACTCGTGTATGTTTCGAGTTGACAAAGAAGCCTGTGGCGACGATTGAGTTCGAGTAGACTTTTGGAGTGGATAGAGCTAGTAAACACAATAACTTCAAACAAAAATGTTTAAGTGTTGGCAACGTTTTGACAACAGTTTAAGCAGGTTTTGTGAGAAGTGGATGTGTTTGTGAGCTGATAGTTCAAAAGAATAATCTCTATTTATAGAAGCATAAAAGGACCTTACTGTTTTGAGTGAACAGTAAGGTTTTTTTATGCTTTATTCTGTTTTTTGGATGATTTCACAGAACTGTTTTCCGAGTTCATTAACTCGAATATAGTTTTGGGTCATGCTAGATCCGATATTTCCGATGCTAATGGATTTAGGTGCAGAATCAATTAATCCGAGAGAGATTAGTCGTTCTGCCCTATAACCTTGGCATTGTGTAGTGTTAGTGACAACATCTGAAAAAATTTCTGATAAGAGCTTTAGGTCTGATACAAAGAGTTTTGACGTGATTTCGGCAAATTCACAAAAGAGTTCCCAGTCGATTTCTTCCAAAACATAAGCTCTGTAAAATTTGCCTAATAATTCGGATTTCTTGGTTTCTACATTCGAATTAAGAAGGATTACAACTCGACCAAGTTCTTCTTCGGCAAATTTGGGATTGTTATTTAGTTTGTTTCGATGTTTGTCTAATGCTGCTTGTGAAATGGTTTTTGTGTTAAAAGTATTGATGAATTGAGCAGATTGTTTTAATAGGTTGCGGTCGTGAATGTTTTGCGCAGTTTTCCCTAAACCAACAAGAACACTGACGATGGGAAGGCTTTTAAAGATACCATCGTCTAATAGTGAATCTATTCCTAATTCTGCCATATCAGCACAGGCATCACTAAGGGTGGGATCAAAAAGGGTTACTTGAAAAGCAGGAACTATTTTATCCATGGAAAATCCTCCTTGTTATTTGTTGGACTTTTTCTTGAGACGAGTTTTGTTACGCTTAGCTTCTGATTCTGGATAGTTGTAACGCCAGTTATCATATTCTTCCTTGCTGATTTCACCACTTGCAAGTGCGATAGCTTCTCTTTGCCAGTGAGAAAAGAGTTCATTTAAGGAATCATAAGCAGGGTTATCCATATCCAAAGAGATGGTTAACTCGTCAGGGTTGGTGCTGATTTTGAAACCATACATATCTTCCAATGCGAAAAATGTATGAAGAATTCCTTTGTATGTATCAATGTCCGGCACGGACAATGCTTTTGGACTAACCTGTAACGCATCTGCCAGTGAGGAAAGAATGTCTTCCTTTGGAACTCTGGTTTCAGACTCGTACTGTGCGATACGCACATCAGTAGTTTTACCTTTGAAACCAATCATTGCCCCGAGGTCTTTCTGTTTTAAGTTGCGAAGTGTACGAATAAATTTAATTCTTTTTCCGATTGCCACGATTGTATCCTCCTATAATAAACAACTAAACAAAACTGATAAAGTCAGTATAACACAGCATTTTTAGTGGTGCAATAAGAACTTAAACAAATTTATTTAATTATTTATTTAAAAACCACTTGACTTTAACAGAATTGTTTAGTAGAATGACAAAACAACGAGTTAAACAAAAGTGTTTAGTTGTTGTGCGTGGGGAAGTAAGGAGAAGGAGGAAATGCAATATGGAAGAGGAAACAATTTTATTAAGAGTGGATGATGTTCAGAAGGCTTTACAGATTTCAGAGCAAAAAGCCTATGATGTTATCCGTACCTTGAATGAAGAATTGAATGCCAAAGGGTATATCACCATTCGGGGCAGAGTTAACAAAGAGTATTTTATGAAGCGTTTTCAGTACAGTGAATAGGTGGCATGAAATTGCCACCAGAAAGGATGTGGTCAATATGGCTGTATACAAGGAAGGAAACAAGTGGAGAGTTGTTTTCCGTTATACTAATTTTAAGGGGGAACGGAAACAGACGAGTAAACGAGGGTTTGCAACAAAAAGAGAAGCCGTGGCTTGGGAGCATGAGGCGATGTTAAAGACAGAGTCAAAGTTGGATATGACCTTCGAAAGCTTCTGGGAACTTTACAAACAAGACCGTCAGGCGAGGTTGAAGGAAACCACGTGGGAGACAAAAAAGCACATGGTAGAAACAAAAATACTTCCCTATTTTAAAGACCGACCGATGACGGCGATTGAAGCAAAAGATGTAATCGCATGGCAGAATGAATTGCTGGCGTTTCGTTACGAGAATGGAACGGGATATTCCCCAACCTATCTCAAGACAATTCATGCGCAGCTAAGTTCTATTTTTAATCATGCAGTGCGGTTCTATCATTTAGGCACGAATCCGGCAAAGTTGGCGGGCTGTATCGGAATGGAAGAACATAAGGAAATGCAGTTTTGGACGCAGGAAGAATATCTGCAATTTTCTGAGGCGATGATGGAGAAACCTCTGTCTTATTATGCGTTTGAGATTCTTTACTGGTGTGGATTAAGAATGGGAGAAATGCTTGCTTTGACACCAGAGGATTTCGACTTTGAGAAAAAGACAATTACAATCAATAAGTCATATCAAAGGCTGAAGGGCAGAGATTTAATCACATCACCGAAAACTCCGAAAAGTAACCGAGTAATTACAATGCCGCATTTTCTAAGTGATGAAATGCAGGATTATCTAGCAATGCTCTATAAGGTGAAACCGACGGAGAGAATCTTCCCTGTGACAAAGTCTTATCTTCATCACGAGATGGATAGAGGTTGCAATGAGACTGGTGTGAAACCAATACGAATCCATGATTTGCGTCATAGTCATATTTCCTTGTTGATTGAGCTTGGGTTTACAGCGTTAGCAATTGCGGAACGCGTGGGGCATGAGAGTATAGACATCACTTATAATTACGCACATTTATTCCCTACAAAGCAGTGTGAAATGGCAAAGAAACTGGATTTGGAGCGAACAGCAAAAATAGAGAAAGGCAAGGTGAAATGATATGGAAAGAATTGTAGACCATAAGGGAAGATGGAGAAAACGCACAATTGGTTTTCGAGTATCGGAAGAGGAAGCAAAATTTCTTGATGATTGTGTGAAAATGTCAGGGCTTTCAAAGCAGGATTATATCCTGCGAAAGCTCACTAACAGAGATGTGGTGGTGCAAGGACGAAGTCCAAGAGTGTTTAAGGCACTACGAGAGCAGATGGAAGAAATCTATGAGGAACTACAACTTGTTAAAGATGGTGGAGAGTGTGAGGAAGAATTATTTTACACCATTCAAGTGGTAGCGCAAACGTTAGAAGAAATGGCAAAGGTGAAAGAGTAAAGGGGGAAAAGTGTATGGTACGTTCTAAGCAATTTAATATTAGGTTTCGTCTGGATAATCCAATTGACCAAGAAGTGTTCAAGGTACTTGATGGCCTGAATGTATCGATTCATAAGTCAAAGAATCGGTTCGTTATCAATGCCTTGTATGATTATATCAATGGTTATGGAGCTGAATATTTGGAAAAGCAGGCAAAACGTGAAAATTATATCACAGTGGAAGAGTACGAAAAAAAGAGAGCGGAAGATAGGGAGCAGATTCGCAATGAAGTGTATCAGGATTTGATCCGATTTCTGGCAACGGTGAATGTATCAAGAACGGTTGCAGAGATACAATCGGAGAAACAGACTGGTAGCTATACTGCCGGAACAAATCCTATGCCAAATAACGAATCGCAAGCAGAATTGCCGAGTGCAATGATGGATGACATTATGAAATGGAGCTAGTGGTGAGAAAGATACTTCTTTTATCTGTACGAGTCTGTGAGATAGGTGTTGGCGTAGTTGCTGGCACCTATTTCTTTTGGCGTAAATGCAGTTGGAGTCTTATGTACATAAAGGTGAGTCTAGCAATTTTGCTAGAAAAGGGAGGAAATCTAGCATTATTGCTAGACACGAGAAAGTGGATGCTAGACGCGCTATCAAATTTGCTAGATTCGGAAAAACAGATGCTAGAAAATGCTAGAAACAGGGTGGAAATCTAGCACTTTTTGCTAGACATGCTAGCAATTTTCTAGAACGTAATGACGCTGTTGAAAAAATGCTAGTGTTTCATCATATCATTTATGAAAAATGATAGAAGATTGCAATACCACTGGTAGAATTTTATAATACCATTTTTCTGTGAGATGAAAACGATGGTAGAAAAATACACTACCATTTTGGGAAAGTGGTAGTGATTTACAATAGTATTAGTAGCAGATTACAATACCATTGTGGTTTTGGGTGATTTTTTGGAGAAAATAGAAGGGGTTTCAGGGGGATTCCCCTGACCAGTAGCATCGTGATACACGATGCGTATCTGGCAAATACACCGACAGAACTGCGCAGAAATGACAAGCAAAGTGCAGAGGAGGATTTTTAGCATATTATTAAGAAAAATTCGGTCTAGCATAATCTAGCAAAAATGCTAGATTCGTGCCATGGTTTGGCAGGTGTGTGTTGTAAAATAAAATTGGAAGAATGGTTTTGATGTTGAATATGAGAATTGGATTTTGGAAAGGACGGAGATTGATATGGAAGAATTGAAAGAGGTAATTGCAGAAAATGGAATAGAGTATTGCTTGGCCGAGAATAGTTGTTATTATCCGGTTATGGGTTTGGAGCAGGAGACAGATTTCAGTATTGGAAAGTATGGAATGATGTATGCTGAATACGTAATGAAATATCATCGAAAACAGTATTTGGATATGGTGATGGATGGAACGTGGAATAAGCGTTTACATGAAGTAGATGAGGAGTGTCATAGGGAAATGGAAATTTCAGTGAAACGGATAATGAAGAAAGAAGGTGTGACGGAGAAGCTGAAGGTTGAGAATCTGATTGAGTGGGTACGGAGAGTGAACGGGATTAGGAGTAGGATGGAAGAGGAAACTGTAAAAGATTTCTTGAAAGTATTTTTTTAATGTATTGATATTTTAGATTTTGGTGCATACAACAGCTATATTTATTTCTTTCAATCAGAAAAATTGTAGAGAAAAACACATCATAAAAAGAGTGGTAGTATAATGATAGAGAGTAGCCGATTATAAAGGTAATTCTTAATACAATTATATTGTAAATTTTTTTTTGTTTTTTTGTAAAATAAAATGAACCAAATCTTCTGTTAAAGCGTCTAATATGTGAACCGGTTTATAGAAAGAAGGGATGAAATGACGAAATTTTCCAAACAAGAACTAGAAAAACTCATACTAGATAATAGAGAATATTTATATCGGCTTGCGTTTTCGTATGTGAAAAATGACGCGGATGCACAAGATGCTGTAAGCGAGGCGATAGTGACAGCATATGAGAAATTGTATTCAATAAGAAAAAAAGAGAGTGCACGTGCATGGCTTATGCAGATATTGGTTAATAAATGTGTATCTATTTTACGACAAAAAAAGAAGGAATCAGAAATACAATTTTCAATAGAGAATTGCAGCCCGTTTGAATATGATGAACTTTGGTTAGTAGTCATGGAGTTGCCAAAAGATCTTCGATATATTGTTGTTTTGTTCTACTATGAACAATTCACAACGAAGGAAATTAGCAAAATACTAAAAATAGCAGAGGGAACAGTGAAATCGCGTTTGGCACGTGCAAGGCGGAAATTATATGAGTTTTTAAAGTAAAGGAGTAGTGCGATGAAGATATCTAGTACAGAAATGGATGATACAATTTTTGCTTATGTAAATAGACAAAGTGTGAATCTCCCTAAGGATTATGAGGAAATGGTCAAACAAACATTAGTTCAATTGAATGAGAAAAAAGGTATAAATAAGAAAAACTGGCAAAGTAGAGTGGCAATTTTAGTTATTGTGTTTGTTTGTATTGGTGGAACTGGTGTATATGCAGGTACTAATTATGTTGCTAAAAGACAGCAAGAACTTTCAAAGGACTCAGTGGAACAGTATATAGAAGATGTTCAGAATTCTAATGCTAATGCAGATACCTTTTCGAGAGAATTATCAGAAGAAGAAAAAGCGCGCTATTCGGAGCTTGAGGTAGTTTATATGGAAGAAGGTCGTTTTCCAAAAGATGAAGTGCTTATCATCCAAAGCGTAGAAGAAATTAATTCTGAGAGGGTCTGTTTTTTGGCGAACACATCAACATTTTATTTACCGAAACATGAATTAAATGATGAGGATTTGCTTGAGATAATAGACTTTCGTTATATGAGAGACTACAGTTTAACACAGGAAGCAAATATTACGACGGAAGAATTGATAGAACCAAAGAATGATATAGGATTAGAGGAGATGGTTGTGCAATTGATGGCTGTGCTTTTTGATGAAGAGCGAACAGACTTAAATATTGAGTCGAGCGAACTGCAAAACATACAAACAGGTCAAAACGAACAATTACAGGAGTATATTAAAATTTGTAATCAAGCGGATAAAACACAATATATTGTTGTATATGACACTGATGAAAATCGTATAACTAACATTAGTTTTGAGGGTACGGAATCGAACTATGCAGACGGAATGTGTAGAGATGCTGAATTGGAAAAAACAACATTATATGATATGGCACAGATGAAAAACAAAGTTTTTACGGATGAAGAATCTTTGGGGGATAACTGTTATGTACAAACGATTGTTAAAGAGGATACTAATTGTTTACAGAGAGGAATTATAAACTATTGCTTCGAGTTGGAAGATGGCATGGTATCGGTAATAAGCTACAGTTATGTAACAGAAACATTTTATCAATATCGTTTGTTTACAAAAGAAAGTTTCGAAGAGTGGAAAAATAGACATAAAGAACAATGTGAAAACGATGGTTTTCAGTTTAGTTACACAGAAATAAAATAAATGGAAATATAAACATATCAAGAAAGGGGTTTACAAATGATACGAGTAAGAAGTTTTTTGAAATTAAGTGTATTGACGCTAATGAGTCTATTTATGATTTGGTGTTTACCAACGAGTGTGTCAGCGGCAGAAGTTGAAGACAACGTGAGTTTTGAGGATGTTAACATCCAAGTATTATCTTATGACGAAACGAATAATCGTAGTTTGGGGTCAAATGAAAAAGTAAATTCCACTTAAAATCATTTTGACCTTGTATTTTCGATTTTGAGCAACTTTTTTTAAGATACCCTATACAAAAGTACTCTGAAAAGTGCTATACTTCGTGTTATGAAGTCTGTTTGTTTACATG
>JAFQOE010000176.1 GCA_017395635.1 Lachnospiraceae bacterium | reverse complement strand
ATTATTTCAAAGACAAAAAAGATAACTAGCACAAAAGCAAAAATATAGCACATATCGATGCAAACGAACAAACAGCCACATAGCCCATAAATACAGGCTTTGTGGCTGTTTTGTCTTTTATTAACTGTCAAAGATGGGATAATACACCCATCAAAAAATGTTGTCAACACTTTTTTCAAAATTTCTTTTCAACCGTTTCTTTTCAACTATCGCACACCATATTTCTCAATAATATAATCCATGTCCTTATCTCCTCTGCCGGATAAGTTGATTAATATTGACCCTTTCCCCATCTGTTTTGCAAGTTTCATACCATACGCTATTGCATGTGAACTTTCAATAGCGGGAATAATTCCTTCCATTCTGGAAAGTTCAAAAAATGCATCTATTGTTTCATCATCTGTAACCACATCATATTTCACCCTACCTAAATCATGTAAAAAAGCATGTTCAGGACCGGAAGACGGATAATCCAAACCACTTGCCACAGAATATACCGGTGCCGGTTCTCCCTTTTCATCCTTTAACATAATGCTGTTAAATCCATGCATAATACCTTCCTCACCATAAGTCAAACTGGCAGCATGGTCACCAAGGGTAGTTCCACGCCCTAATGGTTCCACACCATAAATATCAACAGGATCATTTAAGAATCCTGAGAAAAGTCCCATCGCATTTGAACCACCACCTACACATGCAACAACTGCATCCGGAAGTTCTCCTGTCATCTCCATAAACTGCTCTCTTGCCTCAATTCCTACTACGCTCTGAAAATCTCTGACCATCATAGGAAACGGATGTGGTCCAACAACAGAACCTATACAATAAATTGCCTCTTTATACTCCTTACAATACGCCATAAACGCCGCATCAACCGCCTCTTTCAAGGTTTGCAATCCATCAGTAACTTCAATTACTCTGGCACCAAGTATTTTTATTCTGGCAACATTGGGTGCCTGCTTCTTAATATCCACAGCTCCCATATAAATATCACATTCCAATCCAAAGTATGCTGCCGCAGTTGCAAGTGCAACACCATGCTGACCAGCACCTGTTTCGGCAATTACCTTCTTTTTTCCCATATATTTTGCCAATAATACTTCACCCATACAATGATTAAGTTTGTGTGCACCGGTATGATTCAAATCTTCACGCTTGACATAGAGCTGAACATTGCCTAACTTATTTGAAAGTCTTTCAAGATGCGAAATAGGTGTCGGCCTTCCTTGAAATTCCTTTCTGATACGACGAAGTTCACTAATAAACTTCGAGGATTTACATATGGTCTGATATGCCTCATTGATTTCATTCATTGCCGTCTGCAATTCAGGTGGAATATAAGAACCACCATACTTACCAAAATAGCCATTTGCATCCGGATAATTCTTAAAATAGGTATTAAACTCAACATTGTTAATCTTCATAATAATTTCCTCCAAATTTGATTATGTCTTATTTTCAAGTAAACTCTTTTTATTTTTTGGGCGCATCATGCGCCACCATCGTTTAGTCAATAACATCTGTTTCCGCCTCCAATATGAAAACTTCTTTGTTTTATATTTTGTCAAAGGAATTTCACACAAAAAAACGTCCTTGACAGAATATCAGAATCTGTCAAGGACGAACATGATACATAATTAAAATGTAAACACAATCCGCGGTGCCACCTTGATTTACAGCAAGAACGCTGCACACTTAGCAGGATACCTACATATCCCCGGCAACTAACGTATGCCAACACGTCACAGAATACTGGGTATAACATAGATTACACTTTTGACTGCGCCCTCAGCGGTCCATTTGACAACTTGTTTCTCACCTGATTCTCAGCACCACAGGCTCTCTGTAAAGGCATCATTGCCGTTATCTCCGCTTCAACGGTTTGATAAACTATATGTGATTAAGTGGGATTATAGAACCAACATTTTCATTTGTCAAGTAATTTTTATTGCAAATTTATCCAAAATTTTTATTGACAAACTCATTCAATAGGGGTATAAATATTGCAAGTGAGCAAAGGCGTTCATTTTTTGAGTAGAAACTTATCTACCCACGAAATGAACGCCTTTGCTTTTTTATTATCCTGAAAGGAAGGTAAGATATATGAAAATTGAAGGTCAAGTACGAATCCCTTCCGGATGTGCTATTGCAGCAGTGAT
>JAFQOE010000062.1 GCA_017395635.1 Lachnospiraceae bacterium | reverse complement strand
TCCCAAGAAAAAAGAAACAAAAACGAGGAAAACAACATAACAACAAACCAATTCGCGTATTATGGAGTGTTAGGGTTTAGACATACTTTTTGATATTAAAATCCTTGATTTTTCGCTCTCGTCTTTTGGACTCTGGTAGAGGGTTGCCTGATGAATCCAAATAATCGAAAAGCAATCTGTCAATCTTTTGCTGGTCGGCAAGCTCATTTTCAATTAGTCGCAGGAGTTCTGTTCCTGGCAACTTATGAAATATCGTTTGAGCAGCACGAAGACCATTCTCATCGGAGTGTGTATCCGAGCTCAACACATCTACCATATTGTTCATCTCCTCATAGGTCATAGAGGTGTCAAAATCAGGGTCAGGCATAATACCTTCAGGCTCCATCAACTCTTGCATGTCCTCTTCGGTCAAACCTTTTTGAGGCTCAAAGTTATCCTCTACATCATCGGGGTTGACATCCTTATCCACAGGAAGTTCTACCTGTTTCAACTCCAACGAATGTGTGGGTATTGTGCGAGCAGCATTAATATCCTCGTAATAGATAATGTTGGATTTACCCATTACTTCATTCGGATCATCATCAACGGGAGGACTCTCTTCTACCTTCTTAGGCGTTTCTGTTTGGATTGGCTTAGGCTTATCCGTAGGCAAATCCTTACCGTATATTTTCTTACGCCTTTCACGCTTGGCTTTTTCAGCCATTCGTTTCTTTCGGTACTTCCATAATCTTACACGAGCAATGCGTGCCCAGTTATGAAGTTTATCCCACAAGCCATATATCTTGCGACAGAACAGGAATACCCATAGATGATAAAATACGAATAAGGCACATACAACCTTTACTGCGAAATATATCTTTGCCTCCATAACTACATAATTTTAGAGATTCTATCATTATACATCTTAATAATCTCCGGTTTGTATTTTTCCAAGTGGTCTACAACAATATTGCTGACAAAACCTGATATAGAAGCATCTGGAGCAATAATAGGTAGAACGTTTTTAATTAGGGTTGCACATTCTCTGTCAATATAGACATGTGATCTATTAGGAACACGCTTGCAATCCAAGAATTTGCTTTTATAGACATTACACTTGGTATCAATACCTGCATTATCAGCGAGAGAATCAATAAATTCCTGTAGTGGTAACGGCTCTTTCTTTGCATATTTTTCCATAACGCTTTCTGAAGTAGATTTTACTTCAGCCGATTCTGTTATCTGTGGTAATTCTTCAACATTAGATTTATCATCCTCAGACTTTTTATCTATAGTGAATTTCTTGATTTCATGTACTACTGTAGCCTTTACTGCCTTTGCCAATAAATAAACGCAAATAATCGTTCCTAACGATATTGCTGAAATGAGAATTATAGGTGAATACTGTATCATAATTACTTGTTGTTTAAAAGGTTATTAATTTCGTTTGTTAGTAAGTTATCCATCTCATCACGGTACTGCTCCAGATGAGCACTGACGATGTTGTCTATATACCTTGATATATTGATGTTCGGGGCCACAACCGAGAGAAATCTCCGTACCGCATTATGTGTTTCCTGACTTAGATAGGTCTGCTGCCTATGTTGCACGGTTCCTTCGGTCAGAAACATTTTGCGGTAATCGAAGGAATCCTCTTTACGCTTTTTAGGTTTAACGGTTGCCTTCTCCTGCACTGCGACAGGCGGTTTCTCCTCTGGTGGAGTTTCCACGACTTCAGCAGTCTTGGTTTCTGCGGGAGGTGG
>JAFQOE010000175.1 GCA_017395635.1 Lachnospiraceae bacterium | reverse complement strand
TTTATTAGTTATACCCTGATTTGACTATTCGGTACAAGATACTAGACTATTCCACACTTTTGGCTCGTTTGTTAGAGGTAATAAAGTAAACAAAAAAGCTTAAAAATAAAGTGTTTTAGGCTTGACATTATAGGAAGGATTTGAAGGTTATCAATGGGGTTATGAATCTCCTTCGGTGCAGGCTCCAAACACAAAGTATATGCTGAAACCAAGGAATGATTACCAAGAGAAATATTATCTTCAAATTGTTCACTTTGCTTACATGGAAAAGTATCGTTTTGATTATCAGAACAAGCATCAGTCAGAAGTGAAAAAGATGCATGAGACACATGAACGTTATCTGTATCTGGTGAACCATGGAATAAATGGGATTGAAGGGATTTTGAAAGAATCGGAAGCAATTGATAGGAAATTGACAGATTTGAGTAATCGTCAAAAGAAACTATATAAAGAACGTGCGGAGAAAAATCGTAAGTGTAAGACAGAGGAAGCGATGTGTGAATTTGTTTTATGGGAAGAAGACTATCATAAGGAGTTAGAGAAGATTAAAGCAAAGAAGAAGGAGTTATTACATCAGAAAAGGTTAGGAAAGCAGTGTATTGTTGAAAGTATCGTGCAAAGTAACTATTTCCGTCAGCAAGTGTTAGAGGAAGAGAAACAGATTGGGAATCCATATGATGTTCCGGTTCCACAGTTAGCTCAGGAGAAGTGCGAGGATGAATGTGGGACAGAGAATCGTCTATGCGAAGAAGAAAATCAAGCAGAGGAGATGGAAGAAGTTGTGGTTGTTGCACAGACCGAAATCTTGACCGAGACTGAGCGAGATAAAGAGGTAGTAAATTATGCTTTAATTGAAGAAAATTCTGCTGCAGAAGTTTTTGGATTGTCGGAAGTGTATCAGGAAATAGCACAACCTAGTGTTGAGGAGAATGAGATAGAAGAAACTACAATTATGACAAAACAGAAATATGAGACTCTGTCGGATGAAGAAAAGATGAAGTGGATAGAAATTAATCTGGAAGATGTCTATGGTTCTATGAAGAAATTCCAAATGCGCATGGAAGAATTGGGAATTAGGTTTGACACGATTGGGGAATATACGGATGAGTATATGAGGTTGTGTGATGTGGAAAAGAAGCAATCTGGATATCGGAGAGAATATTGTCATGAGCGTGGTGAGAGGGGAAGGTAGATAGTTTTGCTTCAAATTTAAATTGTTAAAGAAAGTATTGTGTACTAGATATGATGACATTTTGTTCATATGAATTGGGAAAAGTCATTGTTTGTTAGAGCATTGAGTATATGTTATAATTAGGCTCATGAAAAATTCGCTATTATTGTATGAGAATGCAGAATGGGTGTGTACAGAAATATATTTGTGTAGAAGGTATCCGAGCGTGTTGAGTTATTTTGATAGAAGAGGAAGGTGATGAGAAGTGAGAGGAAAACGCAATAAAATATTTGTTGACAGAGTATATTATACAGATGAAGAAAATGTAGACAAAATTAATAACAAACATGTTGTTAGAGATATTAAAAATGTATCCGATTATTTGCGGGCAGTGGAAATGATTTTGAGTAACTACTATATGTATGGTATGTTTGTTTTGTGCACTTGTGTAAAAATCGACTACGTTTGTGTAAAGTGGGTTGTATACGGACAAAAAAATAGGTGAAATTAAAATGTCGTTTACGGTATTTAACAAATAATAAGTGATTCAGCCATAGGATATTGTAGTTTTTAAGTAGGAATTAGGTGCAAAATTGAATGCCTAGAGGATTTTGAGAAACACATTGTTTGTTATAATTTAGAGTATGTGCTATAATTGTTTTGTTGTAAAATGGTTATTTTTATGAGAAGAACGTAAAACGTGTATACAAAATTACATTTGTTTAGGAGGTGATTGGGTTGTGTTGAGGATTGGCATATGCGACGACGATGAGCAGTTTGCACTGCTATTAGAAGAGATGGTGTTGAATTATGCAAAAACAAAAGGACTATCTATTGACACACAAACTTTTATGAGTTCCGATAAGTTGTTTGAGTGTATTGAGGAAGAGGGATTGTTTGATATCCTTTTTTTAGATATTGAATTGGGTAATGAAACAGGTGTCGATATAGGCATGACAATACGTTCGGATTTGAAAAATGAAACAATGCAAATTGTATATGTTTCAGCCAAGGAAGAATATGCGATGCAATTATTTAATATACGTCCTATGAACTTCTTGGTCAAACCTATTAATTATCAAAAGGTGGCATATATTTTGGATGAATACGAACGACTATATGATTTTCAAAATCGATTTTTTACATACAATATAGGAAAAAGAAAATATAGAATGAATGAAAATTGTATTTTATATTTTCAAAGTCAAGGTAAAAAAATAAAAATGATTACGCAGGACGGAACAATAGAATTTTACGGTAAACTTTCAGATGCTATACCACATTTGAACGAGAGGATGTTTTGTGTGGTTCACAAGTCGTTTGTCATCAATATGCGTTATGTTTCTCAACATCGAAGTGATAGTATATTGATGCTAGATGGTACAGAAATCCCTATTAGTCAGTCGATGAAGCAAACTGTGAAAGATAAAATCCTTGGTGATTTTATGGCATGAGGTGACAATTATGATGATGGCAGAAACGGTTTTTAGTGCTGTATTTAATATTTTAAGTATATATGTTGCGTTTAGAATGGTGAAATTGATAATTTCATGTAAAGATGAGACAATTGTTGCACCGGTGTTGGTTTATTTTTTTGTATGGTCAATTAATTGGTTGGTGTATTACTTTGTAGGCAATACCATTTTAACAACCAGCTCTTTGGTAATTGGTATGTTAATAGCAACTGTTCTGTTATATGAAGGAACAATTATTAGAAAGATAGTAGCAGTTTTTTCGGCGATTGCATTGGGAATGGTATCAGAAAATATAATATGGACCTTATTTGGGGAATCAAGTGCATTTCAGGTTAATGCAGCATTGGGAAGTCTGTTTGCATCATTCTTTAATATGATTTTGATTTTTATCTTAGAGCGATGTTTTAAAATCAAGAAATCGAAACATATTTCAGCTATGAGTTATATTAATATTTTTATTATTATTGCTGGTAGCATTGTGCTTGGAGAAATTTTGGTAGAATTAGGTAGTGATAATCAAACCCTTGTTACACTTGGATTGAGTGTTATTTGTTTGATTGATGTAGGTACATATTATATTTATGATAAAGTTAATGAGGTGTATTTGCAAAAACTAGAACGTAAATCTATTAAGCAAAGAATAGAAATGTATGAAAATCAATTAGAAATAATGGAGCAGTCACAAAAGAATATTAAATCATTAAACCATGATATGAAGAATCATTTGATGTTGATTTCCTCCTATATTGATAGCAAGGAGTATAATAAAGCACAACAATATATAGGCGACATTAATAATTACATGACAGTTTTTGGGCAACATATTCATACAGGTAATCAGGAAATAGATGCCATTATGAATTATATGATTACCAAAGCAGAGAACAAAGGATGTAAGGTAGAAACGCAAATACAGATACCGAATATTGGCTTTATGGAAAAGTTGGATTTGAATATTCTGTTAGGAAATCTACTGGATAATGCTATAGAAGCTTTAGAAAAAGTGGAGGAGCGATATTTACATATAAGCATGAAATATAAACAGGGAGTATTTGTTGTAAGAATTCAAAATTCTTATGATGGAACGTTATATAAACAAGGTGAAAAATATATAACCCGAAAACAAGATACAGAAAATCATGGTATAGGGTTGGAAAATGTGAATGAAATTATAATGAAATATAATGGTAAGCAGGTTGTTGAAATGACGGATAGTCAGTTTGTAATTACAATAATGTTATATATGGAGGCGGTACATGATTGATCATGTACTGCTTTTTTTCTTGCAAGAGATATGATTTCAATTTAGTTCTAATGCATCTGATTTCTATTATTTTTTTATCCATTAACTAATTTTATTTTTGCCAAGTATCGTAACAATTTTACCATTTGAAATTATTTGGGATAAAAATCTGTTATTTTATCTTCGGTATGCTATTACTATTCAACGCTAGATACTAAATAGTGAGAGAGGCAGAAGAAATATGAGATATACATTTGTGCAACAACATGATGCAACTGATTGTGCGGCTGCATGTCTTGCAATGGTTTGTTTGCATTATAAGAAAGAAACAACAATTACAAAATTACGAGACATGATGGGAACGGATTTAAAAGGAACTAACCTATTAGGATTGGATAAATGTGCATCTGCATTAGGATTCGTTACACAGGCGGTGCGCGTCGATAGAGAGGGATTCTTAAGTAAATATACGTTGCCTGCTATTGCAAATGTAATTACCAAAGAAGGAATGACGCATTTTGTAGTGGTGTTTAAGATTACAAAAAAATATGTGGTAATAGGGGATCCGGCAAAAGATTTAATGCGGATGGAAATAGATGAATTTTATAAAAATTTTACTGGTGCATTATTGATTTTGAAACCAAACAGTAGATTTGAAACTGGAAAGCTTAAGGGAAAAAGCATATTTGACCGTTATGTTGCTTTATTGAAACCACATGTGAAATTATTTGTATATGGAATTATATCATCATTATTGATAACAATTTTAGGAATTGTATCATCTATTTTTAATAATATTTTATTTGATGAGATATTGCCGTATAAACAGGAAAATACATTAAAGCTAGTAATTATTGTTTTTCTAGGTATCAACATTTCGCAGGTAATTGTTAGTTTTGTCCGTCAGTGGATGATGATGCATTTATCTATTAAGATTGATATTCCGCTAATGTTGGGATATTTTGAACATATCTATAAGTTGCCGATGAAATTCTTTGCAACAAGAAAAACTGGTGATATTACAACACGATTTTCAGATGCATTTACTATCAAGGATGTGTTTACCAATATTGCATTGACTTTGGTTTTGGATATCGGAATGGCGTTGATTACTGGTGTAATCCTATTCAATATGAATGGTTCG
>JAFQOE010000174.1 GCA_017395635.1 Lachnospiraceae bacterium | reverse complement strand
TAAATTATCGTTTATTTGATTATTTTGTGCTATTTTTTGATCGAGTGCCGCAAGGAAATCTCCGATCTTTTTTTGTTCCTCCAACGGTGGTACAGTCAGTTCTAATTCATCCAATACGCTTTGCTGTACGCGCTGTCGTCCAGATGATCCTACCATAGATTTGATCGCAACATTTCTAAATGCAGGGCTGGTCGCAAGATAATATACAAACTGAGGATCACTCACGCCTGCTTTTGCTCTCATCACGATGAATTCGGTTGAGCCGAATGCAACTTCTCCCTCTGCTAAAACATCAACAAAGGCGGTCTTACCGTTTTCAAGACAGGGAGTGATTCTGGCCATTATGGTATCACCATTGCAGAATTTAGATCCTCCTGCAAACTCCGCCTGCTCTGTTGCAGGTATTTTCTTTGTAAATGGCTGCAACTTGTCCATGCCAACTTTTGTTGCCATTGTGCCTTTTTTAATACTAAGCCGTGGATTAAATTCTACGAAGTCCGCTGCACGAACTTGTGTCCAGTTATTCATATCTTACCGTCCCTATCCAATATATTTTCTATGTGCCAGCTTTACATTTTGCTGTTTTACCATTGCGTAGTGCATAGTTGTATCAATTTTTTGATGTCCAAGGAGCTGTTGTACCTGCTCAATAGGCATACCTTTATCTATTGCTGATGTCGCCAGCGTTCGCCTGAACTTATGCGGATGCACCTTTGGAATAGATAACATCCTACCTAATTGTCGTAACCGCATCTCCACTCCACCGATCTGCAATCGATTATGCGGGTAACGCAGTGTGACAAAAAGAGCTGGATTATCATCTGTACGGCTATCAAGGTAGTTTCTCAGGTGAATCTTTGTTCTAGCATCAAAGTACACCAAACGTTCCTTACTACCTTTACCGAACACAACACACTCGCGCTCATTAAAGTTAATATCATCACGATTGAGTGCCACTAATTCTCCAACACGCATACCTGAAGAAGCTAGCAAATCAATAATCGCTAAATCACGTGTAGAACTACAGTTATCTCGCATCTGCTCCAGAGCTTCGTCTGTGTATGTTTCCTTTATTACTTTTGCTGATTTTACTTTGTGAATCCTACGAACAGGACTTTTCACAATATAATCCTCATCTTCCAACCAAGAATAGAAGGAAGCGAGAATACGTCGAATGTTATCTATAGTTACCTTACTGGATTTGCGCTGCATCTGATATGTAGTGAGATACTGACGAATATCATCTGTTGTAATACGCTGCGGAGGTTTACCAATAGTAACAGTCATGGTGTCGATGGTTTTTTGGTAATAAGTTAGTGTTTTTTCAGAACAACCTTCTATACGTTTAGCTGCTATAAACACTGTCACCATATCTGTTTGTTCCCGCTCTTGGAAACCATCCATTTTTGTAATTTCCATTCCGCGGAGATTACACTCCAGAGTTGTACGAAGCTTGCAAAGCTGTTCATTGTTTAGGTGCGGTAGCATTTGTTGTAGCACACCTGTGATTATTTGTTCTTTCATTGTCATTTCTCCTTTTCGTTAGAATAAGAGAACGACAGCAGTGGCAGTTTCTCTGATAAAACACCCGCCACTGGTGGGTGATATTAAAATGGTAAACGATAATTTACAGCAGCAAATATCCTCAATTTATGCAAATCTTTGTGAAAGTAAGTCATGGAGCTCATGCGAACTTGGAACTCTTATAGAAGTAAGGGATGGAACCCACGATTCTCCTAAACCTCAGACGGATGGAT
>JAFQOE010000173.1 GCA_017395635.1 Lachnospiraceae bacterium | reverse complement strand
TTTCTAAGCTTTCCGACATCTTCGATTTTATTAATATATGATTCGTACATAAAAAACCTCCATGAAATAAAAGTAGTAATAATAACAGTAACTACCTATCATGGAGGCGCATTTGCAAAATAAAACTGCTTGTGAAAGCAGTCTAAAGATGATATTCTTTTCATAGGCAGTTGCTGGGACTAAGCCCGTGTTTGAAGTTTGTTTTTAGGTCGTGCTTTAACAATACTATCTTGGGACAATACTGTCACTGCCTATTTTAGAAAAAGTAGAAAAACTGCGCCACAGCCTTGGCAGGCCATCGCGCAGCGATTTTGTTCTATTTGCATTTGTAGATATGGAGCAAATTTATATGATGGGGGTATCCAGAGGCGGAATGATGACATATATGGCAGCCAGAGAGGATAGTAGAATAAAGAAGGCTGTAGTTATATCCGGAGTATCAGATGCATTTATGAGTTATGACGAAAGAATAGACATGCAACAAGTTTACAAAGAATTAGTTGGAGAAACACCGGAAAGTAATCCTGAGGAATATACAAAACGCTCTGCAACATATTGGGCAGATGAAATAAAATGTCCAATCTTAATTATACATAGCAAATTGGATAAAAAAGTGTCTTTTGAACAAGCTGAGAAAATGACGAAAGTATTGGAAGAAGCTGGTAAGGAATATAAATTTATAAGTATGAAGATGATGTACATGGACTTCATCCGGAAGATTTTTCTATTATTATGGAGTGGTGTCAGTAATTATAGAAATATAAAATTCCGTTGATTCATGGAAACAGATAAATGATCGGTTTGTTAAAAGAATAATTAAGTATTTAGTAAGTGGAATTGAACTAGGAGAAATAGTGCAATGAACATGGAATATAAGGTTATGACTGAAAGCGATTATGATGGCGTTTATGAGCTATGGACGAATACACCGGGTATGGGTATTAATAACACAGATGATAGCAGAGAAGGTATAAAAAAATACATAAAGCGTAATCCGACAACTAGTTTTGTAGCATTATTTGAGGGGCAAATAGTTGGAGCTATATTAGCGGGTCATGATGGTAGAAGAGGTTTTATACAACACATTGCAGTGTTGTCAGAATTTAGGAAACATGGGGTCGCTTCTACGTTGGTGAACAAAGCAATGAATGCATTGGAGGAAGAGGGAATCCACAAGGTAGCATTGTTGACATTTAAGAAAAATGCACTTGGAAATAGTTTCTGGGATAAAATGGGATTTACAGTTCGGGAGGACGTATATTATCGAAACAAGAATATTCATGAATTGGAATATCGTGCAAATCCATATAGAAATGAATAGCCCGCTACTTCTTAATTTGTACTGCACATGAAAAATTTCTGTTGTGCTCGATAAGATTTGAGATACTCTATATCAGCTTAACAGCGGATATAGTGTCAGACCATCTGAGCGAAGAAAGGGATATGCAACTGAGATGTTACGTCAGATTCTGATTATTGCAAAACAGGTGGGATTACAAGAGATTCAATTATCTGTTGAGAGGAATAATGAACCATCTGTAAAAACTATAGTAAAAAACGGTGGCAAATATGAACGTAGCTTTGAATTTGAGGGCGAAGAAGCAGATGTATATAAAATAATTCTGTAATATATTTTAGGGTGTTATGTACTTGCGTGAATGAAATTGCATATCAGTTAATTCAGATGTTAGAACATCAGTTGCCGAATGGAAAGAAATTAGTACAATTGGATTTCTATAGAAAACAGTAACAGAGAGATGAATTTTTATATCATAATGAAGGGGTTGGTTATTATGGGAGAAGGATTATGGGCATTCGTTATTTGGACATTAGTGGGAATAGTGTTTATTGTAATGGGTATTTATGATATGAATTCCAAGAAAGTAAAACCTTTCGGTTTCTGGGCAAATACAGAGGTAGGACCGATAGAAGATGTTAAGGCTTACAATCGTGCTTTAGGTAGATTGTGGTGTGTGTATGGTGTTTTGTTTGTTTTAATAGGATTGCCATTATTGATATTGAATGAGCAAAATGCAGGGTTAATCGCTATACCTATAGTTGGGACGATGAGTATTAGTATTGGTGCAATGGTTATTTATACAATTGGGATTGATGCGAAATATCGTAAAAAGAAACAATATTAACAATCGTTAGAAAAATTGAATTTATAGAGGTGTTTCTGTAATTAAAAGTCCTGTATATACGGAAAAATAGATATCTGATAATAAGGTGGCTTTTTCAGAATATCTTAAAGCATTAAGAGTAGAAGTTCGAAAAGATACATTGGAAAAAATTGGAGATTTAAGAGGATTAAAGAGGAATTAAAAGCAAAATCAGATCAATTATTTAAGGATTTAGGTACAGATACGACAACTGCAATTCGTATGTTTTTGACGCAAGCATTAGCTGTAAATGGATTTCCGTTTGAGATAAAAAAGATAAGTGCAAATCCGTATGGAGCATTATCAGAGGATGAAATACTTGAAAAGTTAGAGAAAGCACGTGAACATGCAGATCAAGGAATGTATAAAGATGCCTACGATGTTTCTCGTGATATGAGGGCAAAGTATGGAATATAAAGTAGTTGTGACGAGAGATGCTGAAGAGGATTTTGTGATAGTAGATAACATTTTTCATGAGCTACAGGATTACGAAAAAAATGTATTAATAGTGTGGTGAGACGAATTGATTAGGTTACAATCGCTGTTAGTGCCAACGAAAAAACAGAGTACATAAGAAATGCATCTGTCCTTTCGTTGGTGCTAATAGCGATTTTGCCGAATTGAACAAAGTCGCGTCCCCAAGTCGTTATGTATGGATTTT
>JAFQOE010000172.1 GCA_017395635.1 Lachnospiraceae bacterium | reverse complement strand
GGAACTCCTAAACGTTTTGAAAAGCTACCTGCTGCAACATTTCGCACGATTACTTCAAGAGGAACAATTTCTACTCTGCGAACTGCGGTTTCCCTATCATTTAATTCCTGAATATAATGAGTAGGTACACCTTCAGCCTCAATTCTCCGGAACAACAGATTTGTCATGCGATTGTTAATTGCACCCTTTCCAACAATTGTCCCTTTCTTCAATCCATTAAAAGCAGTCGCATCATCCTTATAGGATACAATCAGGACATCTGGGTTCTCCGTTAAGAAAACCTTTTTTGCTTTCCCTTCATATAATTGCTCACATTTTTGCATTTCGCATTTCCTCCTTTAAAGCTAATCCTGCGTATATTCACGCAAAAAAAGACAAAGACGTCTTTAAGTTCATTTAAAACTTAAAGACGCCTTTGCCTTTACGCGAACAATCATACACCTTTTTGCTTTTTTTGTCAATTACTCAAATGTATCTTTTTACTGCTTGTGCCACTACATCTGCTAATTCGACATTCAATGCGTCTGGCAAAATATTTTCTTCGTTCAACTCATCTTCTTTTACTAAATCTGAAATTGCCAAAGCTGCTGCCAACTTCATTTCATCCGTTATCTGCCTTGCTCTTCCTTCCAATGCACCCTTGAAAATCCCCGGAAACGCAATCACATTGTTTACTTGATTAGGGAAATCACTCCGGCCGGTTCCTACAATTCTCGCTCCTGCTGATTTAGCAGCATCCGGCATAATCTCCGGGATTGGATTTGCCATAGCAAACAAAATACTATCTGGATTCATGGATGCGACCATTTCCGAAGTAACAATTCCCGGAACTGATACACCGATAAAAATATCAGCTCCTCGCATGGCATCCGTAAGGGAGCCTTCTTCTTGACTTGGATTAGTAATCAGTGCCATTCTTTCCTGCATCCAATTCAATCCCTTCGTATTTCTTGAAATAATGCCTGCCTTATCACACATAACTACATTGGAAAATCCATATGTCAATAACAATTTAGTAATAGCAACACCTGCACTTCCTGCACCATTCACAACTACTTTACAGCTTTCTTTATCTTTATTTACCACTTTTAAAGCATTAATTACACCTGCCAATACAACTATGGCAGTACCATGCTGGTCATCATGAAATATAGGAATATCCAAGCTTGCTTTCAATCGTTCTTCTATTTCAAAGCAACGTGGCGCACTGATATCCTCAAGATTAATTCCTCCAAAGGCAGGCGCAATCCATGTTACTGCTTTAATGATTTCTTCTGTGTCCTGCGTTTCCAGACAAATCGGAACCGCATTCACATTTCCAAATTCTTTAAAAAGTGCAGCTTTTCCTTCCATAACCGGCATTGCCGCATATGGCCCTATATTCCCAAGTCCCAATACCGCACTTCCATCACTTACTACAGCAATTGTATTCGCTTTCGTAGTGTATGTATAAACTGTTTCTTTATCCTTCGCTATTTCTTTACAAGGTGCTGCTACACCCGGTGTATACAGAATAGACAAGTCTTCTTTTGACTTTATATGTACTTTTGAAGTAGTCTCCAGCTTACCCTCCCACTGCTTGTGTAATAATAGCGCTTTCTCACTTATATTCATAACTTTTATCCAACCAGCTTTCTCTTATAATCTATTCTTCAATAATTCAGCCAAAACAACCGGATTTGCCTTTCCACTCGTTAATCCCATAGCTTTGCCCATAAGAGCTTCAAATGCTTTTCCCTTTCCATTTCTATAGTCGTTGATAAGTTTCTCACTAGATTTTAAAACCTCTTCAACAATGGCATCCAACACTTCTCGGTCATTAATTTGTGCCAGTTCTTCTTTTTCAACAACATCAACAGGGTCAAAATCTCTCATCCACATTCTTCCAAATAATTGTTTTACAGTGGATGAATTAATAATCTGATCTCCAAAAAGAGTGGCAAGCCTCGCTATATTTTCTGCTTTCACAGGACAAAAGAAACCGTCCTTGTTTAGTCTCATTATTTCAGTAGTAAAAATATTGGCTACAATCTTGTAATATGTAGTATGCTTTGCAACTTCTTCAAAATAATTTGCCATCGCCGGATCAGTTAATAACGTATCACTATCATAAGCAGTAAGACCATATGTTTTCATAAGCTTTTGTTTCCGTTCATCCGGCAACTCCCCTATTTCACTTTCAAGTTTTAAAATATCATCATCGGTAAGTTCAATCGGCGGTAAATCAGGGTCCGGAAAATATCGGTAATCATTTGCATTTTCTTTTGTTCGCATTGCATAAGTCTTTCCTGTTTCCTGGTCGAATTTTCTTGTTTCCTGTACAATTCTTCCACGGGATTCAATTGTCTCAACCTGCCTCTTATATTCATACTCAATAGCCTGTGCAACATATTGGGAAGAGTTAATGTTTTTCATCTCTGTACGTGTGCCAAATTCAGTTTGTCCTTTTTTACGAACCGAAAGATTCACATCACATCGAAACGCCCCCTCATTCCTCTTACAGTCAGATATACCGCTATAAAGAATGATTGTCCGTAGTTTTTCAAGATAAGCAACTGCTTCTTTTGCAGAACGAATATCAGGTTCGGAAACAATTTCAATAAGCGGCACCCCACACCGGTTGCAATCTATCATTGTGCCATATTTATCATCATGAACCAGTTTACCTGCATCTTCTTCAATATGAATTCTGGTAATTCCGATTCTTTTCGAACCTTCCTCTGTTTCAATCATAAGATATCCGTTTTCACACAAAGGAATATCATACTGGCTAATCTGATATGCTTTCGGTAAGTCGGGATAAAAATAATTTTTCCTATCCTGCTTTGAATAGTGTGCAATTTTGCAGTTTGTTGCAAGTCCTGCTTTCACCGCATATTCCACCACTTTTTTGTTCAAAACAGGCAAAACTCCGGGAAGTCCCATACACACAGGACAAGTCTGCGTATTTGGTTTTGCACCATATGTTGTAGGACAGGAACAGAATATCTTTGTCTTGGTTTTCAATTCTACATGAACTTCAAGACCGATAACCATTTCATAATCTTTTATCATCTTCATTGAATTTTACCTCACTTTCCTCTGTTCTCAAATGCATAACCTGCACGGTACAATATACTTTCACTAAATGCCGGACCAATCAGCTGCATTCCTACCGGCATATTTCCTTCACCTAGTCCGCATGGCAACGTAAGTGCCGGAATACCTGCAATATTTACCGGAACACTATAGGCATCTCCCATATACATTTGTAAGGAATCGTGAACCTTTTCACCTATTTTATATGCAACTGTAGGTGCTACAGGTGAAATGATGAAATTGCACTTTTCAAACACCTCAGTAAACTCTTTTCTTATTAAACTTCTTACCTGTAAAGCTTTTTTGTAATAAGCATCATAGTAACCGGCGGAAAGTGCAAATGTACCAAGCATTATGCGCTTTTTTACTTCTGTTCCAAATCCTTCACTACGATTCTTTTTATAAAATTCGTCAATATCGTCGTATCCATCGCATCGATAGCCATAACGAATACCATCAAACCTAGCAAGATTTGATGAAGCCTCTGCCGATGATATCACATAGTAAGCGGACAATGCGTAATCAATGGAAGGCATGGAAACTGATACAAGTTCTGCCCCCATTGTTCGATAGGTCTCTGCAGCGGCAAGAACCGCTTTTTTTACATCATCAGAAATGCCATCCCCAAAGAACTGCGACGGAATACCGATTTTCATTCCTTTTACTCCACTCCGAATATCAGCAGTATAGTCTTCGTAGGTCCGCTTAATGGATGTCGCATCTTTTCTGTCATATCCAACAATTGTGTTCAAGACAAGAGCATTATCCAAAACCGTACTTGTAACCGGTCCGATTTGGTCCAGCGAAGATGCAAACGCAATAAGTCCATATCTGGAAACACTTCCATATGTAGGCTTCATACCAACCACACCACAAAATGATGCCGGTTGACGAATAGAGCCACCCGTATCAGAGCCAAGTGTATATACCGCTTCTTTTGCTGCAACAGAAGCTGCAGAACCGCCGGACGAACCGCCGGGAACTCTGTTCGTATCTAATGGATTTCTACAAATTTTAAACGCAGAGTTTTCTGTTGTAGACCCCATGGCAAACTCATCCATATTCAATTTTCCCAGAATAATTGCACCTGACTTTTCCAATTTTTCTACTACATGCGCATTATACGGCGGTATATAATCACCGAGCATTTTAGATGCGCATGTGGTTTTTATACCTTTGGTACATATATTATCCTTAATTGCACAAGGAATGCCTGCCAAAACAGAGGCTTTACTTACAGAATCTTTTTCTTCATCGAAGTTCCTTGCTCTTTCAAGTGCTC
>JAFQOE010000171.1 GCA_017395635.1 Lachnospiraceae bacterium | reverse complement strand
ACTTAAACTTCCCACACCCAAAAGGTGTATTGAACCTTGAAAACTCTATATTGTAGCCAATAAAAAAGGCATAAATCTTGACTTTTTGGTATAATTGAATCGCTAAAACAAATTACCTAAGGAGATTTATGCCATGTCAAGTATACCACAGAATACAGAATCAGAACAACAGTTAGAAGGATCAATCAATAAATTTATATCCACATACAAGCTTAGAAAACTTCTTATCTCCTGTAATGCTGGAAAAGAAAAAGGTGTTCCGATTATGAAAGTATTCCGCTATCTGTTATGCATTGTCTTTGCTGACAGAAGCATGTATATGCAGCTCAAAACAGATGCTTTCAAAGAAGATTTCTCTAAAAATACCATTTATCGGTTCCTTGATAATCCTAAGACTAACTGGCAAAAATTTACCACTCTATTGTCCGAAAAAGTAATCAATGGATTCTTCCGCAGATTAACCAGCGATGAACGTAGTGATGTTTTTATTATAGATGACAGTTTATTTGACCGCTCTACTTCAAAGAAAACGGATATGCTTGCCAAAGTCTTTGACCATTGTGATATGAAATATAAAAAAGGCTTTCGTTTACTGACTCTTGGCTGGTCTGATGGCAACTCATTCATACCGGTTAATCATTGTCTTTTGTCTGCTTCAAAAGATGAAAATCTTCTTTATGCCGGTAAACAGTATGATGGACGTTCACTTGCTGCAAAGCGCAGAGAACAGTCACGAAGAAAAGCAACAGATGTTATGATAGAGTTGCTAAAAAGTGCTTTAAAATCGGGTCATCAGGCAAAGTATGTTCTTTTTGACAGTTGGTTTTCTTCACCCAAAACAATTACTGCAATCAAGGAACAATTTAATCTTGATACCATAGCCATGGTTAAAATCAGTTCGAAAGTATTCTACGAATACAAAGGTGAAAGGCTTTCAGTCAAACAGATATACAGCAGAAACAGAAAACGTCGAGGACGTTCTAAATATCTGCTATCCCTTGATGTTATGATTGGTAAAGACAATGATAAAATACCAGCAAAAATTGTATGTGTTCGTAATAAATCCAACAAAAAGGACTGGCTTGCAATCATAAGTACAGACACAACCCTGTCGGAAGAAGAAATCATCCGCATCTATGGGAAACGGTGGAAAATCGAAGTTTTCTTCAAAACCTGCAAGTCGTATCTGAAGCTCGTAAAAGAAACCAGAAGTACTTCCTATGATGCACTGAATGCACATGTAGCACTTGTATTCACAAGATATATGATTATCTCTATAAGTCAGCGTTGCAATGAAGATCCCAAAACCATCTGTGAGATATTTTATTATCTTGCAAACGAACTTGCTGATATAACCTTTAACAGTTCATTAAAGATACTTATGCAGGCAATGCTTGATACTGTAACAGAATTCTTTCATATAACAGAAGAACAGTTGGCTGATTTTACATCCAGCTTTATTAATCGACTTCCAAACTATATGAAAGATGCTCTTAATTGCGTGAGTATCGCATAAATCAATAAAATATTGGCTGTAATATAGAGTTTTCAAGGTGCAAACGTTAATTCACGTGTGGGAAGTTTGAGT
>JAFQOE010000170.1 GCA_017395635.1 Lachnospiraceae bacterium | reverse complement strand
TTCAATGCTTTCACTACTGGTTCCAAGCAGTTCCACCTGACATTCTTTTAAAATGCCTTTTTTCTCCAGCTGCATAGCCAAATTGAGACCGGTCTGTCCACCTATTCCGGGAACAATCGCATCGGGACGTTCATGACGCACAATTTTTGCCACGTATTCTAATGTCAAAGGCTCCATATATACCTTATCTGCAATGGTTGTATCTGTCATAATCGTTGCCGGATTGGAATTGCATAGAATCACCTCGTAACCTTCCTCCTTTAAAGCAAGACAGGCCTGCGTACCGGCATAATCAAATTCCGCTGCCTGACCAATCACAATCGGTCCGGAACCAATGACAAGTATTTTCTTTAAATCAGTTCTTTTCGCCATCTTTAGCTCCCTCCATCATTTCAATAAATTGGTCGAACAAATACTCACTATCCTGAGGTCCCGGTGCACTTTCCGGATGATATTGCACACTAAAAACCCTGTCTTCCTTGCAGGCTACACCTTCCACTGTCTGATCAAGCAGGTTTAAATGTGTTACCTCCAGTTCCGTATCTACAATACTATCAACATCTACAGCATAAGAATGATTTTGGGAAGTAATCTCAATCTTTCCTGTCGAAAGATTTTTCACAGGATGGTTTCCACCTCTATGACCAAACTTTAATTTATAGGTCTTCGCGCCATATGCCAGAGAAATAATCTGGTGTCCAAGACAAATACCAAACATAGGATATTTGCCTCGTAAGCCTCTGACAAGCTGTATCACAGGCTCCACATCTGTGGGATCTCCCGGACCATTTGACAGGAAAATTCCATCCGGCTTTAACGCCTCCATCTCCTGCAAAGATACATTCCATGGCAAAACCGTCACATTACAGTGCTTCTGGTTCAAACTACGAACAATATTCTGTTTCATGCCACAGTCTATTGCCACCACATGATACTTCGCATTTTGCACAAAATACTGTCTGCTTTCTTTTCTGCTTACAACCGCTACTGCATCCTTGGGGATTTCATACCTGTTAAGTCTGTCAAGTCCATCCTGTAATGAAGTTTCCATATCTGTAATTAAGACTTTTCGACTTCCCAAGTCTCGAATGGAGCGAACCAGCTTTCTGGTATCTACTCCGTATATGCCCGGAATATGATATTTCTTCATCAATTCAGATAATGTATATTTGCTACGAAAATTAGAAGGAGTATTATTATAATCTCTTACTACTAAACCACCAATGGTTGGTGTCTCTGTTTCAAAATCATCCTCTGCAATTCCATAATTTCCAATCAGCGGATAAGCCATCACAACGGTCTGGTAGGTATAAGACGGATCCGAAACAATCTCCTGATATCCTACCGGTGATGTATTAAAAACAATTTCCGTTATTCGCTCTTCCATACAACCGAATCCGTATCCATAGTATTCACTACCATCTTCCAGAATCAGTTTTCTATCAAATTTTTGCATAATAAGTCACCTCTTATATTCCCGTATGCTGTTACTTTACAGTCCCAGCCCTTTCTGAAAGTTTTCTTTCAAACCGATCCTTACGAATATCCGTAGGAATGGTCGTTGGATACTCTCCATTAAAACAAGCAGCACAATAGTCTTCACTCTCTACAAGCTGATTCAATTTATTAAGCGGTAAGTATCCCAAAGAATCCACTCCAATTATTTCCGCTATTTCTTCCATGCTATGGTGACTGGCAATCAGATTCTCCTCAGAATCAATATCCGTACCGTAATAGCAGGGATGCAAAAATGGTGGTGCTGAAATTCTCATGTGTATCTCCTTCGCTCCTGCTTCACGCAAAAGTTTCACAATACGCTTACTGGTTGTTCCTCTGACAATAGAATCATCTATTAATACAACCCTCTTTCCCTCTATCACATTCCTTACCGGACTTAACTTAATCCTTACCTGATCCATGCGTTCATTTTGTCCCGGAGAGATAAAAGTCCTTCCTATATATTTATTCTTAATCAATCC
>JAFQOE010000169.1 GCA_017395635.1 Lachnospiraceae bacterium | reverse complement strand
GGAACAGATACTGACAAATAAGAATTTCACGAAGTGTGGAGAAAAATATTATGAATTGTAAAATAAGAAAATGGAAACTGACAGATGCAAAGGATATTGCAGTTGCTTTGTCAAATAAAAAGATACAAGATAATCTTAGGGATGGTTTACCATATCCTTATTCTGAACAAGATGGGATTGATTTTATATCAAGTATGCTTTCAGCAAATGAAGATGAAACATTTGCATTTGCGATTACATTGGATGATAAAGTGATTGGTAGTATAGGAGTTTTTCGTCAGAAAAATATTCATAGACAAACAGCCGAGATGGGATACTATATTGCAGAAGAGTATTGGGGAAAAGGCATTATGACAGATGCGGTAAAACAAATCTGTGAATATGTATTTAAGAATAGTGATATTCTTCGAATTTATGCAGAGCCGTTTGCTTATAATATAGGTTCTTGTCGCGTTCTTGAAAAAACAGGTTTTCAATATGAGGGAACCTTAAGAAATAATGCCGTAAAGAATGGGAAAGTGATTGATATGAAAATGTATTCTCTGTTAAGGGAAGAACAGTAAAATTTCAGTTTGGCAGTTTACCAAATGAGAATTTGTCGATAGTAATCGATAGTTAAACTATAATAAGACGGAGAATTTGTTATGAAAAAAATATGTTGTGTAAACGATATGCCCGGCGTGGGAAAAATTGCTTTGTCGGCTATGATACCTATCCTTGCCGCAAAAGGTATCGACGTTGCTTCCTTGCCAACCGCTTTGGTCTCCAATACGCTTGATTTTGGCAAGTTCGATATTCTCGACACCACCGACTATATGGAAAAGACCGTTGGCATTTGGCAGGAGCTTGGATTTAGATTCGATTGCATTGCCACGGGTTTTATGGTTAATCCTAAACAGATTGACATCGTGGAGCGCCTGATCAATAATCAAGACACCAACAAGCTTCTGGTCGTTGTCGATCCAATCATGGGTGACGAAGGTAAGCTATATAATGGAATGACGGATAATAATGTGGCAATCATGAGAAAACTCAGTTCAAACGCCGATATTTTGATTCCTAACTTTACCGAAGCATGCTTCCTGACAAACCATTTTTATAACGGAGATGCTTTAAGTCACGGTGAAGCAGAAGATTTAATTGAACGAGTTCGTCACCTTGGCAGTAAATCGGTTGTCATCACAAGCGCCTCCGTAGAAGGTGAAAACTGCGTTATAGGATATGATCATACAAAGGACGAGAACTTCAAAATCGGATTTGAACTGATAGATGTACGTTTCCCCGGAACAGGAGATATCTTTTCCGCTGTTCTTGTAAGCGACGTGCTGAATGGTGAATCTTTGTATGCTGCTACAAAACATGCAATGGAAACAGTAAGAAACATTATTGTTGATAATCTCGATAAAAAAGATAAGTTTTACGGTGTTGATGTTGAGCGTTACATAAGCGAGGGTAAATTATGAGAATTAAAATTACTTTGGTAGAACAAAAAGGTACTTCTCCATGCCACAGGGGACACAAAGTTGGAGACGTGTTTGATTTTGACACAGAAAGGGGTAAACTGTGTCCAATGGCTGCGCATGTTCTTTTTCCTATGATCGATATCTTGCGCTACGGCGGCGAGTTAAAGAGCAATGTTTTCTGTTGCCCTGATGTCGATACAATAAATGTTTTCAAAATTGAGAAGGTAGATTAAAACAATAACTCTCAAATTCCAATAGGTCGAACAGTTAGGAAAATAAGAATGTGTCGAACGCCAATCAATATTTTTCAAAAAAGGTATTGACTCTCACGCTCCGTCATAGTGTATACTTTTGTTGTGAGGTGATGAAATTGAAAATGCTAATTAAAGAATTTGCCGATTTCACGGGTGTAAG
>JAFQOE010000168.1 GCA_017395635.1 Lachnospiraceae bacterium | reverse complement strand
TCACCAGCGCCAAGCCCATCAATATGATGTTCGGCAAGGTTTTAGCGGCTTGTATTGCAGGCCTTATTCAGCTTGTTGCCATCTTCGGATCGGCGCTTGTATTCTACAATGTGAATAAGTCCTATTGGGGAGATAACGGAATTATTGACTCTATCTTTAATATCCCACCTGAGTTGTTTGCATATATGCTTGTGTTCTTCCTGCTTGGCTTCTTGATTTATGCGTTCCTCTACGGTGCAATTTCTTCCACAGTTTCTAAGTTGGAGGATATCAATACTGCAGTTCAGCCGGTAACGTTCCTGTTCCTGTTTGGCTTTATGGTGGTTATCTTCTCTATGACCAGCGGTAGTGTAGATAATGTGCTTATGCAGGTTTGCTCCTATATTCCGTTCACTTCACCCATGGCTATGTTCACAAGAATTGCTATGAGTACTGTGCCTTGGTATGAAATTGCAATCTCTATTGGCATTTTGGTCGCATCTACTTTTGGAATTGGAATTCTGTCCGCAAAGATCTACCGTGTTGGTGTTCTTATGTACGGCACATCTCCCAAAATTGGCAACATCATCAAAGCTGTTTGGAAGGCGTAAGGAAAAAGCAATTTTTCATAAAATAAACACGGAGGCATACTGTGTTTTTCTGCAAAGAAATTTGAGATATGTAAAAAAATGTGAGATAACAAGCAAATGTTAATACCCGTTGCTTGTAGCAATGACATGCAATCGGTATAATTAAGACAACAAATCACGGAAAGGAAGCTATCTAAATGTTAAAAGATAATATCAAATCAATCAGAAAAGCAAAAGGCTTATCTCAAGAAGAACTTGCAGTTAAATTAAATGTAGTACGGCAAACCATCTCAAAGTGGGAACAAGGTTTATCGGTTCCCGATTCTGAAATGCTGGTTAATCTGTCGGAAGCACTTGAAACTCCGGTGAGTACCCTTCTTGGAGCAGTAGTTATAGAATCACAGCCTGATGATCTGAAGGCAATCGCTGAAAAATTGGAAGTAATCAATTTGCAGCTTGCTCAAAGAAAGATCGCAAGAAGAAATGTGTTTCATTGGATATTCATTTCAATTTGTATTCTTATTGCAATTACATTTGTGGCGCTGTTTCTATTAGGTAGTCCCTATCTCAAATGGGATTATACAAATCCGGAATGGGCTGTTGTCGGCGTGGCATTCCACGCATTTGAGTGGATCTTCGTGAGAATAGCACCGCTTGTATTTATCGGTTCTTTTGTTGGAATTATCCTGACGAGAAAAAAGATATGAGAAGAGTTCCACACCTATAAAGTATAAAGGCGTCGCAGAAATGCGGCGCCTTTATACTTTATTGTAATAATGTGTATTTAGCGGTTAGCACTTCTTCGCAATCATCCTTGGCGTTATCGGTAAACAGCTCACGCTCAAAGGAAATATCGTTTTTCATCAGGCAGAGGTCGAGGAAACAAAGAAAGATACCAATGTCAATGCGGTTATAGTGTGCCACCTTGTCGGCGGGCATAATACCTCGCTTACCCGACTTTTTATAACGGTAAACCGTCAAAGATTTTTCTTCTGCAGTTACTTTCCACGGCTGTGTGTTGCAGGCGCTTGGCGTAAAGCGAACAATTTTACCTATTTCACGATGATGCTCGCCGTTCCATATCTCATCAATCGGTTTGCGTTTACTTTTAAACATATCTTTGCGGAACTTATCGTCTGCG
>JAFQOE010000167.1 GCA_017395635.1 Lachnospiraceae bacterium | reverse complement strand
TTTTATAATAAGCATAACAAATTTACAAATAATTTATTAAAGTCTTATTCATAGAAATAAACTAAATGGAGTTTTATTACTATCTTTGACAAAAAACACAAAAGTTATGCTCGCCTACACCTACATATCCCACGGCAAGTTCGAGTTGATCGACAAGCCGAAGCCCGAATTGCAAAGCCCGCGTGATGCCATTGTGCGCATTACGCTCGGTAGTATCTGCACCAGCGACCTGCATATTAAGCACGGCAGTGTGCCGCGTGCTGTGCCAGGCATTACCGTTGGCCACGAGATGGTTGGCGTTGTTGAGGAGGTCGGCTCCGAAGTGCGTTCAGTCAAGGCGGGCGACCGTGTGACTGTCAATGTTGAGACCTTCTGCGGCGAGTGTTTCTTCTGCAAAAATGGCTTCGTGAACAACTGCACCGACCCCAATGGCGGCTGGGCGCTCGGCTGTCGCATCGACGGCGGGCAGGCGGAGTATGTGCGTGTGCCGTATGCTGATCAGGGCCTCAACCGCATTCCCGACAGCATGAGCGACGAGCAGGCGTTGTTTGTGGGCGATGTGCTGGCAACGGGATTTTGGGCGGCTCGCATTTCGGAGATTAAGCCCGACGACACGGTGCTGATTATTGGCGCAGGACCCACGGGAATTTGCACGCTGCTCTGCGTGATGTTGAAGCAGCCGAAGCATATCATCGTGTGCGAGAAATCGCCCGAAAGAGCCCGTTTCGTGCGCGAACACTATCCGAGTGTGGAAGTTGTTGCGCCGGAGGATTGTGCCGCTACGATGCGCCAAAAATGCGAGCGTGGAGGTGCTGATGTGGTGTTGGAGGTTGCGGGTGCGGAGGATACCTTCCGCCTGGCGTGGGAGTGCGCTCGCCCGAATGCGATTGTGACGGTTGTGGCGCTCTATGATAAGCCGCAGATGCTGCCTCTGCCCGAGATGTACGGCAAGAATCTGACCTTCAAGACGGGCGGCGTGGATGGTTGCGATTGTGCGGAGATTTTGAGCCTCATCGAGGCGGGCAAGATTGACACCACACCACTGATTACTCACCGCTACAAACTCGCCGACATCGCCGAGGCGTACCACCTGTTCGAGAATAAGCTGGACGGCGTGATTAAGGTGGCGGTGGAGCCGTAACGAGTTTCTTAGATCTCAAGAAACGATAATATTAAAAACTATTGTTCGATAATTATTTGTAACTTCGCAGTATAACAAATTTAATACTTATGGATTTCAATACAAAACGGCATATCTGGCATGACATACATTATGCCATAGAAGCAACTGCAAGAGGGCTATACCATCCGAAAGAACCGGATTATATAGCATCTTTGGTAACAAAACTACCAAATGACCTAATTCAAATCCTTAATAGCTATATTCCGAATAGGCTATTCAAGGTTGGTGGTTGTTTTATCCATCAAAAGCCCATAGTGCGATTTACATCTCCACAATATGCTCACCTTAGAAGACCAGAACTTGGAGATTTGCTAATAGTGTATAAAGAAACAAAAAATAATGAGAATAGATACAACGCCCTGCTACTGCAAGCAAAAAAGTCTAATGATGTGTACTATACACCTATCCATCACAATGATCAGCACCAATATATTCTATACACAAAATGGCCTAAATTTGAATACCATAGAGCTGGTCGTTTGAATGGAATATCTAGAAGCATCTCTCCTAAATCTATTACTCCTGGTGCTCAATATCTATTGATTGATGAGCATCATAATGCTAACCATTGGCATTATCCCGTTACTTTTTGGTGTGTGAAAGCAGATAATCCCCTTGAAGCCTCCAATTCTCTTGCTACTGCTATATTGCAATTAATAGAATTCCAAACGGGAAGGACATTTGTCGCCAAAGGTCTCAACATTGATCAATGGTCTAGAATGATATGGGATTTACTTGATATTTCAGTCCAAAGCGTATTTAATCGACGAAGGAATGGATTCAATAATTGTCCACGAAGTTCTGGAGATATAATCTCATTTTTAACAACGCCTAATAATGAGGACAATTTAGGTGGAGTTGAAGGACAAGGAATATCACTTATTTGTATCGAAGGTACATGTAGAGAGGAAATAAATGATAATATTCCTATGTAAAGAGTGTCATACAAATCATTTTCGGTATATTGATTTATGATCAACCACCTTTTACTCCCATTGATTTGCGAGCGTTTCTTGACGGATGCGCGGTATCGGGAGGGGCATTTGCGAGTGGTGAATGCGTTGCCTGAAAGGCGTGTTTTAGGGCTCCATTCGCCCGAGATTAAGCAGGTCGCAAAGCAACTCTCACGCGAGGGCGGCGAGGTTGTTATGCCCGATGGAACGCACCGAATATGCGTTAATGGAGCCGAGGTTATTCGTGCGTTTGAGGCGGTGCCGAGTGAGTGTCTTTGCTATGAGGAGACCGTCATTTGGGGCTATCTTATCAACCTCGAAAAATGTTCGCTCAATGGGCGGTTGGCGATGCTTACGCGATATGTTCCGGTGCTTGATAATTGGGCGGTGTGCGACTCCTACTGCGCTCACGCAAAGTGGATGTTGCGTGCCGACAAGGAGGCTCTGTGGGCGTTCTTGCAGCCGTGGTTTTGTTCCGTGCACGAATTTGAGGTGCGCTTTGCGGTGGTTGTGGCGATGTGTTATTTCCTCAATGAAGAGTGGCTCGACAAGGTCTTTGAGCGCATCAATAAGCTTGATTTCGGGCGCATAAAGTCAAAGTATAAGAGCATCAAAGGCAAACCCACAGTGGCACAACAAGGCACTGTACAAGGCGCGGAGCCGTACTATGTGCGGATGGGCGTTGCGTGGCTATTAGCGACTGTGCTGGCGAAGTTCCCCGATGCGACGAGGGCGTTTGTCCGCTCATCGAACTTGCCCGAAGATGTTGTAAAGCTCTATATCCGCAAGGCCCGCGAGTCGTTTCGCACACGCACGGTCGAGTCAATATAACATCTGTATAATAACTTATTTTTATATTCTATTATTTTTTGTATCTTTATACCATTATATTATCATAAATCCATATTGTATGCCGGGAAGAAACCTAAACTGGAATGATATTAGACCCATTAATAACTCTTTGAATGATGGTTTTGAAGAATTAGTTTGTCAATTGGCTCGTATCGAAAATATAGACAATGTAAGATCATTCATACGCAAAGGGAAACCAGATGCAGGGGTGGAATGTTTTTATATCCTAGAATCTGGAGAGGAGATAGCCTGGCAAGCAAAATTTTTCACTAATAGTTTTGAATCATCTCAATGGAATCAAATTGATAGATCTGTGAATACAGCCCTAGAAAAACACCCGAATCTATCTAAATTAATATTTGCATTCCCGGTTGATCCATCTGATGCTCGTATTGCAGGGCAGACAACAATGCTTGATAAGTGGAATAATCATAAGGCCACCTGGGAGCAAAAATCCCAATCACTTGGAATGTCTGTAGCGTTTGAGGCATGGTGGAGTTCAGATTTAATTTATAGAATCCAAAATGCGAACCCTGGCCTATATTATTTTTGGTTTAATAAAGATAGTTTTACAGACGAATGGTTTCATAAACAAAATAGCTTAGCTATTGCAGATTTAGGCCAACGCTACACACCTGAGTTGAATCTTAAACTACCTATTTCAGATATCTTTAATGGTATTGACAGAAATGAGTTATTTCAACAAAACCTTAATGATATTTGGGGCCAATTATCTCAATCAGCTAGAACTTTATTAAATCTATTAAAAGCTGAGCATGTAGATATCAATGTAAGTGTTATTGAGCAGAATCTATGTCAACTCGCTGAAATATGTGATATATATAAACCTGTAGGCATTGTTCAATTCCCAATATTCGATGCTGTAAAATTATTAGATACGATACTTGATGAAAGTTACAGAATCATTGGTGAAATTGAATACGAATACAAAAACTATTCGATTCATAACAAAATACGCGAGTTCAATAGAATAGTTCGCGACACCAAAGAGTTTGTATCCTCAATCACAGTTAAGCTATCAAATAACCCGTATCTTCTTCTTACAGGAGTGGCTGGTTGTGGCAAGTCTCATTTGTTAGCAGATGTTGTATCTCGGAGAATGGGTAACGGCTATTGTGGTCTATTTTTATTAGGTTCTTACTTTAGAGAAGAAAAAGATCCGTTTTTGCAAATTTTAGAACAATGCGACATCCGATGTGATGTCAATGAGTTCTTGTATTCATTAAACACAAAGGCGCAAATCCAACAGAAGCGTATCATTATTTTTATAGATGCGGCCAATGAAGGTGGAGGGAAAACGCTATGGGCAACATATATTAATAGTTTCATTAAAAGATTGAGATGCTATGAATGGATTGGGTTGGTAATATCTGTTAGAACCACATATGTCAATCATATGTTTCCTACTGAAACCGTCAATTCCGCCGGGTTAATAAAGTGTGAACACAGGGGTTTTGACGAGGCTACATATGATGCAGTAAAGTTATTTTTTGACGCATACGATATAGAACACATTAATAGTCCATTACTTGTTCCTGAGTTTAGCAATCCTCTGTTCCTGTCTCTCTTTTGTAAAGGTTTATCTCGTATGGGATACAAAAGAGTACCAGCAGGTATAAATGGAATTTCTTCGATACTGAATTTATACATTAAGGGTATTAACCAAGAGATCTCTGCTCCTGACAAATTGGATTATGATTCAGAATTGAATATAGTTGGTGAGGTTATTCAAGAGTTGTCTGTTGCAAAGATCAAAAATCGTTGCTCACCATTAACAATAAATGAAGCTCATAAGATTATACATAGTATATCTGCACAATATGGAATTAAGCAAGGATTATACAATTACCTGTTAGACGAACATATTATTTCCAAGGATTTTGGCGGATTATCAAATGACATTGTTGAAATTACTTATGAAAGACTTCAGGACTATTATTCAGCATGTCATATAATAGACACTGTAACCAATCTTCAATCTGCATTTAACGAAGGAGGTGAGTATGATTTTCTATTCACCAACCAAAGACAGAATTTTTTAACTGCTGGGGTTATTGAGGCACTGTCTATTATACTACCAGAGAAAAAAGGCGTGGAATTATATGAGGTTGTACCTTGTATGGATTCATTTACGATAGCATACTCTTTTGTGGATAGTCTTTTGTGGCGAGATCCTAGTACAATATGCGTAGATAAAATAAAAGATTTCGTAAACAATGTAGTATTGAGATATGAGTATACCGCAGATTTGTTATGGGATGTCATCTTGCAAGTTTCTGCTATACCAAATCATCCTCTAAATGCAATTTGGCTTGATAAGCATCTCAATAATTTTTCAATGGCAGATCGAGAT
>JAFQOE010000166.1 GCA_017395635.1 Lachnospiraceae bacterium | reverse complement strand
GGCGCTGCATTTACTTATCCCGAACTCAAGGCCTTGGCTGCCCACTCATTAGAATAAGCAACACAAACACCCACGCAGGATGATATATAAGCACACACTGAGCCAATGTCAGTGGCGAATATATACACCTTTTGTGGATATTCTGTTGCCGCCCTTCTAATGAGTCTAAACTGCCAAGTTTTGAGTTCGGAAGAATCGTCAAAAAATATCCAATCAAATATGTACGGCTCAACGGCAAAAGCCATAAGCCATTACAAAGATAAGCAAAAATTTATAGAAACTCCGAATTTTGGCAGAAAACTATTTAGCTGTTCGTCAAACTCTGTGTCGAAAATTTCTATAACTTTGTAGTGTAATCAGAAGAATATGGGCATACTTGATCTATTCCGTAAGCGTAAAAATGAGGCAGATAGCAATATTAAGCCTCAACTACATACTACTCAACAGCCAGCACAATATCAAAGAGCATTACAATTCAATGCCGAGTTCGCCGAGTTATTGGGTGGCGACTCGTTTATTGCCCGTAGTGATTACAAGCATTTTATCTCGGCATACCAAGAGGAGTACAAATTCTTTTGCTCCATTGTTGAGGCGAATATTTTGGAAGATTATGTTGGCAAAAACAATCTCGACCTCGCACAAATTGAAGCATTCATAAACCACAACGAGGAGATTCAAGACTTACCCAAGGAGTCTGCAACCATCAAAAAGCATAACGCTCAATTCGTTGCCAATCACATAAAGTCCGAAAAAGAGTACCTCGACAATATCCTCAAAGCGTGCGACCCAGCCATACTGCTCGATGATGAGCAGAGGGAGGTTGTATTGTCGGAGGAGGACCACACCCTTATCATTGCTGGAGCGGGAGCTGGCAAGACTACGACGGTGGCGGCAAAGGTGCGATATTTGGTCGAAAAGCGAGGAGTGAAGCCCGAACAAATTTTGGTTATCTCTTTTACTAACAAAGCGGTTGAGGAGTTACGAGAGCGCATCAACCACAATCTAAAAATCCCAAGTGTTATTACTACATTTCACTCCATCGGATACTCTATTCTTCGACAGGGCGAAGAGGAGCAACGCAAGATTGTGGATAACGGCTTTATGTATAATGTTATCAACGAGTACTTCAAAACGAAGGTATTGCGTAATCCTCAACTCGTTGATAAACTTATTTTGTTCTTTGGCTCCTATTTCTCGGCCCCATACGAGGGTGAGGATTTAGGCGAGTATTTCCAATTTGTTGCCGATGCCGATTATTCGACTCTGAAAAGCGATTTGCAAGACTATGTGCAGCAGGTTGTTGATAGGCGCACCCGTCGTACTCAAACCCTCAACAACGAGGTGCTACGCTCTATGGAGGAGGTGCAGATTGCAAATTTCCTCTACCTAAATCAAATCGAGTACGAATACGAGCCAATGTATCAGTATCGCATTTTGATTGCAAACAAACCATATACGCCTGACTTCCGTATAGTGCAAGGCGACAAGGTTACATATATTGAGCACTTCGGCATTACGGAAGATGGTCGCAGTAACCGATACACCCAAGAGCAACTCAACAAATACAAATCCATCATCAATGATAAGGTATCTTTGCACCGCAAGCATAAGACCGACCTTATCTACACATTCTCGCAATACAGAGATGGCAGGGAGATGTTGGAGCACCTTCGAGAGATGCTTTCGGCTCACGGTTACGAACTCAAAGAAAGACCTACGGCGGAGGTGTATAAACGCCTTGTCGATACCGAGGAGAACAAATACATCACTCGCCTTACGCAGTTGATATGTACCTTTATCGGTAACTTCAAAACACAAGGTTTTAAGGGTGGAAAGTTTGCCGATTTTAGAAGCAATACGAAGAATGTCCGCACAAAACTATTCCTCGACATCTGCGAGGTTTGTTACTTGGAGTATCAGCAAGCACTCAAAGAGCAACACTGCATCGACTTTGAGGATATGATTAACGAGTCGGCCGAGCTAATTCGCAAAAAGCAGATAGAGAAAGAACAGCTCGACTATAAATACATCATCGTTGATGAGTATCAGGACATCTCTCGCCAGAGATATAACCTTATCAAAGAGTTGTCGCAGTTGTGCGATGCGAAAATTATGGCTGTTGGCGATGATTGGCAGTCTATCTATGCGTTTAGTGGCTCTATTCTCCCCCTATTTACAAAATTCTGTGAGGAGGTTGGCTATGGTCAAGAGTTGAAGATTACCCGCACATATCGCAATGCCCAAGAGATAATCGACATTGCGGGAACATTCGTGCAAAAGAACTCCCAACAGATTAAGAAGGAGTTGATTTCTCCCAAACGCATAGACAACCCCGTAATTATCTCCACTTATGGCGACGAAAAGGGGCAAAAGGAGAATCCGCACAAGGGCGGTCTCTTCTATAATCTCGGCGTGGCTATTGAGAATGCCATAGGCGAGATTTTGGAGTATAGTGCAGTTGAGGGCAAAACAAAGGTGCCATCAATTTTGCTGATTGGTCGCTATGGCTTTGATGCTCGCAATATGTGTAAGGCGGAACAGTTCAACTATAACGAGGAGAACGGCAGGGTTTATTCGGTTAAGTATGGCAACAGGGTCAAACTTAATTTTATGACCGCACATAGTTCAAAGGGATTGACCGCCGAGAATGTGATTATAATAAACGCAAAAGATGAAACCTACGGTTTCCCGTCAAAGGTTGATGACGACCCTGTTTTGAACTTGGTTGTGTCGTTTGACAACTCGTATAACTATGCCGAAGAGCGTCGCTTATTCTATGTGGCATTGACTCGCACAAAGAATCGAGTCTTTATCGTTACGCCCGATATGCGCCCATCGGAGTTTATCAAAGAGTTGTTGAGTGAGCCTCATAACTATCCGAATGTAACACTACACGGAGAGTTGAAAGTGGATCTCAAAGCCCCTAAAAAGGTGAAAGATTGTTGCCCTATATGTGGCTATCCGCTGCAATTTAAGTGGAATAAGAACTACGGTTTGAAGTTGTGGATTTGCACCAATGACCAAGAAATTTGCGGATTTATGACCAATAACAAAAGTGGTGGCGAGTTGTCTATCCATAAATGCGATTGGTGTCAAGATGGTTATTTGGTAGTCAAGAAGGGTTCTGATGGTTATTTCTTGGGTTGTACGAACTATAAACCCGATAGAACGGGATGCGGTCGTATGTTGAGCGCAGGGCAGTATGAGTATTGGCTGAACAACTCGTTTGGTATTGAGGATGCATCAGAGCATAAACCATCATACTTTGTCCCTAAAAACAAGACCGCAGCACCCAAAATGCAGAAAAGCAAAACGGCAAATGGGCGCAAGGGTGGAGCAGCTATCAATACAACCGCCTACAAAGAGGTGATTATTGAAAATGAGGTATTTAGAATTGTGGTAGATTCCGAGGGCAACACACTGACCGATATGGGACTGCTTGGTTTGTTGCGTGCAATGCGTACCCGTGTGGCAATGGAGAAAGAGTTGCCGTCATACTACCTTCTGCATAACAATATCCTTGTACTTATCGCAACAGACAAACCGACAACACGAGAAGAACTGATGAGCATCAGCGGTTTTGGCATCCGTAAATGGGAGGTTTGGGGTGATGAGATTCTTAAAGTGGTATCAGCCTACATGACAGAATAGTGGCATACATCTTGAACGATTCGGAGTAAAAACAGAGCGATATGAAAAAGATTGTGATTGTGGATGGTGGTCCGCGAAAGAATATGAATACAGCGCAGTTGTTGCAGCGATTTGTAGAGGGTGCAAAGTCGGTCGGCGAGGATGTTGAGGTGAAGATAGTGCGACTCTACGACATTGATTATAAGGGTTGTACATCGTGTATGGCTTGCAAACTCAAAGGCAAGGCGTCGAATATCTGTCGCTTTCGGGATGCGCTCTCGCCCCTCTTGGATGAGATTGCCGAGGCGGACGGCTTGGTGCTTGGCTCGCCCATCTATTTCGGCGAGGTGACGGGCAAGATGCGTGCCTTCTTGGAGCGTCTGGCGTTCCCGTGGCTTTCGTACAACGATTACAGCCTGACCGCACCGAAGTGTATGCCTGTGGTGCTTGTCGAGACGATGAACGGCACGCCCGAGCGCAACAACAGCAACCATTTCGGTACGATGGAGTGGTGCCTCACAACGGCCCTCGGCGAGCCAGAACGCATCATCGGCTACAACACTTGTCAAGTGGCAAAATACGACAATTTCGAACTCGGCAGTTTCTCCGAGGAGGCAAAGCATGCTTGGCGCGATGACCATTGGGAGGAGGACTTACAGCGAGCTTACGATGCTGGCCGCAAGATGGCAGAGCAGTAAGGACTGCGACTATGGGAAGAGATAAAAGCTGGAGAAGGATATGGTTATTAGGGATCGTTATTGTTTAATAACTAATATGTAAAGGGACCTTGTGTTGATTGGCTTATTTTTAGTATCTTTGTAGAAGAAACGCGATTGCATTATGAGAGTTAACACCAAACAAGCAGTAAAATTATTTTTCACTAATCCTTCCTTAGAACAAGTTTTTAAAGAAGCGATAGCAAATTCCCTCGATGCCAATGCGACAAAAATTGATGTTCGCATTTTTATTGATTCACTTGAAAAGCAGGAAACATTACAGATCGAAATTACGGATAATGGAGAAGGTTTTACAAGTGAACGATATGATAAATTCTGCGAGTTGTTAAAAGTTGAAGAAGATACCCACAAGGGAGTTGGGCGACTTGTATATTTAAGTTATTTTAATGAGATTCAAGTTTCTAGTTATTATGACTCACACCATCGCATTTTTACTTTTAATGATGAGTTTGACAAAGAGAGGTCTAATATGCAACTATCTGACAATGCAGATGGCAAACAAGAGACTAAATTGCTCTTTAAAGATTGCTCATTAAAAAGATTGAGTAGTTATTCTGTTATTACCCCGGAATATCTAAAACGTCAGATACTGCAAGAGTTTTTCTCAAGGTTATATTTTATCAAAAAGGCAGGACGAAATATAGATATAACATTTGAAATAGATATCCCTCACAAGAATAAAAAACATATCATCGGACCTCATAAATCAGTTATTTCCATGGAGGATATACCTGCAATGAGTTCTACGCCAGTCAATATTGACAGAATAGCTATGTTTGAAAGTTCTAGCTTAGACTATGCCATAATAAAAACAGAAGATACATCTTCTACATTTCTTATGACGGCATTGTGTGTTGATAATAGGACTCAGAACCTAGATGATATTATATCAATGGAAAATCTCCCATCGTGTGGATATCAAATTATTTTCATCCTAAATTCGTCATTTTTTAATGGTAAAGTAGACCCCGCAAGACAGCACTTAACACTTAAAGATGGCGATTTAAAAAGTATTAAAACTATATTTAGAGAACAAATTGCCAAAATTATTGAGGAACAAATCCCCAATGTTAAAGAGCAAAATCAGCAAGTTAGAGAATCGCTAAAGAAAGTATACCCTCATTTATTAGGGTACTTTAATGATGACGAGATTGGCATTATATCGCGTACAAAATCTATTGAAGAGGCTCAAAAGTTATTCTTGCGTGACCAAAAAGAAATTCTTGAGGTACAGTCACTTGATGATGAAAAATATGCTAAGGCTATAGATGTGTCATCAAGAACCTTAGCACAATATATTCTTTATAGAGAAAAAATTATAGCCAAAGTTGAGCAGTATACGAGAGAAGATTCAGAGGCAAATTTGCATAACATTATATTACCCAAACGTACTATTATGCAACATGCTGATATTGATAGTATTTATAATAACAATTTATGGTTATTAGATAATAAGTATATGACATATAGTACCGCAATGAGTGAGCGAACAATGACGGAAGTCCTTGATGAAATCACACAAAAAGCCAATGATGTCAAAGATGATGGACGACCAGATATCGCAATAGTATTTTCTAGTGATCCAACTAATGCAGAAGATAATTCAGTAGATGTCGTTATAATAGAATTAAAGAAACGAGGAATAACATTAGCAAAAACAGAAGAAGTTGAAAGTCAATTACAACAGCGCGCTATCAAGTTACTCAAACATTATCCTAATAAAATACAAAGGATGTGGTTTTATGGAATAGTTGAATTCACACCAGAGTTCAAGTTGTCGCTTAGGAATAACCAATATACGCCGTTATACTCTAAAGACAGTTTATATTATAAAGAAAATAATTGGTATACGGATATAGAGGACGATAGCAAGCCTCACAAAGTTGGAACTTACATCCTCTCAATAGATGCATTTATTAAAGACGCAAAGGCTCACAATGAAATTTTCTTGAATATTCTCAAGAACGGTTTTAATCGTACTAAATAATTATATACCTCTATTCAATTGTAAAGATTAAATCGCCCCAGCCAATTATGACTGGGGCAAATATATTGTCCATTATTAGCTAACGTATTTAGTTATAAAATATAACGCATAGTTATACATGAGTATACCGTTGCTGATAATTCTCCCAAAATTTTATAGTTCCTCCCCAAGATTTATATACTTCATACATCTTGCATAATTCTCGTTCTACGACATCCTTTTCAGCATATTCTATATCCCAATCCAATTCATTCTTACCAGTAAAATATAGACCATAAAAATCAAGAATATCCTTAATTAGAGGCTTAAAT
>JAFQOE010000079.1 GCA_017395635.1 Lachnospiraceae bacterium | reverse complement strand
AATTTGCTATTATCCAATAGCTTAATTTTTTCTCGTGCATTACCGTGACGGGTTATATAGGTTTCATTACCCGTCTGAACATATCCGTAAATCTGCTCATAGGGTTCGTAGCCTTTTTCCTCAAGAGAGGATATAACCTCGTCAAGAAGTGTATTAAATTCTGCATCCGTCACGGTATCACCACCTTGTTTACTCGTTTATTTTGAATTTGTTCCAATCGGTTGCTACATGCATTTCAAGGCCGTTATCAAGCGCTTTGAAATGCTCCATACCACAATGTATCTTTAATTGTTCCGGTGTCTTTAAGTTAAAGAGCGAAGTTGTGCCTTTTGTTTCAATGATAAAGTAAAGCTTTTGTTCGCCGTTCTTTTCCCAAAGTACCGCCCAATCCGGGTTATATGTTCCGATTGGTGTGTCAATTTTGAATCTGTCAGGAATTTTGAAGAACATCTTTACATCAGGATCGTTGTCAAGTGCAAGTGCAAAAGGCTTTTCAACAGTTGAACTGTCATAGATAATATGGTCATAGACACTATGTTCAACCTTAACTGCGTTCTTATCAAGGTTTGCTACAAGCTCACTTGAATCAAAGATTTCCTGTGCATAGTATTCTTTTCCGTCAAGCTTCACATATTTAATTCCGTCAATAGCAAGTGCGTGACGGTTGTTTTTGATAATCTGCAGGCATTGTTCCATAAAACTCTGCGGATTGTTTAAGAAGTCTTGTGCTCTGCCGCTTTTCATAATGATTTCAGCAACAGTTGATTTCTTAATCAAAGTTTCTTCGCTGATAATACCGAGAATATAAGGAAGTGATGTATATGTATCTTCCAAGTCGGTTGTTCTGAACTCTGTTTCAACATAGTTGACACCTGCGTTCTGAATATCAATATCAGCAGTTTTAGAAATAAGTCTTGCTTTTGGAATTTGCGGCATAGCCTTTAATTCCTTTACACAGTTCTCAACAAGCTTTGGTGTATCAATAACCACTCTGTAAGCGGTTTTCTGCTTGATTTTACCCCATAATTCCATAAATTCAGGTGAAAGCATTACCTGCTTGTTAAGACGGACAATAACCTCTTTAGAATCGTCACGGATAGGCACTCTGTTGTCGGCTTTCTTAACGATGCTTTCAAGTCTTTCTCTTGCTGCTTCAAATTTCTTCGGAAGGTCAAGAGTACCGTTTAAGAGAGCTTCTTTCATTGTATCTTTAATCTTTCCTGATTTCGATACATAGCCTTTATCTTCAAAGTGTGTTATCAGTTCCTTTGCATCATCATAGGTAACTGTCTTTTCTTCTTCAACTTCTTCGGTATAAGATGTTCCTGCGATTTCTTCAACATCAACAGTTTCGCTCTTTTCAATAACCTTAATAACTTCTGACTTAACGGCTTCAAGTTCTTTAGGTACGATAACTTCGGTTGTAGCTTTCTGAACATCAACTTTACCGTCACTTGTTACGGCTCCACTTGTCTTTAATGCTTCAACAACTGTCTGTGCCTGCTCTTTGGTAATAGTCTTTTCAACAGTTTTAGTTTCTGTATATGTAAGACCGCTGAACAAGCTAATTTGAAGTGTGCCGAACTTAACTCCGGTTTCAGTTTCAATTTCTTTTTGCAGAGTTTCTGCAAATTCAGCAAAGCTTTCGTTTGCCATTACATGAAGAATGTTTATATTTTTATCTTCAATTCTTTCGCCCGTTTGGTCAACACAAAGTCTTAAACCTCTACCAACCTTTTGTCTGCAGGTAAAGGTATTCTTTTGGTCGATAAGGGTACAAATCTGAAATACATTCGGATTATCCCAACCCTCTTTAAGAGCAGAGTGAGAGAAGATAAAGCGAAGCGGACAATCATAGCTTAAAAGCCATTCCTTGTCTTTCATAATGGTGTTGTATGTATCATAGTCGGCGGTTGTATCGCCTTTGGTATCTTTGAATACACCTTTTTTATCCTGAGAGAAGTAACCGTTATGAATGGTGGTTACATCTGCCGGGAACTGTTCTTT
>JAFQOE010000165.1 GCA_017395635.1 Lachnospiraceae bacterium | reverse complement strand
CTATGCGGTGGAAAAGTCATTGGACAGTTACAAGTTCAACCTGCTCCATTGCAAGCAGACCTTCATCACACAGCTCAAAAGCGGTGCTATGGGTGCAAGAACCATTGACGAGGGTGCTATGGACGAGAAATCGGGCATGAACTTCTCGGAGTATATGGCTATCCTTTCGGGTAACACCGATCTGCTTGAAAAGGCGAAGCTGGAAAAGCGTATAGCCTCTTTGGAAGGGGAACGCAAGTCGTTCAACAAGGGCAAGGCAAATGCGGAGTTTACCTTGAATGGCATTCAGAAGGAGTATGACAACAACCGTGTAATCATTGACGGCATGACGGCAGACTACAACAAGTTCCTTTCTCTTGCCAAGACTGATAAGGACGGGAGCCGGCAGAACCTGATAAAGTTGGACGACTTTCCTTCTACTGATGAAAAAGCCATCGGAAAGAAGTTGCAGGAGATAGCCAAGAATGCCACTACGGGCGGTCAGTATGTTCGTGTGGGTGAATTGTACGGATTTCCTATCAAGGTAATCAGCGAAACATCGCTTGCAAGTGGGTTGGCTACCATTGAGAACCGTTTTGTAATCGAGGGTCATTACAAATATACCTTCAACAACGGACATTTGGCAATGGCAGATCCGAAAGCCGCTGCTACCAACTTCCTCAATGCGTTGGAGAAGATACCCGGTATAATCTCCCAACGGAAAGAGAAAAATGAGGTTTTGGCAAAGGATATTCCGCAACTGCAAGAACTGGCCGGAAAAGTCTGGAAGAAGGAAGATGAACTGAAACAGTTGAAGACCGAACTTTCAGCCCTTGACCGTAAGATTCAGTTGGAACTTGCCAAGAACAATCCTGCTCCTGAGAATGTAAAAGAAGAACAAATAGATAATGGAATATCCAATAAGGAGGATTTAAAACCAATGCAAGAGAAAAATTCTCCCGTTTTACCATCATCTGATGAACTAAAGGTTAATTCATACAAGGGATTTAGATTATAACCTGCAAATTAACCAAATAAGTATTAATGATTTAAGTAGAATATGGTATCAATAAAAGTTAAATTTCGTCCTTCTACTATAGATGGTAAAGAAGGAACTATTTATTATCAAGTGATAAAGAATCGTGTGGTCCGTCAAATAAAGACGGACTACCGAATCTTTAATTCTGAATGGGATGACAAAAGTTGCAAGCTTGTCTTTGAATGCCCCGATAGATATGATTATCTGCGTTCTATTGAAGAACGTATAAAATTGGATGTTACATGTGTTGAAAAACTTATATCACGATATGAATATAACAACACTCATTTTACATCGAATGATATCGTTGAAGGATTTCAAACAGAGGTAAATGAACAATCTTTCTTCAAGTTTATGCAGAAACAGATTGCACAATTGAAACTGATGGGCAAATATAGGACATCAGAGACATATCATGCAACATTGAATAGTTTTACGACATTTCGTAATGGTAAAGATTTATTGTTTGCAGAATTTGATTCTGATTTAATGCTCCTATATGAATCATACTTGCATAATCGTGGTGTCACAAAAAATAGCAGTTCTTTTTATATGCGTATTTTAAGGGCTGTCTATAATCGTGCTGTTGAAAAAGAACTGACAAAACAATGTCATCCTTTCAAACATGTCTATACAGGTATTGATAAAACAGTCAAGCGAGCCATTCCATTGAAGGCAATCAAGCAGATTAAGAACCTCGATTTGTCATTACATCCCTCATTGGACTTTGCACGTGATATGTTCTTATTTTCATTTTACACACGAGGAATGTCTTTCATAGATATGGCATACTTGAAAAAGAAAGACCTCGCAAATGGAATTTTATCATATCGACGCCACAAAACAGGACAACAATTATATGTAAAATGGGAACAATGCATGCAGGATATTTTTCACAAATGGGAAAATCAGATGGAACTTTACCTATTGCCAATTCTGAAAAGTTCAATAGGTAATGAAAGATGCTTATACAAACATACTTTATATGCTGTAAATAAGAGTTTGAAAGAAGTAGCTAAGATGGTAAAAGTTACTATTCCTTTGACGATGTATGTAGCACGTCATTCATGGGCCAGTGCAGCTAGGAGCAAGAGAATTCCATTATCTGTAATTAGTGAAGGTATGGGACATGATTCAGAAACTACGACTCAAATATATTTGGCATCATTAGATTCTAATATTATCGATGATGCAAACTCAATCATACTCAAAGGACTATAATTGTTTAGCAAATTTTATCCTCTCTTAATAAGAGACACCTAGCCGTAATGCAAAGGTACACAAAATATTGCAAATAGAGCCTAAAAACTGGTAATTTATTTTGCGTATAAATTTGAAGAGCTCAAAATTGTTTAGCAAATATCCTCTTACAATTTCATTATGTCACTAATTGTCAGTGATAAATCTATTATTGGGTGTCTCTTATTAAGAGATACCCAATAAATTGATTATTTAAAAGTGTAAAAATGCGTATGGATATGCCCTTCAAAACAGTTAGAGCTATGATTGCGACCACTATGGTTTCAATCAGTTTAATTATGTCTGGTTGTAGTGAAAATAATTCGGCACCAGATACTAAATACATTAAAGATTTTCATCAGTCATATTTTTCTAAGACTGTAAATCCAATTAAAGGCGATGATTTATCATTATATGTGGATTATTCAACATGTATCACGTTGGGGCAACATTCTAGTTTCTTCCAAAGTTTAGAACCTTCATTAGTGAATGCGACAAAGCATTATTACTCTATTAAGGGGCCAAACATTCAAGAAGAAACAAATATAGACATTTATCGTGAATTAAGAAATATCGTTGAAGTTAATTATGCAGACCTTGAAAAAGCAGCTAATTTAATCGCAGCAGGAAATTCTGAAGCTGTATTCTTAACAGATGGCGAATATTATCAGAAAGACATTGCATATGGCGGTATCAACGACCCGTATATGGCAGACGCATTGAAAACTTGGTTGAGAAAAGGGCATGACATTTATATTCTAGCAGAACCTTATGTAGAAAAGCATAAAGGAATTGATTACAATAAAAAGAGATTCTATTTTATATTCACTGATAATCGTTTAGAAGGAAATATTTATGATAGAATTTGCCAGACTGTAAAATTAGAGAATTTCCCTGATGTAGAAATGTTCCATTTATCAGCAGATCATCCAACCATAATGGCTGAAGGTAAAAGCCTTAATGTAAATGAAACATTATCTGCATCTGTTACACCATGTGGAAATTATGAAATTCAAGATTGGCCTGTAGATTGGAACGCCATTGAAAGTGTTGTAATGGGAGGACTTGACCCCAATACAGGAGAAACTTTGCCTAATGGTGAATGTGTTATTGGCGGTTTGAAAGTTGATAGAAATAGTTATGGCGGATTTAGGATTTCAGACATTGAAGTCAATGTATATGACATCAACTCTGATTATTTTAATTATTACTATGTACAAGATACTCCTACGGAAGAAGCTTCAGGAGAAGAGCATATAGAGGCAACCACAATTTCGCAATTAGCTCATTCACCAAATTCGTTCATTTATGACAAAGAAGAATTTGATAAGCATGGAGTTGTAAATCTGTATTTTGATGTAAATATGTGGAATCCTAGCTTCTTGACAGGTAGCCCATTCAATTACACCAAAATAGATATTTGTGTTTCTAATTGTCAAAATGTTTTTGACAACTATGCTTCTATGTTCAATTTTGATGCAATTGGAAATCCCGGAAATCTAAATGTATCAGTAACAGAAAGTGTAAAGCAATGTCTTTTTGATCCAGAGATTCAAAAGATGATGAATTCTGCGGTTTTATATTCAATTTATATAAAGAGTAATAAATATTAAATCTAAGAGATATGACAAGAATTACAACCCTTCCTCAGTTGCAAGCTTTGCAAGAAAATACTATGATTTATGCAGTTGTGGTATTTTTAGTGGCTATTTTGATAGCATTCTTAATTTCGTTGATGATTCCTTATAAAGGAGGTATTGACAAGTCATATATCAAGCGTAGAGTCGCTTATATTATTGTAGGTATAGTTGTTTGTTTGGCTTTTTACCTCTATAATGACATCTATGTGAAAGGTTTCATTATGAATGCAGGTTTTAAAACAATGTTTGTTAAGACCAATCTCCAATGCTTAGGCATTACTATAGGTGGTTATATTGTTACAGGATTGGCTTTGATGTTTGCATTCCGCCACTCAAAATTCGGTTCTATTTTAGGTAAAGGTAAGTATTCACCTGTAAGAAGTTACTAATGACAAAAAAGAAATTGCCCGTTCGTTTTACGGGTCAGCACTTTACTATTGATAAAGTGCTAATAAAAGATGCAATAAGACAAGCAAATATAAGTAATCAGGATACGGTTTTAG
>JAFQOE010000078.1 GCA_017395635.1 Lachnospiraceae bacterium | reverse complement strand
TCAGTCAGAAGTTCATCACCATTTACAAGGTTTGAAGCTGCCTTCCATGTCCCATATTCTTCCTCCGCACCATTTTTTACATTCTTCACATAAAATGGATGAAGCATGGTAGTTTTAATTTCTTCTCCTTCAGAAGTATATACATGGACTAAAATGTCTGTTTCTGTGATGGATACATAGGTGACTTTGGATGCAACCTTCTCTCCGGTTTCGGTATCGTATGCATAAACGTAATCTCCGACTTTTATTTCATCGATTCGTTTGTTACCTTCTGTGGTGCTTACTAAAGTCTCTCCGGTAAAACACTGACATTTTAATGTAAATAGAGAAACTATAAGCCTTACGGTTTCTACTACAATCTTTTCCGGGTCTCCGCTTTTTACTGCTTCAAGGAAGGAACCTGCATCCTGTGCCACTCCTATCACCTTTAGCACTGTAACAGCTGCACTGCCTAATAATTTTGTCAAAGCACAGTTCAGCAATGCCTGTGTGGCAATTCCTCCTGCTATGGCTAAGACTAATCCTAATACACTTCCTTCGCCAGACTGTAATAACTGGACTTGTTCATGTATATCATATAGGGTAACTGCCATATTCGCCCAGCTCATGACCTTTTTTAAATTACCAAGAGATTGCATTCCGGTATTCAGTACACTTTTCATTCCCTGTACAACGGAACTTTCTGATAAAGAGAAATATCCTGTCGGGTCTGTATACATCACTGGATTTGCATTGGCATATAGGTACTTGTGTAAACTTACCGGATTATCAAGACTTCCGGCGTAGCTGTCCATGCTGATGAAGGTTCCGGTTTCCGGATTCATGTATCTTGCTCTCAGGTAGTAAAGTCCTGTGGCTTCGTTATACTGTTCCCCGGTATAAAGGTAATCGTTATCCGTGGTTCCGGTCTTCTTTAAAAGAATTCCGTAGGCATCGTAAGTGTAAGTGTCTGTTACCACATTTCCGTTTTCATTCGTTTCTGCCAATGCAGTAACAGAACCGTGACCGTCCATGATATACTGTTTTGTGATGTATGTTTCTGATACCTGATTACCTTCACTGTCTTCGTAGATATCCGCCTTAATTAACTCTGTTCCTCTTGTGTAATACTTATTTACGCCATAAGTTCCATCTTCCTGTTTCTTTAGTTCTAGGGCTACCTGGGTTAAATACTGGAAGGTGTCATTCAGGTAGTAAATCTTTCCGTCTTCGTTTAACTGCTTACTAATCCTGTTTCCTTCGTAGTCATAGGTGTAGGATTCTATGGTGACGTTATTTCCACTGCTTAAGGTGACAATCATCAGACGGTTGTCGGTGTCATAAGTATAGGTCTTGTCTTCACTTCCGCCGTGTTCCGATACCAGATTTCCATTGATATCGTAGGTGTAGGTGATGGTGGTGTCGCCGTTTGCTGCTGAAACTAACTGATTCAGTTCGTTGTAAGTGTAAACAGTAATTCCGGTTTCGATACTGTCTGCCATTTCGTAGACAGTTCCGTTTACTGTGGTGACTTTGCCTGTGCGGTTGCTGACTGCATCGTAGGTGTACTGGTTCGTGATACTGCCATCCCAGGTAATTCCTGTGATATCGATGGTGTTCGTACTTTCAGTACCAGAATCTCTACTTACTGTTTCTTCTGCGGAAGTTTCTGTTTCAGAACTTCCATCATTGCAAGTTTCATTTTCTGTGGTTGCATTTTGGGAATCTTCATCTCCTGCAGTTCCTTTTACCACAGTATCAAACGGTACATTTTCAGCCACCTGTATGGTTTCTCCGGTTAATCTTAACAGGTTGTCATAACTATAATCATTACAGATAACGGTTACCGTGGTGTCGTTAGCGGATTCCCTTACCACTTCTACTGCCTGTGTTTTTTCTCCGGCGTTTCCGTAGGTGTAATGGTAGAACATTAACACGTTGGAATCCCTGTCTGTTACGGTTTCATTGATTAATCTTGAACAGGTGTCATACTCATAGGTTACGGTCAGTCCGCCTTCGTGTCTTACTGCGGTGCGGTTTCCGATGGCATCATATTCATAAACAGTGGCGGTTCCGTCATGGGCAATGACCCTTACAATACGGTCCATCCGGTCGTATTCATAGGACGTGGTTCCGGTTTCGGTTCCGTTTACTTTTGTGGTGATGCGTCCTACCCTTCCATAAGAATCGTAACCGTAAACAATGGTTCCAAGGTCATAGGTGTCTTTTGAGGAAATACGGCTGTATTCGTCGTAAGTGTAGCTGATGGTACCCATATCGTTTGTGACTTTTATAAGTCTTCCGAAGGTATCATAACTATAAACTGTTTCTCCCCCGGCATCCACTGTTTTTTCCTACAGGCTTATCATAAATTTTACACATAATAACAAGCTATATATAATTATTTATTTTTGCTTTCTATACCTTAAAATCCTTATCGAAAAATTGTATTTTGTTCTATTAATCCCGAAATTCATATATAATTGCATTAAATTTCTTTGATACAATTATTTGGTGTCATTTCCAACAATCTCTTCAGCAACACAAAAAACTTCATTGACCTCTGTAATAAAAGTTTTAATTTCGTCTTCTGTTGCTTTAAACGGACTTAATAAATTTTTTGTACATTTTACTTTGCCTTCATCATCCAACTTTAGCCACCTATCATTTAAAAGAGCATTTTTGACTGCTCTTTCTTTATAAAATTCTTGATTTTTCAATCTCCTCCAGTTCTCCCATTTTTCTTTATTATTTTTATCCTTGATTTCATCCAACTTAATTAATATATCTACTATTTCATTAGACAAATCTGCAATAATTGGACTTGAACACACTAATATATTATCCGGATTCATATGAAACTTTGCCTCTAATAATGCTTTATGCAAATTTAATAATACATAATAATCTCCGATTTCTAGTTTCGTTTCATTCATTAAAAATCATTCTCCTTTACAATAAAATTAGCATTTTTTCCATTTCTAATTATTCCAAAATAAATTAATTCATTAGGTTGTGTAACTCCTTTCGTAGTCAAATTAATATCATTAGGATCGACCAATGTAATTTCTACTCTATGTGTAGCACAGTCATCACCTTTTGTCCCCATAAACAACGCATTATTAGCATCTTGGGGTTTGATTTCGTCGGTTGTTACAAAAACTCTTCCTTTGCTATCCGTTTTTATCATTTCTGATTCCTGAATAGCTTTGGCTCCATCCGCATCTGTATAGTGGTATAAATCTGGTTCTTGATCGCTTATTGTACTACCACTCTCATTACCATCATTTGTATTCTTTTTACCATACTGATTATGCACCAGCACTCCATTACCCACATAATAAGTATGAAGCCCTTCTACTTCCAGATTGTATACTTTAATACTTTCAGCAAGTCTTTCTATCCTTACCTCTTCTACATATACAACCCTTCCATCATCCGTCAGAAGTTCATCTCCGGCTACCAGATTGGCAGATGCCTTCCATATTCCGTATGTTTCATCTTCTCCATTCTTTGCGTTCTTCACATAAAACGGATGAAGCATGGTGGTTTTGATTCCTTCTCCTTCGGAAGTATATATATGGACTAAGATATTGGTTTCTGTTACGGATACATAAGTTACCCTTGCTGGAACGGTTTCTTCCGTCTCTGTATCGTATGCATAAACATAATCCCCAACTTCGATTTCATCGATGCGTTTATCGCCTTCTGTAGTACTGACCAGTGTTTCTCCGGTAAAACATTCACAGTGGAAGGAATATAATGCCACCATAAATCGCAATACTTCTATCATTATTTTTTCAGGGTCTCGGCTTTTTATGGCTTCTTTCAGAGAATTGCTGCTCATTTTTGCATTGACTGCTTTTAAAATGATAGCTGCTGTTTCTGAGCCAACCCAACACTGAAGCAAACCGTTTAT
>JAFQOE010000164.1 GCA_017395635.1 Lachnospiraceae bacterium | reverse complement strand
GACGGAACACCACCTGCACCGCCGAGCGATTGGGCGAAAGAGAGTGTTGACAAAGCAAAATCATTAAAAATCATAAATGATGATGTTGTTTATCCCTATCGTATGTCGATTAACTGTGAGAATTTTTGCGAACTGATTTATAACTATTGCAGTATGGTCGGAGAGCTTGTTGTTGATGACGGACACATTGCGTTTAAGGATACAGACAATGTTAAAGTTCAGATTCTAAATGCAATGGGCATTATCAACGGAAAATCATCAACAGAATTTGCTCCGAATGACTTGCTTACCCGTGAAGAAGCAGCAACAATTCTGTTTCGTCTTGTAAATGTGCTTCATTCCGGAGCAGGAACAAATCTGCAATATATAACATTTAAGGATGCAGAAGATATTTCAGATTGGGCTAAGGAACCTATTCAAGATATTTGTAAGATTGGTATTATGAGCGGTGTTGGTAGTGAGAATTTCGCACCAAAGGACACCTTTACAACGGAACAAGCTATTGCAACTATCGTTAGAGTATATAATAGATTCAATACAAAGCAAGATGATGGTAAGTGGGATAACCTCACTTTTGCGGACAAATTAAATGCAAATATGCCCGTAGATAAGAACTATATGTTCTCTCCGCTATCAATCAAAATGGCACTTATGATGGCTGCAAACGGAGCTTCAGGCGAAACTTTAGAAGAAATCTTAAAAGTAATAGGTGTAGAAGATTTAGAAAACTACAATAATAGCACAAGAGCTATGCTTGATAAATATTCCGAATCGGATATATTGACACTTAATGTATCTAATTCAATATGGATAAATTCTGACAAGACACCTCAGAGATTTTCAAAAACATATCAGGATATGCTCTCAAAGACCTTTGATGCAACTTCAGACATTGTAACTGATAAAAACGCAGTAAGCGAAATCAATGGTTGGGTAAATGACAAAACTGAAGGTAAAATCCCTACAATCATTACCGAAGATAACAAAGACTTTTGGGCAATGCTCGTTAATGCAGTTTACTTCAAAGGCAGATGGCTGAATGAATTCAACAAGGGTGCAACAGAAAAAGATGTGTTTACATCAAGAGATAGTTCACAGACGGAAATAGACTTTATGAACCGCAGAGCGTGGATGAGCTATGCAAACACAGACGGAGTTTCAATCGTAGCACTTCCGTATCTTACCCGTCAGGATGTTTTCGATGAAAACGGTGAGCATATTGAAACAAAGAAATTAGACGGTGTAAATATCAGTATGTATCTTATGATGTCAGACGGGAGCTTTTCACCTGAAGAAGTTTTGAACAAGGCTGAAATGGACTCAACATATATAACTCTTTCAGTTCCAAAATTCAATATCGAATATAGCACCGGACTTAATGACATATTAAAAACAATCGGTATAAACAGAGCTTTTGAAGAAAATGCAGAGTTTGAGAAAATGTTTGATAACGGAAATATGTGGATTGATTCGAGCATACATAAAACATACATAAAGGTTGATGAAGAAGGAACTGAAGCTGCAGCAGTAACCGCACTCGGCATGGCAGGTTCGGCAATGCCTCCTGAACCCATTGAAGTAAAGTTCAATAAACCATTTACTTTTGTAATTAAAGACAATGCAAATGGCGAGATCTTATTTATGGGTGAATATGCCTTTGCTAAATAAGGAGGTCGATTTTATGAAGAAAATCGGTTTAGGTATTGCGATAATTCTATTCGCAATTTGCCTTGAATTATCGCACAACGGACACCTTGCTTACATCACATGGGGCATTGGTGCAATCGGCTTAATAACCGCCATTGTAGGCTTTACAGACAAATCCGATAAATAGTGTTCGGAGGGATGTCTATGAAAAAGAAAAGAGTTATTATAGGTATAATCTGTGCAGTTGTAGTATGGATTTCCCTCGGTATTATTGATTTTTCGCTCGTACATAGTTATCGCAAACCAATGTTTTGCATCTGCTCTGAATCAATGCAAGACGGCGGTTCCGGGAAATATGTTGGTCTTGGCTATTCTTTTGAAATTGAAGGAAATTTTGTATCAGAGGTTGAACCTCGAAAAGTTACTTCATACAGAGGATATATATTTGGAAAACAAGTAATCAGAGGTTATTGGGAGGAAATGCTTCCCGGTTCCGATCCTGATATTTCCACAACAGAATAAAGGCGGTGAATATATGAAAAGGTTTATAACTGTAATCTTATCTTTAGTTATGGTTTTTAGCTTGATAGCTTGTAGCAACACAAACGGAGATAAAAATGTTCAGCTTTTCAAGACGGAAAATATAAAGCGGATATTATTCTACAATGACACAACATTGGAAGAAGTTGAAGTTCCTGAAGAATATCTTGATGAAATAATCACTTGGTTAGAGAGCTTCACAATCGACAAGGAAGTAGAAAAAGACAAGCTCGAACCCGGAAGTGATGCCTATTGCGTTCAAATTGAATACGAAGATGGAACAATCGTAAAGAACGGACTTTGGATTTATGAAATGGATGGAAAACAATACTATACCAAAGGTGCTGATACACCTGAATGTTGGCAAGACATTTTTGAAAATCAATCTGTGAAATACGATTTACCACTAATGGTTATGATTGACGGAGAATTATATACTAACACAGGTGATGATAGTGATAGACCATCAACCGATGAATATGACGGTAAAATCACATCTGAGGTTAGCGGAACAGAGTTCCCTACAAAGAATGACCAATCAAACTTTGGTGTGGGTTATCCCTACATTAAAGTAACGGGCAAAGAAAACACAGTTGAAATTCTCGTAAATGGTGCGTGGCTAATATTTGACACTAATGATAAATAAAGGACGGTGATGTGATATGAAAAAGAAAGTCTTAATTATTCTATCTGTCCTTATTCTAATTACTATTGCCATCGGCGGTGCTTATGCTATTGATATGAACCGAATGAAGAATAACAAACCCGTTGTTTTTTCTTCGTGGGGATATGACTATGCTCCACCAGAAGTAGAACAAAACGATTATCCGTTAGATAATGAAGAACAAAGTTTTGTTGGCAAGGTATTAGAAGAAACAACAACCTATATGATTGTTGAACCTGCGAATGATGAATATGAAAGAACTGTTGCAGAGAAAATAAAAATCGAATATGGCACAGACCATATAGATTATCTCTATGGAACAGGTCGAATGGTGGTTATCTATTATAAGGGTAAAATCAATACGGATGATGGTAAAATGTCATCTATAAAAACTGATGATATATCTGTCGAGGGCTTCCGTGATTGGAAAATGAAGGTAGTTCCGTCAAATGAGCATACAACCAAGAAAATATATAACAAAGCACAACCACACGATAGCGACTCAGAATCTTTTTGGCATAGACAGTATAATCTCTATTATCACGGTCTTGAGGATGTGATTATAACAGTTGACGGAGAGCAACACTCTCTTGCTCACGCTCTTAAGCGTGGTAAAATTACAATGTCTGCAATCCTTGCAAAAGCAAATCAGGATGTATCAGACGGTGTAATTGATGAACTTGTTTACAAAGACGGTGGTAGCCAAGTTTACAAATACCCTGATTATACAATCGTAAAATATCACACCCTTGACGGAAATGATGATATGTATATCGGAACAACGGATATTGATATTCATGTGAAAGATAAATAAAACAACAGAGCCTATCGCTCTTTGCGGAGTGATAGGCTCATGTTATTAAAAGCAAACAAACTTTCTCTTATTCATTGAATGGACACAGAGAATGTGGTATAATATATCTGTACTTTAATCTATCGAAAGGAGCATAAAAATGGATAATCAAAGAAAAAATCGAACTTATCTTTGTATTGACTTGAAATCGTTTTATGCTTCTGTCGAATGTATAGAACGAGAGCTTGATCCGCTTAAAACT